>NZ_JBHVWW010000113.1:0-15187 GCF_042882025.1 Kitasatospora sp. NPDC058243
CGATCCGACAACCGCTCACCCGCACACGACTTGACCTGCCCCACCCTCGCCACACCACAACCAACGAGACAGACACACCAAAGTCACTGGCATTGGCTCTAGGTCCGGTCCGGCCGATCTTGCCGGGCCCGCGACGCTGGGCATCCCGCCTGGACGCACGCCCGAATCGCCCAAGTACGTCCAGTACGAGGGCGATCCGGGCGCACGCCCAGCCGGGCGCCCAACGCCGCGGGCTGATCCGCCAAGATCGACCGGACCGGACCTGGCGCGTAGACGGCCGAGGCGCCCGGGGCGGTGCCGTCACCGGGATGGTGCCGTCGCCCGGGGCGGTGTGGTCACCGCCGGGGTGGTGCCGTCAGTCGATCGGGTGGCCGAACCGGCCGGACTGGAAGTCCCGCATGGCCTGCTCCAGTTCGCGGTGGCTGTTCATCACGAACGGCCCGTACCAGGCGACCGGTTCGCGGATCGGCTGCCCGCCGAGCAGGATCACGTCCAGGTTGGGGTGGCGGGAGTCCTGCTTGGTGTCGGCGGTGATGGTGATGGTGTCGCCCTCGCCGAACACGGCCGCCTGCCCGGTGTGGATCGGGCGGCCCTCGGCGCCTACGGTGCCGTCGCCGTTGAGGACGTAGGCGAGCGCGTTGAAGTCCGGCCGCCACGGCAGGGTGACCTGCGCGCCCGGGGTGATGCTGGCGTGCAGGAGGGTTATCGGGGTGTGGGTGACGCCCGGGCCCCGGTGGCCGTCCAGCTCGCCCGCGATGAGCCGCAGGATCGCGCCGCCGTCCGGGGTGGAGAGCAGCTTGACGTGGCCGCCGTGGATGTCCTGGTAGCGCGGGGCGGCCATCTTGTCGGAGGCCGGGAGGTTGACCCACAGCTGGATGCCGTGGAACAGGCCGCCGGTGGCCACCAGCGACTCCGGCGGCGTCTCGATGTGCAGGATGCCCGAGCCGGCCGTCATCCACTGGGTGTCGCCGCCGCCGAGGTGGCCGCCGCCGCCGTGCGAGTCCTTGTGGATGAACTCGCCGTCGATCAGGTAGGTGACCGTCTCGAAGCCGCGGTGCGGGTGCCAGGGCGTGCCCTTGGGCTCGCCGGCGGCGTACTCCACCTCGCCCATCTGGTCCATCATGATGAACGGGTCGAGGTGCTTGGTGTTGATCTTGGCGAAGGCGCGGCGGACGGGGAAGCCCTCGCCTTCGAAGCCCTCGGGTGCGGTCGCGATGGTGAGGACCGGCCGGGCGCTGGTGGCGGCGGGGTCGGGGGTGGCGACGCGCGGCAGGGTCAGCGGGTTGTCGACGGTCACGGCGGGCATGTCGGCCTCCTTCGGGGGGTTCCTCTGGCCTACGTCCACGAGGTTAGTTCAATTCTCAACAACAAGCAAGTTGAAAGTTGAACCATATGGTGACGAAGGAGCGCGGGGCTCCTCCTCCAGGATGGGTCAGCCGTACATGCGGCGCATGGTGAAGTCGACCATCTGCTCGACCGCCTTGGCGTCGAACACCATCCGGTGCTCGCCCTCCATGTCCAGCGCGAAGCCGTAGCCGGTCGGCAGCAGGTCCAGGACCTCGGCGCCGGTGACGGTGAAGTGCTTGGAGTCCTTGCCGGCGTAGCGGCGCAGCTCCTTCAGCGAGCTGAACATCGGGATCACCGGCGTCGGCGTGTTGTGCAGCGCCAGGAAGCCGGGCCGCTCGCCGCGAGGGCAGTGCACCTTCGAGGTGATGAAGATGGCCTGGAAGTCCTCGACCGCCATCGAGCCCGTGGTGAACGCCCGGACGGCGTCCGCCAGCGACGGCGGGGAGGGCTCGGGGTAGAGGGACTGCTGGGACGCCTGCGACTGCGCGCCGTAGGCGTCGGGGCCGGGCATGCCGTTCATGCCCGGCTGCGGACCCGCCTGCTGCTGGTAGGGGTCGCCCGGGTATGCGTTCTGGTCATATCCGTACACACGGACAGGCTATCGGGAGCGCACCCGCCCGTGCGGGCGTCGATCCTGACAAGGACTGGTCGTCCCGCCTTGTGGGACGTGACCACGTTCATAGCGGATTCACCGCCAGGGGCTTGCCCAAGTTACCGCTGGGTAGCATCATGATGCGTACTGGTGGGTACGGGGCGCCCGAACGCGGCGGTCTCCCGGAAGCGACGAACCGGAGAAAACGGCCATGGGTCACTACAAGTCCAACCTGCGGGACGTGGAGTTCAACCTCTTCGAGGTGTTCGGTCGCGAGCAGGTCTACGGCTCCGGACCGTTCGCGGACATGGACGTCGAGACCGCGAAGAACATCCTGAGCGAGATCTCGCGCCTCGCCGAGAACGACCTCGCCGCGTCCTTCGTCGACAGCGACCGCAACCCGCCGGTCTTCGACCCCGAGACCAACACCGCGCCGGTCCCGGCCACCTTCAAGAAGAGCTACCAGACCTACATGGACGCCGAGTGGTGGCGTCTGGGCATCCCGGAGGCGATCGGCGGCCAGGTCACCCCGTCCTCCCTGATCTGGGCCTACGCCGAGCAGGTCCTGGGCTCCAACCCGGCCATCTGGATGTACTCCTCCGGCCCCGCCTTCGCCGGCGTCGTCCACGACGAGGGCACCGAGGAGCAGAAGAAGGTCGCCCAGCGGATGACCGACCGCCTCTGGGGCGCCACCATGGTCCTCACCGAGCCCGACGCGGGCTCGGACGTGGGCGCCGGCCGCACCAAGGCGATCAAGCAGGAGGACGGCTCCTGGCACATCGAGGGTGTGAAGCGCTTCATCACCTCGGGCGAGCACGACATGTCCGAGAACATCATCCACCTGGTGCTGGCCCGCCCCGAGGGCGGCAAGCCCGGCACCAAGGGCCTGGGCCTGTACATCGTCCCCAAGTTCGACTTCGACTGGGAGACCGGCGAGCTGGGCGAGCGCAACGGCGCCTACGCCACCAACGTCGAGCACAAGATGGGCCTCAAGGCCTCGAACACCTGCGAGATGACCTTCGGTGCCAAGCACCCGGCCAAGGGCTGGCTGCTCGGCGAGAAGGTCGACGGCATCCGCCAGATGTTCAAGATCATCGAGTTCGCCCGGATGATGGTCGGCACGAAGGCCATCGCCACCCTCTCCACCGGCTACCTGAACGCCCTGGAGTACGCCAAGGAGCGCGTGCAGGGCGCCGACATCTCGCAGTTCCTGGACAAGACCGCCCCGCGCGTCACCATCACCCACCACCCGGACGTGCGCCGCTCGCTGCTCACCCAGAAGGCCTACGCCGAGGGCATGCGCGCGCTGGTCCTGTTCACCGCGTCCGTCCAGGACGACATGGTGGCCGCCGGCCTGCGCGGCGAGCGCGACGAGGCCGCCGAGCGCCTCAACGACCTGCTGCTGCCGATCGTCAAGGGCTACGGCTCCGAGAAGTCCTACGAGCAGCTCGCCCAGTCCCTGCAGACCTTCGGTGGCTCCGGCTACCTGCAGGAGTACCCGATCGAGCAGTACATCCGGGACGCCAAGATCGACACCCTCTACGAGGGCACCACCGCGATCCAGGGCCAGGACTTCTTCTTCCGCAAGATCGTCAAGGACGGCGGCCAGGCGCTCACCGCGCTGTCCGAGCAGATCCAGAAGTTCCTCGGCGCGGCCGAGGGCGGCGACGCCCTGGCCGCCGAGCGCGAGCTGCTCGCCAAGGCCGTCGGCGACCTGGACGCCATCGTGGGCAAGCTGCTGGCCGACCTCACCTCGGTCGAGCAGGACGTCAAGAACATGTACAAGGTGGGCCTCAACACCACCCGCCTGCTGCTCGTCTCCGGCGACGTCGTCGTCGGCTGGCTGCTGCTGCGTCAGGCCGCGGTGGCCCTGGCCAAGCTGGAGGCCGGCGCCTCGGAGAAGGACGTCCCGTTCTACCAGGGCAAGGTCGCGGCGGCCCGCTTCTTCGCCAAGAACGTCCTGCCGACCGTCGCCCCGCAGCGGCTGATCGCCGAGGGCATCGACAACGAGATCATGGACCTGGCGGAGGAGGCCTTCTGAGGCCCTCGCCCCACCCGTCACCCGCCGCCGCG
Organism: Kitasatospora sp. NPDC058243; assembly: GCF_042882025.1. Lineage (NCBI taxonomy): Bacteria > Bacillati > Actinomycetota > Actinomycetes > Kitasatosporales > Streptomycetaceae > Kitasatospora > Kitasatospora sp. NPDC058243. The sequence goes on from NZ_JBHVWW010000113.1 coordinate 4,013, forward strand.
CCCCAGGGGCGCCGCGAGGGGCGTGACACCTCTCCGACCGTCTGACACCACCCTCACGCCGAAGGGCCCGGCTCCCGCCGGGCCCTTCGGCGTTGCCGCCCGTTCGCCGCCCGTTCGCCGCCCCGTTCGCCGCCCCGCACGCTGTCCGTTCGCGGTCCCGCACGCTGTCCGTTCGTGGTCCCGCGCGCTGCCCGTTCGCCGCCCCGCACCCGTCGCCGAGTTCGCCCGTTTCGCACCTGTTGCGCGGGGCCGGCGGCACGGTGCCGGGCGTGGCGATGACCGTCCGCGACCGGGGTGGATCTCTGGGTGTACGGAGTTCGGCACGGCGTCACTTCACGGTTGTGTCCTCGTTCTGCATCCGTTGGGAGGTTCCGAATTCCCTGTCCGTGTACGGGCATATGCTCAAGGTGCGAAGCCGACTCCCCATCCGGCTTCAGCCCTCCCTCGACTCAGGAGCAGTATGTCGACCGCCGCCGCCCGCCAGGCATTCTTCGACCGGACGCACAGCGACGATCTGATCGCGTTCCTCGGCACCTCGCCGTCCCCGTACCACGCGGTCGCGAGCGCCGCCGAGCGGCTGGAGAAGGCAGGCTTCCGGCAGGTCGCCGAGACCGACGTCTGGGACGGCGCCGCCGGCGGCCGTTACCTGATCCGGGGCGGCGCCCTGATCGCCTGGTACCTGCCGGAGAGCGCCCGCCCCGAGACCCCGTTCCGGGTGGTCGGCACCCACACCGACTCGCCGAACCTGCGGGTCAAGCCGGTGCCGGACACCGGCTCGGCCGGCTGGCGCCAGGTCGCCGTGGAGATCTACGGCGGTGTCCCGCTGAACACCTGGCTGGACCGTGACCTCGGGCTCTCCGGCCGCCTCGCGCTGAAGGACGGCAGCTCGCGGCTCGTCCAGCTGGACGAGCCGCTGCTGCGGGTGCCGCAGCTCGCGATCCACCTGGACCGCCAGGTCAACGACGGCATGAAGCTCGACAAGCAGCGCCACCTCACCCCGATCTGGGGCCTCGGCCCGGTCGACGAGGGCTCGCTGATCTCCTACGTCGCCGAGCGCGCCGGCGTGGACGCCGCCGACGTGGCGGGCTGGGACCTGATGACGCACGACGTCCAGCCGGCCGCCTACCTGGGCCGCGACCGCGAGCTGCTGGCCGGCCCGCGCCTGGACAACCTGCTGTCCGTCCACGCCGCCACCGCCGCGCTGGCCGCCGTCGCCTCCGCCGAGGGCGCCGCCGACCTGCCGTACATCCCGGTGCTGGCCGCCTTCGACCACGAGGAGACCGGCAGCGAGTCGGACACCGGCGCGCAGAGCCCGCTGCTCGGCAACGTCCTCGACCGCACCGTCCACGCGCGCGGCGGCACCCCGGAGGACCGCGCCCGGGCGCTCGCCGGGACGATCTGCCTCTCCTCCGACATGGGCCACGCCGTCCACCCGAATTACGCCGAGCGGCACGAGCCGGGCCACCACCCGCTGCCGAACGGCGGGCCGATCCTCAAGGTCAACGTCAACAACCGCTACGCGACCGACGGCGTCGGCCGGGCGGTGTTCGCGGCCGCCTGCGAGAAGGCCGGCGTGCCGTGGCAGTCCTTCGTGTCCAACAACGCGATGCCCTGCGGCACCACCATCGGCCCGATCACCGCGGCGCGCCTCGGCATCAAGACGGTGGACTGCGGCATCGCGGCGCTGTCCATGCACTCGGCGCGCGAACTGTGCGGCGCCGAGGACCCGTACCTGCTGGCCAGCGCGATCAAGGCGTTCCTGGAGGGCTGATCCCGGGCTGATCCCCCCTCAACGGCGAAGGGGCCCGGCGGAGTACGCTCCGCCGGGCCCCTTCCGCACTGGACGGGCCACTCCAGGGCTACTCCAGGCCGGCGAGCACCAGCGGCAGCCGGCGCGCGCCGTCGGCGACCAGCTTCACCGGCACGCCCCAGTCCTGCTGGTGCACGTGGCAGGCCGGGAACTCGATCTCCGGATCGTCGTCGCAGGACGCGGCCATCGCCGAGACGTGCAGCACGCCCTCGGCGACCTCCTCGGAGAGGACCAGCTCGCGCGACAGGTCGCTGTCCGCGCCCGCGCCGGAGACCAGCAGCTCGGGCGGGGTCGCGCTGACCAGCAGCCGGGTGGACGGGCCGTACCGCTCGTCCAGCTTCTGGCCGCTCGGCGCCGAGAACACCACGTCCAGCCGGAACGCGCCCGGCGCGACCTCGGTGGCCGCCCGCCGGGTGCGGTGCGCGACCGACTCGACCCGCACAGCCTCCTCCGGCAGCCGCAGCCTGGTCAGCCGGTGCCGGGCCGACTCGACCACCACGATGTCCCCGTCCACCAGGACCGCGCCGGACGGCTCGCGCAGGTCGGTGGCCAGCGTGGTGACCTCGCCGCTCGCCGGGTCGAAACGGCGCAGCGCGTGGTTGTAGGTGTCGCTGATCGCCACCGAGCCGTCCGGCAGCACGGTGACGCCCAGCGGGTGCTGGAGCAGCGCCTGCGCGGCCGCGCCGTCCCGGTGGCCGAAGTCGAAGAGGCCGGTGCCGACGGCGGTGTGGACCGTCCCGGTTTCACGTGCCCCCTCCGATCGACTGAGCCAACGGATCGACGAGGTCTCCGAGTCGGCCACCCACAGCCGCTCGCCGTCCGCCGAGACCGCCAGACCGGACGGCTGGGCGAACCAGGCCTCGCCGACGGGCCCGTCCACCAGGCCCTCGTTGGTGGTGCCGCCCGCGACGCCGACCGTGCCGGCGGCCGGGTCGTACGCCCACAGCTGGTGCACGCCGGCCATCGCGATCCACACCCGGCCGTCGAACCAGGCGACGTCCCACGGCGAGGAGAGGTCCACCTCGCGGGCCGGGCCCTCGGTCGCCGAACCCTGCCACCACTGGCGGCCGGTGCCCGCCAGCGTGGTCACGGAGCCGTCCGCCAGCCGCACCCCGCGCAGCGCGTGGTTGACGGTGTCGGCCACGATCACGTCGAAGTCCGAGCCCTCCGGCAGCAGCGCCAGCCCCTGCGGCTCGCTGAACCGGGGGCTGGTGCCGTCCACCAGACCGCGCTGCCCGTCGCCGATCCGGCGGACCACCGTCTCGCCGTCCTCGGCCAGCTCCACCAGGGAGTGGTGGCCGGAGTCGGCGACCAGGAAGTGCCCGCCGGGCAGCCGGACCGCCTTGCCCGGGAACTTGAGATCCCCCGCGGTCGGCTCCGGCGCCACGTACGGGCCGTCGCCCCGGCGCAGCGTGCCCTTCGCCGCGTGCTCGGCCTCCAACTCCTCCACCAGCCGCGCGATCGCGTGCGCGTGGCCCTCGCCCGCGTGCTGGGCGACCACGTACCCCTCCGGGTCGATCACCACCAGCGTCGGCCAGGCCCGCACGGCGTACTGCTTCCACGTCGCCAGCGCCGGATCGTCCAGCACCGGGTGGTGCACCTCGTACCGGGCGACCGCGTCCACCACGGCCTGGTGGTCCGCCTCGTGCACGAACTTCGGCGAGTGCACCCCGACGATCACCACGGTGTCCCGGTGCTTCTCCTCCAACTCCCGCAGCTCGTCCAGGACGTGCAGACAGTTGACACAGCAGAACGTCCAGAAGTCCAGGATGGTGATCTTGCCCCGGAAGTCGGCGAGCGTCAGCTCCTTGCCACCGGTGTTCAGCCAACCGCCTGCCCCGACCAGCTCGGGGGCGCGTACACGTGCACGAGATGCCATGTCTGTATCCAACCGCATCGTGGTCGGGCGGCATTCCGGGGCGGTGGTCGTGGTCGTGGTCGGGGGCGGCGGGCGTGTCGGTGGGGTGGGGGGTGGGGTTCGTGCTGTCGTTGTCCGCATGATCACCTCGCCCCTGCTCCGGTCGGCCCTGACGGTCGCGACCGCTGTCCTGCTCGCCACCGGTGCCGGCGCCGCCTCGGCGGCCGCCGCCCGGCCCGTTCTGCGTGACGTCACCGCGGAGCAGTGCCAGGACGCCGGGGGGTGGGTGGAGGGGTCCGGGTACTGCGTGGGGGCCGAGGGCGACGACTACTGGGGGCAGCCGATCGACGGGCAGGCCGTCAACCCGCATCCGGCGCCGGGCGAGGAGGACTGAGAGCGTCAGGTCCGGGTCAGGGCCGGGGGAGCTCCGCCTGCCAGCGGGTCTCGCCGTCCTGCTGCTCGTCGGTGGGGGTGAGGCCGAGGGCCCGGGCGACGGCGGCGGAGGCGTGGTGGTCGGGGTGGATGTGGGCGGTGACGGTGCTGACGCCGGCGGCGGCGAGGTGGGAGAGCAGGGCGCGGGCGGCCTCGGTGGCCAGGCCGCGGCCCTGCCAGGGGGTGCCGACGACCCAGGCGAGATCGGCGGCCCCGGGGCTGACGGTGGTCTGGACGTAGCCGGTGAGGCTGCCGTCGGCGCGCAGGCGCAGCGCCCAGTTGCCCCAGGTCTCGGCGGGGTCGGGGGAGCCGGCGGCGAGCCGGGCGTAGCGCACGCGCAGGTCGTCGGCGGTGGCCGGGGAGCCGCCGGTGAAGGCGTGCAGGGCGGGGTCGGCGAGGGCGGCGGCCAGCTCCTCGGCGTGCTCGGGGCCGATCGGGAGGAGGTCGAGGCGCTCGCTGTGCAGCGGGGCGGCGGGGTCGGGATGCATGCCGCCATTGAACGCCCGTGTGTGGCGGTGCTTCCCGGCGGGTGGGGGGATCGGGTCGAATGGGGGTCACGTCGACACGGAGGAGGCCGCTGTGCGGTACCTGGTCAGGGAGAAGCTGTTCGCAGTCGGAGACGACTACTGGATCGAGGACGACCGGGGCCACAAGGCGTACCTGGTGGACGGCAAGGTGCTGCGGCTGCGGCACACCTTCGAGCTGAAGGACGCGCACGGGCGGGTGGTCGCGGTGGTGAAGGAGAAGGCGTTCACCGTCCGCGACGCGATGAAGATCGAGGACGCCGACGGCGAGGTGATCGCGACCGTCCGGGAGAAGCTGTTCACCCCGTTCCGTGACAAGTACCTGGTGGAGCTGGCCTCCGGCGGCGAGCTGAAGATCCACGGCGACCTGATCGACAAGGACTACCGGATCGAGAACCACCACGGCGACGACCTCGCCCGGATCTCCCGCAAGTGGTTCCGGATCCGGGACACCTACGGCGTGGAGATCGCCGACGGCGCCGACACCGGTCTGCTGCTCGCGATCGCCGCCTGCGTCGACCACCTGGTGCACGAGGAACACTGACCCGACTGACACCAGGGGGCTCCGCTTCCCCGGTCCGCCGCCCGCCCCGGTGGGGTATCTTTTGCCAACCCTTGACCAGGCCGGTCGGGGATCGGCGAGCGGACCGGGGGCTGGGACCACGATGAACGACATCCTGCACGGGCTCGGCGCGGCGGCCGCCTACGGAGCCCTCGGGGTGGTGCTGCTGCTCCTCGGCGTCGGACTGGTGGACCTGTTGACGCCCGGCAGGCTCGGCCACCAGATCTGGGTCGAGCGCAACCGCAACGCCGCCGTGCTGCTCAGCTCCGCGCTGCTCGGCATCGGCGGCATCGTCTTCACCGCGATCATGTACACCTACGCGGACTTCGCCAAGGGCCTGGTCTCGACCGCCTGCTACGGCCTGCTCGGGCTGGTGCTGATGGCCGTCGCCTTCTGGGCGGTGGACCTGCTGACGCCCGGCAGGCTCGGCGCGATCCTGGTCGAGCCGGAGCCGCACCCGGCGGTCTGGGTCTCGGCCAGCTGCAACATCGCGGTCGCGGCGGTGGTGTCGGCCGCGATCGCCTGACGGCCCGCCCGTGCGCCCGGGAGCGCCCGGCCGCACGTTCGGCTGATGGAGCGTCGGCCGACGGGCGGCGGTGGCGTCGTCGGTGGCGTCGTCGGTGGCGAGGAGGATCCGACCGGGGTCGCCGACCTGCTGCGGCGGTGGGGCCCGGCCGGTAACGTACCGGCATGGCTGACCTTGAAGAACGCGCCAACGTCGTCGCGTCCGGCTCGCGGCAGGCCGGGGCAGGGGTGTCCGTCCGACGGCGCCGCGTCACCGACCTCGCCGACTGCGTCCGGGTGCTCGGCGACGTCCACACCACTGACGGCTACCCCGCCGACTGGCCCGACCGCCCCGCCGCCTGGCTCACCCCCGGGGGCCTGCTCGCCGCCTGGGTCGCCGAACTGGACGGCCGCCCGGTCGGCCACGTGGGCCTCTCCCGCAGTGCCCCCGGCGACGTCGCCCCCGGCCTGTGGAGCCGCCGCACCGGCGGCCGCCCGGAACTCACCGCCGTGATCGGCCGGCTCTACGTCGCCCCCACGGCGCGCGGCCACCGGATCGGCGCGCAGCTGGCGGCGGCCGCCGTGGCGCACGCGCGGGCGCTCGGCCTCCACCCCGTCCTCGACGTCCTCGCCACCGCGGCCCCGGCGAACGCCTGCTACCGCCGCCTCGGCTGGACCTGGCTCGGCAGCGGCGAACAGCAGTGGGCCGCCGACCGCACGGTCGTGGTCCACTGCTTCGCCGCCCCGAGGGAGTAGCCGGCCTCCCGCGGCGCGGCCGGTGGTGGCGATCCGTCCGGAAGTGGCGACGGCGCCGCTGGAGCGGGGCCGTTCGTCACACGGGGATGACGTCGACGCCCTGCTCCAGGCCGACGAAGTCGCCCGCGTTCCGCGTGTAGAGCGGCAGGCCGTGGGCGGCCGCCGTCGCCGCGGTCATCAGGTCCATGCGGCGGGGGCGGGGGTCCCGCTTGGCCTGGATCGTGAGGGCGGCCAGGGGGCCGAACCGCCGAACCGCCGAGCCGCCTCGCGGTCGAAGGGGAGAGTGGCGAACTCCGCCTCCACGTCCGCGAGTCGCTGGGCCCTGGCCATCATCTGCACCGGGTCCTTGGCCATGGCGACGCCCTGGGCGAGTTCGGGCAGCACGATGGACGACAGTGCGGCATCGGCTGGCAGGAGCTGTGGATCGATCTGCGGCAGATCGATCACGACGCAGGTGTCGAGCAGTCCGCGTTGGTGTCGCTCGGTCACCTCCGCTCCCACGGGTCGGCGCCGCCGATCCGGGCCTCATCGCCGTAGAAGGCGTCGGCTTCCGCGCGCATCCGCGCCGCGTCGACCGTCGGCGCGTTCCGCCACTTCCGCTGGAGTTCCTCGACGGGGACGAATCGGCGGCGACCGCTGATCGGCCGGACTTCGGCGATCTCGGTGCCGTTGCGGGTGATGTGGTAGATCTCGCCGGCTTCGACATCGTCGAGCACGGCCTTGGACCGCGCTGCGAGTTCGCGCTGCGTGATGGTCTTCATGGGGCCAGTGTGTCGCGCCGTAATGCGCCGTGTCGCACTGGCATGGGCGGCCGGCTCGGCTATCCCGCCGGGCGGTCCGTGGTGGGGCGGCGGCGGAGGGCGGGGGTGGTGACGGACGGGGGCTGCCAGACGCCGTCGGGGTGGTAGACGTTGGTGCCGGGCGGGACGATGGCGTCGATGCGGTCCAGCGTGGCGTCGTCGAGGACCAGGTCGGCGCCCTTGAGGGCCGCCTCCAGCTGGTCGTGGGTGCGCGGGCCGAGGATCACCGAGGTGACGGCGGGGTGCGCCAGCGGGAAGGCCACGGCCAGTTCGGGCAGGGTGCGGCCGAGGTCCCCGGCGAGGGCGGTGAAGGCCTCGACGGCCTCCAGCTTGGCCGCGGTGGTGGGCAGCGTCGGGTCGAAGCGGCCCGGGTGGATGGTCGGGCGGCCGGTGGTCAGGTCGGCCGGGCGGCCCTTGCGGTAGCGGCCGGTGAGGAAGCCGGAGGCGAGCGGGCTCCAGGTCAGTGCGCCCATGCCGAGTCGCTGGACGACGGGCAGCACGTCGCGCTCCACGCCGCGGGCGAGCAGCGAGTACGGCGGCTGCTCGGTGCGGAAGCGCGGCAGGGCGCGGCGCTCGGCGACGTGGTGCGCGTCGACGATCTGTTCGGCGGGGAAGGTGGAGCAGCCGAAGGCGCGGATCTTGCCGGCCCGGACGAGGTCGCCGAGGACGGACAGGGTCTCCTCGACGTCGGTGGTGTGGTCCGGCCGGTGGATCTGGTAGAGGTCGATCCGGTCGGTGCGCAGCCGGCGCAGGCTGTCCTCGACCGCCCGGAGGATCCAGCGCCGGGAGTTGCCGCCGCGGCCGTGGCCCTCGCCCATCGGGAAGTGCCCCTTGGTGGCGAGCACGATCTCGTCGCGGTCGCCGCGGGCGGCCAGCGTCCTGCCGACGATCTCCTCGGACTCGCCGGCCGAGTACATGTCGGCGGTGTCCACGAAGTTGATGCCGTGGTCGAGCGCGGTGTTGATGATCCGGGCGCAGTCGTCGTGGTCGGGGTTGCCGATGGAGCCGAGCATCATCGTGCCGAGGCAGTAGGTGCTCACTTCGATGCCGGTGCCGCCGAGGACGCGGTAGCGCATGGTGCTGCTCCCCCTGGTGGTGGGTCGGTGGTGCGTCAGAGGCTAGGAGTTGGAGTGCACTCCATGGCAAGGGCCGGTCCGGATCCCCGTCCACTCGGGGAGTCCGGGCCCGTGGCGCGGAGCGGACGGGCGGTGGCCGGGGTGGGCGCGGGCGTTTGCGGAAATGGCAACAAAGCTTGCCGATATGGCTGGTCCGGTCGCAGCCTGGCGGTGGAGGTGAGCGCCATGGGCGACACGATGAGGACGACGGGGCCGACGGCCCCCCGGGACGAGTACGACGCGGTGGTGGTCGGCGCGGGCGCGGCCGGGCTGAGCGCCGCGCTGGTGCTGGGCCGGGCTCGGCGCCGGGTGGCGGTGGTGGACGCGGGCCAGCCGCGCAACGCCCCCGCCGCCCACATGCACGGCTACCTGAGCCGGGACGGCATGCCCCCGGCGGCGCTGCTGGAGGTCGGCCGGGCGGAGGTCGCCGGCTACGGGGTCGACCTGGTCGACGCCCGGGTCGACCACGTCGAGGGCGTCGCGGACGCCGAAGGCGCGGGGACGGGCTTCGCCGTCCACCTGGCGGGCGGCCCCGTGCTGCACGCGCGCCGGGTGGTCGTCGCCACCGGTCTGCGCGACGGGCTCCCGGAGCTCCCGGGCCTGCTCGAACGCTGGGGCCGCGACGTGCTGCACTGCCCGTACTGCCACGGCTACGAGGTCCGCGACCGCCCGCTCGGCGTGCTCGGCACCGGCCCGGGCGCGGTCAACCAGGCGCTGCTGCTCCGGCAGTGGTCCGCAGACGTCGTCCTGATCACGCACACCCTCACGCCGACCGGGGCCGAGCGGGAGCGGCTCGCCGCCCGCGGCGTCCGGGTCGTCGAAGGCCGGATCACCCAGCTGGTGACGGACGCCGACCGGCTGCGCGGCGTGGAACTCGCCGACGGCCGGGTGGTGCCGCGCGAGGCCGTGTTCGTCTTCCCGCAGCCGGTGCCCCGGGACGCGCTGCTGTTCGGCCTGGAATGCGCCCGGGACGAGAACGGCTGGGTCACCACCGACCGGGCCGGCCGCACCAGCGTCCCCGGCGTCTGGGCGGTCGGCAACGTCGCCGACCCGCGGGCCCAGGTCGTCGTCGCCGCCGGGATGGGCGCGGCGGCGGCGTTCGACCTCGACCACGACCTCGTCGCGGAGGAGATCGGACGGGCGGTCGCCGAACACCGCGCGTCCGGCGCCGCCGTTCCCGCCTGAGCGGGGGAAGCTCCCCCCAGCTCCCCGCGGCTCCCCCGGCACCTTCGCCCGGCGTCACCCTTCCGACCGCAGCGCCCTTCCGACCGCAGCACCTTTCCGACCGCAGCACCTTTCCGTCACCCACGATCGGAGAACCCACGATGTCCGAACACCAGCACCAGCACGGCCAGGGGCACCAGCACGGGCACCACCACGGCCACGTCCCCGCCGCCGACTTCGACTGGGACGTCCTCGCCGCCCACCTGGAGCGGGAGGCCGAACTGCGCGCCCCCGCCATCACCGGGGCCGCGCAGTGGCTGCGGTCCCTGCACGGCGAGGCCGGCGGGGTGCGGCGGGTCCTCGACGTCGGCAGCGGGCCCGGGGTGATCGCCGGACTGCTCGCGGACGCCTTCCCCGAGGCCGAGCCGGTCGCCGTCGACCAGTCGGCCGCCCTGCTGGAGCGCGCCCGGGCCCGTTCCGGCGGCCGTCTGAGCACCCAGCAGGCCGACCTGCCCGCCGAGTTCGGCAAGCTCGGCGAGGCCGACCTGATCTGGTCCGGCAACGCGATCCACCACCTCGGCGACCAGCAGGCCGCCCTGACCTCCCTCGCCGCGACGCTCCGGCCCGGCGGCCTGCTGGCCGTCGCCGAACGCGGCCTGCCGCTGCGCTACCTGCCGCGCGACTTCGGTCTCGGCCGGGCCGGCTTCCAGGCCCGGCTCGACGCCGTGCACGAGGACGGCTTCAGTACCATGCGTGCCGAACTGCCCGGCGCCACCGAGGAGGTGGAGGACTGGCCGGCCATGCTCACCCGCACCGGTCTGACCGCCAGCGGCACCCGTACCTTCCTGATCGACCACCCGGCCCCGCTCGCCCGCCCCGCCCGCGAGCACCTCCACACCCAACTCGCCCGTCTGCGCGACCAGCTCGCCGACAACCTCGCCGCCGAGGACCGCAGCACCCTCGACGCCCTCCTCGCCGAGGACACCCCCACCGGCATCCTGAACCGCCCGGACGCCTTCTTCCTCTCGGCCATGACCGTCCACACCGCCCGCAAGGCCGCCTGACGACTGCGGAGCCCGAGCCGGCCGCAGCCGGGGCGGGGGCTCCCCCGCCCCGGCTGCGGCAGAGGCCTACAGGGTGTGACCGAGAGCGGTGATGAGGGCGGCGATGCGGGCCTCGTCGCGGCGGTAGTGGGTCCACTTGCCGATCCGGGTGGCGCGGACGAGGCCGGCGCGCTGGAGTTCGGCGAGGTAGGCGGAGACGGTGGACTGGGCGAGGCCGGCCTTGGCCTGGATGTGGCTGACGCAGACGCCGACCTCGCGCGGGTCGGCGACCGCTTCCTCCAGGGGGAAGTGGCGTTCGGGTTCGCGCAACCATGCCAGCAGTTGCAGGCGCGTCGGGTTGGCGATCGCCCGCAGGGCGGTGACCAGGTCAACATCCATGGCTGGAAGCGTACCGGCGTGTTACGGCAGGGCCTCGGCGAGCCGACGCCGGTCAGTGGGGCAGTGCGGTGCCGTCCGGCGGGGTGCCGATGACCTGGACGAACCATCGGTGACGGGGCATCAGATTCCCTCCGGTGTCGGGAGGGCGGCGGGAGGGCCCTGTAGCCGGCCTTCCTCGCGGGGGTTGCCCTCCTTGTGGCGGACGAGA
>NZ_JBHVWW010000114.1:0-14835 GCF_042882025.1 Kitasatospora sp. NPDC058243
GGATGGCCCACCCTCCTCCCCAAACACACCATCCCCAACCAACACACCAAAGCCACCCACAACGCCCTCACCAACCTCAACCACCAACTCACACGGGCCACAGACACCCCATAGCCACCCGCCAACAGCAGGCTCGACACCCGGGCCCAGCGCCCGTTCTGCCCCTCGTGCCCGACCTTCGGCTCGCGCACAGACCGCCCGCTCATCGCCAACTCCCGTGAAGTCGACCGCGGGAGCTGGCGAACCGGGCCACCCGTCGAAACCGCCCCGCGACGGGCGCGATCCGGGACCTGCCCTTCGAGGAGCGCGCGCAGCCCTTCGCCCATCGCTCCGACTGCTCCTGACAGCCGCCCCACTCCGCGTCCTGCCGGCCCCGCGTGAACAACGCCCGCCCCAGGCCTACCGACTGTCACCCCGGCCCGGCACAATCACCCGTATGACGATCACCACGAGCGCGCCGCCCCCGCGCAGTACTCCGGTCGCTCTCGCCCGCAGCTTCCTGACGGGTGCCGTGATCGGGGGTTCGCTGGCCGCGCTCGTCGTCGGTGTGGTCGTCGAGAAGGTGCCCTTGTTCATCGGGGGTTTGGGGTTGCCCATCGCCTACGGCCTGTTGCTCCTCCTCGCCGGGGCGCCACGGCGGGCCCGGGAGGCGGAGGTCGTGCCCCGAACGGCGCTCGCGGTGATCGAGAGCCTGCGCGCCATTGGGGGTGAGACGAGCGACGTGCCGGTGCGGTTCGATCTCACCGTCGTACCGGACGACGAGCCTGCCTACCGCGTCGGGATCACTCAGGACATCAACCTGGTCGACCTCCCCGACTACCGGCCGCGCGGCGTCCTGGTGGTGAAGTATCCACCGGACAGGCCGTGGCGGGTGAGGATCGTGAAGCGGCCGACCCCGGAGTGGGAGGAGCGGGCGGCCGGCGCTCAGCTGGATTCGGCTCCCGAGTCGACCATGGTGACCGAGCCTTCCGAGGGCCGTTCGACCGGTTTCGTCGGGCTCTTCGGCCTGCTGCTCGCCGCGGCTGCCGTGGTCTTCCTGTTCCGCGTGGACCTGTTCGAGCAGCAGGACTCCGCCTCCCCGGCGCCGACGGTCACTTCGACGTGGTCGACCACGGTGGTGTCGTCCGGGACCGGGACGGTCTCTCTCGGGCCGGACCAGTCGTTCCTCGACGACGGCGAACTACGCAAGGCCATCAACTCCCTTACCGAGGGGAAGGATCCGCGCCAGGCGATCACCGTCTTCGCGCAGGACCGCGTGCTGTCGGTCGTGTTCTCCCCGAGCGGCACGAAGGCCCCCCAGTTCGATCCGCTCTCCCTGCCCTACGAGCGGTTCCCGGCCCTGGTCAAGGAGGCCGAAACGACGCTCGGCGTCCACTCCCCGACGTCCTGGCAGATCACTGCCGACCATCTCGCCGGCTCCCTCACGATCAGGGTCGGCGTGACCGGGCCCGAGGGCAGTGCCTCGCTGGAGGCGAACGGTGAGGGCCAGGTAGTGCGACGAGCCCCGGCACGCTGATCACCCGCGCCTCACCCGCACTCGACGCGCTTCGACACGGCGGGTTGCCACAGCAGCGAACGAACCCCGGCAGACCGTACCCGGAGGACAGGAGGAGGACTCATGGGCTGGCACGACTATCTGGCGCTCTGGTGCGGGGTGTTCGGCACGTTGGCACTGCTGGGGTACGGGCGGTCGCTGGCGGGGGCGACCCGGGCCCAGCGGACGGTCCGGGTGATGGGGCGGATCGAGCGGGTGCAGGAGCCGCGGCACGGAGGTTCCGAGGGGGACGGCATAGCGGTCGTCGTCACCTTCCAAGACCCCTCCACCGGGCAGGAGTTCACCGTGACGAACGACGGCGACTGCGGCGACCGGATCAACACCGCCTGGACGGGCCGGGAGATCGGGATCCGCTATCCACCCGGAAGACCGCACGCCTTCCGGTTCACCGACGACCTCTGGGCCGGCCGCTACGGGCTCGGCTGGCCGAACTTCGCGGTGTTCCTGATCTGCGTCGGGCTGGTGGTCGTCGCCGCGGTCGACTGGGGCTGGCCGTGGGCCCTGATCGGTGTCGGCGCGCCGTGGAGCGTGTTCCTCGCGTGCTCCCTGCCCCAGGAGGTCCGCCAGGCGCGGAGCCGGTTCGACACCCTGGCCGCGATGGTTCCCGTTCCGGGCCGTGTGGTCGCCGTCGTCAGGAGCGTCCGCACCGACGAGGACGGCTACACCTCCACCAGCCAGACGCCGGTGGTCGCCTTCACCACCCACGAGGGCGCGGCCGTCACCGCGTACTGCTTTTCAGGCCTGCCGGACCCCACCAACTCGTACGGCCGGAACGTCACGATCCACTACTCCCCCGCCGACCCGGCCGACTTCACCCCGGACCTCGCGGCCGCACAGCGGTCCTGGAGGAGCGGAGTCACCAGCGGCATCGTGGGCGTTCTCGTCACGGCGTCGGCGGCAGTCGCGGGAGCGGTCCTGCTCTGACACCCAACGGCCATCGCCCGGCCTCGACCGGCACAGATGCCACGAACGGTCGCCAGTCACGGGGCCGGTCCCGGAGCCGTCGTCGGCCTGCGGCATCCTGGCCCGATGAATGAACCGAGGGCCCAGTGGGTCAACACGACACATGACTGGTCGAGCGCCGTCGATACGGATCATCTGGCGCACATCAGGCAGAACCCGGCAGAGTTCGCTCCGGGCGGACCGTGGCACCTCGCCCTGGAAGTCCTCGGCTATGCGGCCGACGAAGCATCAGGAAACGGCAGCGGGCGCTGCGTCCTCGTTCTCCACACCGACAGCTCCCTGTCCGTCAGGGACAACGGGCGGGGCACCGACACCCGGGTGGACGAGCAGGGCCGGAGCGTGAAGAAGCCCGTCATGGCGACGAAGGACCTTCGGTTCTTCGACTCCCCGCAGGCCGAAGTGCTGCCCGACGGTCATCCCCGGCGCGGCATGTCCGTCGTCGCAGCGCTCAGCGACTGGCTCGTCCACACCAACCGCCGTCTCAACGGGGCCTGGACCCAGCGCTACGAACTCGGCGTCCCCGTCACCGGATTGGAGCCCGTCGAGGTGGACGGCACGACCGGGACACTGGTCCACTTCAAGCCGGGCACACCGGTGGGCTCGCTCACCACCCCGACGGCAGACGACCTGACACGCCTGGCCGCAACCTGGCCGCAGTTGGAGGTCCAGCTCGACGACCGGCGTGGGCCGCACTGACATCCGAGCCGTCCGAGACACCCGACCGGCAGCTGTCCGAGCTCCCCCATGCCGGGTCCTCCCGCGTCTCAGGTCAGGCTCGCGGCCTGTTCCCCTGCCTTCCGGGGCGTCCTCTCGCGGCGCGGCAGCAGCAACGGGGTGGCGAGGAGGAGGATTCCCGCGGCGGCGATCGCGGTGCGGGGGCTGGTGGTGGCGGCCAGCAGGCCCCACAGCGCGGTGAGGGCCGCGATGGCGGCACTGCTGCTGATCGACCATGCGGCGAGGGTGCGGGCGAGCTTGTCGGGGTCGATCTGTTCGAGCCGGTGGGTGGCCAGCAGCGGATTGAACAGGCCGCAGCAGGTGACCAGGCCGAGCTGGACGGTGACGATCAGGACGATCCCGGGGGCGCCGGGCTGGACGAACGCCAGCCCGATGGGCCAGCACGCGCGCAGCACTCCGGCGGTGAGCAGCGTCCGGTGCTGTCCGAAGCGCGTCGCGAGCGGGCGGGCGAGGCGTGAGCCGAGCAGGCCGCCGACGCAGGGGGAGGCGAACACGAGGCCGTACTGCCAGGGTGCGTAGCCGAGGTGGCCGAGGAGGAGTACGGCCATCAGCGGTTCCGCGGCCATGATCAGGCCGTTGACCGCGATCGCGTTGAGGAACAGCGGGCGCAGTGTGGGGTGGGTGAGGATGTGGCGCCACCCTTCGAGCAGGTCCCCGGCGCGCAGCCGCGGTGCGCCGGTCGGCGCGGGGTGCGGTTCGGTGCCGCCGATGGCGCGGATGCCGAGGGCCGAGAGCAGGTAGCTGAGGGCGTCGGCGACCACGGTCACCACCGGGCCGAACACTCCGATGGCGGCCCCGCCGAGCGGTGGCCCGACCGTGGTGGCGGTCCAGGTCGTCGATTCGAACCGGCTGTTCGCGACGAGCAGGTCCTGGGGCGGCACGAGCGTCTTGAGGTACGCGCCGCTGGCGGCCTTGAAGGCGATGTCGGCCGCGGCGGTGACGACGGAGACGACGAGGAGCTGGGCGAAGCTGAGCCGGCCGAGCACGAACGCGGCGGGGACGCTCAGCAGCACCGCGAACCGGGTCAGGTCCATCGCCATCATGACCGGCCGTTTGCGCCGGAACTCCATCCACGGACCGAGCGGCACGGCGACCAGGGCGCCCACAGCCCGTCCTGCGGCGGCCAGCAGCGCCACCTGGGTCGGTCCGGAGTGCAGCACGACGATCGCGAGGAGGGGGAACGCGCCGAATCCGAGTCCCGAGCCGTAGGAGCTCACCGCGAACGCCGCCCACAGCCATCCGAACCGCCGCCCCAGTACCCGCCGCCCATTCATACCCGTACGCCTCTCGCCGATCCGAACAACCACCCGCTGACCACCGGCATCAAAGCGGATGGCGAATGGCGGGATCAAACAACTGATCCGCCGGGAGGGCACAACCATCCGTTGTGTGGACACGATGGCCGGCGTGGATCTCGACGCTGTGCGCGTCGGCGTCGGCGGCGACGGCTTCGGCTTCGACCCGCTGCCGTTGTGGGAGCGTGCCGGAGGCACCGGCACGACGAGTGCGCGGTGCCTCCGGGCCGGGCGGGTGGGGTCAGGCGCGGACCAGGGCCCAGGCGCCGAGGCCGCTGCACCCGCCGGCACTGTACGTGGTGGCGCGGAAGCCGGCCGGGATGGGCGAGCCCGGGCAGGTCCACAGGCCGACGCGCGCGAGGTTGTGCCGCCAGGACCCGACGCCGTTGCAGCCGTTGCGGATGTAGTCGGTGATGACGTAGCCGCTGACGACCGGCGATCCGCCGCAGGTCCAGATCCCGTCCTTGGGGAGGTTGTGCCGCCAGGAGCCGATGCCGTTGCAGCCGGTCTGGATGTGGTCGGTGATGACGTACCCGGGGACGATCGGCGAGCCCGAACAGGTCCAGATCCCGTCCTTGACCGGTTCCTGGTACCAGGAACCGGAGCCGTTGCAGCCGGTCCGGTCGTAGATGGTGATGACCCATCCGGACTGGACGGGCGCGCCGGAGCAGGCCCACTTGCCGGGGCCGCCCCAGCCGGCCGGCTGGGCCGCCGCACTCGACGTCCCGGCGGCGGTGCCCGCGAGGACGAAGGCCGCGATCAGCGCGAGGGCGCCCAGGGTGGCGCCGACTCCCCTGCGGACGACGGCAGTTGTCAGGTGCTTCCACAAGTGGCGGTCAGACATGGTCAATTCACTCCAGTCCAAGCGGCGGGCAGCACGATGCGGCCCGTTGACGGGGGAACCCGGGATGGGACGGCCACACCCTACGGGGAGGAAGTGTGCACAACATGTGCCGATCGCATGAACAGGCAATCTTGGCCCAAAGTCGCCCTGCGCACGGGAGCCCGTCCGGTCGGGGCGGTGGAAGCCGCGGTGTGGAAGCCCTGCGGGGAGGCCGCTCGGTCGATGCCGGAAGCGCCTGCGCCTGGCACCCGCAGGTCAGTCGGAGCAGAATCACGTCCATGTTCACGACCAATCGCCTGACGATACGCCAGTGGCAGCCCGAGGACCGCGAGCGGGCACTCGACATCTACTCCCGCTGGGAGGTGACGCAGTGGCTGGGCCGCGATCCCCGCACCCTGGAAAACCTCACTGACGCCGAGGCGGCGATCGAACGCTTCCGCTCCCGCTCGGCCGACCCGCGCTTCGGCACCTGGGCGGCGGAACGGAAGGACACCGGCGTGGTCGCCGGCTCCGTCCTGCTCATCCCGATCCCGGACGGCGACGGAGAGGTCGAGGTCGGCTGGCACCTCCATCCGGACAGCTGGGGGCAGGGCTACGCCACCGAGGCCGCGCAGGGCGCCGTGGCCAAGGGATTCGCGGACGGCCTGGCCGAGATCCACGCGGTGGTCCGGCCGGACAACCGGCCGTCGCTGGCCGTCTGCCACCGGCTCGGCATGACCGCGCTGGGCCGCACCACCCGCTGGTACGGCATGGAGTTGGAGGCGTTCCGACTCACCCCCTGACGGGGGGTCCGGGCGAGGACAGCCCGTTCGGCTCGCCCGTCGCCCGGGCGGGCCGGTCCGCCGGAGCCCGGCACCGATTCGGTGACGGGTGGTCAGGTGAGGTCAGTCCCGGGGATCGTCCCGTTCCCGTGTCACTATCTGAGCGTATTCAGCCCGGATAGGCCGGTTCGCCCCCTTGAGAAGGACTTCGCATGCGTCGTCGCACGACCCACCCCGTCTTGACCGCAGCCGTCGCGCTGGCCCTCGTGCCGCTCGCCGGCTGCACCGGTGTGGGCAGCGACGCTGCCGCTCCGGCGGTCGCCGCACCTCCCCCGCCGGAGCAGGCGTTCGGCCCGAACTGCGCCGCGCTGCCGGCCGACGGCCCCGGGAGCCTGGCCTCGATGGGCGGCATCCCGGTGCTGTCCGCGATCGACCAGACCAAGGACCTCACCTCGATGTCCTCGCTGATCAAGACGGCCAAGGCCAAGGACGTCTTCGACTCGATGGACAACGTCACCGTCTTCGCCCCGAACGACGCGGCCTTCGCCAAGCTGCCGGAGGACCAGAAGAAGGCCCTGGGCGCCCAGCCCGGCGCGAGCGACCTGCTGCGCCGCCTGATCGTGGTCCGGGACCTGCGGAAGGCCGATCTGGCGGACAAGTCCTACACCTCGCTGCAGGGTGCGGTGATCAAGGCGACCGGCAGCGGGGACGACTACCGGATCGGCGGTGCGCAGGTGGTGTGCGGCAGCATCCGGACGGCGAACGCGCGGCTGGCGGTGCTGGACCAGGTGCCGGCGTTCGGCTGAACGCGCTGAGCGCACTGATCGAGCGGGGACGTCGACACACGGGTCGGGGTGGGTGCTCCCCACCCCGACCCGTCGTTCCGGGCGGGTCTCCGACCGGAGTCCTCCGGGGCAGGAGCAGCGACTCCGTCGCCGCCCGCGAGACCCGGCCGAGGCCTCCTCATAGGCCAATAGCAGGGATTCGCACGTAATGATCAGATGACACGGTCGCGAGTGACCGCTGCCTACCGTGACGTCGGTTATTCCTGGTCGCGCACGCGTGCTGACGCGTGATCGCGAGAGGAGGCGCCGGTGCGTCCGGTGCGGTCGTTGGTCGACGGTCCAGTGTCCATGCTGCTGCGTGGCGTCCTCGCGCTGCTGTGCCTGGTGCCGCAAGGAGGGTTCGCCCTCGCCGCCTCCGTGCACCCGCAGCGAACCGCCCCGGGCCTCGTCGAACGGAACCGCGCCCAGGTCTCCTGCACGCCGTCCGCCACCAACACCAACTGCGTCCGCTTCACCTACAGCGGCGGCGACCAGACCTTCACCGTGCCCGCCGGGGTGAGCAGCGTCTACGCCCGCGTCTTCGGCGCCGGCGGCGCCGGGTCCCCCCGTCCCTATTACACCGGCCAGTACGGCGGCGGTGGCGGCGGCTACACCACCGGCACCCTCGCCGTGACGCCCGGCCAGCGGCTCACCGTCACCTCCGGGCAGGGCGGCGTGATGAACAGCACCAGCCCGACGTACGGCGGCGGCGGCGCCGGCGGCCAGGGATTCACGAACGCCGCCGGCGCCAGCGCGACCGGCGGCAGCGGCGGCGGGCTGAGCGCCGTGTGGAACGGCACCTACGGAACCACCCCGCTGCTCATCGCCGGTGGCGGCGGCGGTTCCTCGCCCGGCGCCGACGCCACCACCCCGGCCGCCGGTGGCGGCGGCGGCACCAACGGCGGCCAGGACAACCAGCCCGCCGCCTCCGGCCGGGGCGGCACCCAGACCGCGGGCGGCGCGGCAGCCACCCAGACGGCCTGCGCGGCAGCGACCGCCGGCAACCAGTACCAGGGCGGCAGCGGCGCCAACAACAGCGGCTACGAAGGTGGTGGCGGCGGCGGTGGCGGCTACTACGGCGGTGGCGGCGGCGCCTGCCAGCGCTCCGGCACCCTGGACCCCAACGGCATGGGTGGCGGCGGCTCCGGCTACAACCGGGGCACCGGCGTCACCAACACCCAGACCTCCAACGGCACCAACAGCACCGGCAACGGCCAGGGCGGCACCTCGGGCGGCCGCACCGACACCCAGTACGTGCGCGGCATCGGCGACGGCGGCGGCTACTCCAACGGCGGAAACGGCGAGGTCGTCATCGAGTGGCAGACCACGGTCGGCCTGTCCATCACCAAGACCGCCGACAAGGCCGGCTACGTCCCCGGCCAGCCGCTGACCTACACCATCACCGTCCGCAACGCCGGCCCCGCGCCCGCCGTCGACGCGGCCGTCCGCGACGCCCTGCCGTCCGCACTCTCGGGCTTCACCTGGACCTGCTCGGCCGCCACCGCGAACAGCGCCTGCGGCACGTCGAGCGGCTCGGGCAGCCTCGACACCACGGCCACCATCGCGGCCAACGACAGCGTCACCTACACGGTCACCGGCACCGTCCCTCCCTCGACCACCGGGACGCTCACCAACACCGCCACGGTCACCCGCCCCTCGGCGAGCACCGACCCCAACTGCGGTCCGACCTGCTCCACCACCCTCGACACGCCGTCGCAGCCGACCACCGGACTGTCCGTCACCAAGACACCGGACAAGAACCCGTACATCCCCGGCCAGCCGCTCACCTACACGATCGTGGTGAAGAACAGCGGCCCCTCCGACGCCACCGGAGTGAGCGTCAGGGACACACTGCCCGCCTCCGTCCAGAACTTCACCTGGACCTGCACGGCCGCCAGTGGAAGCAGCTGCGGCAGCGCCGCGTCGGGCACCGGGAACATCAACACCACCGTCAACATCGCGGCCGGCGGCCAGGTCACCTACACCCTCACCGGCACCGTCCCGGCCGACGCCACCGGTGCGCTGGACAACCGCGCCACCGTCACCCCTCCGGGCGGCGCCACCGACCCGGGCTGCACCCCGAACTGCACCAGCACCGCGAACCCGATCCCGCCGGGCGGACAAGCCACCCTGGGCATCTCCAAGGTCCTGCTCACCAACCCGGTGGTGCCCGGACAGCAGATCCAGTGGCGGATCACGGTGACCAACAGCGGCCCGTCGCGGGCCCGCAACGTCGTGGTCAGCGACACCGTGCCCAGCGGAGTGACCGGCGCCTCCATGACGGCCGACACCGGCGGCACCAACTGCCCCATCAGCAACGGGACTGCCACCTGCCCGGCTGTCGAGATCCCCGTCGGCGGCTCGCTCTCCTGGACACTCACCGGCACGCTGTCGCCCGACGCCACCACCTCCCCCACCAACACCACCACGGTCACCGGAGGCCCCGACCCGGCGACCCCGACGCGTACGGCGGTGGCCTCGCCGACCGCCACTCCGTCGCCGCAGGCAAACCTGACGGTGTCGAAGGCGCTGCTGACGAGCCCGGTGGTGCCCGGACAGCAGGTGCAGTGGCAGGTGACAGTCACCAACAACGGGCCCTCGCGCGCCCGCAACGTCGTGGTGACGGACACGGTCCCCAGCGGAGTGACCAGCGCGTCGATGAAGGCCGACGCCGATAGCACCAACTGCCCGATCAGCAACGGGACAGCAACCTGCCCCGCCGTCGAGATCCCCGTCGGCGGCTCACTCACCTGGACACTCACCGGCACCCTCGACGCCAACGCGACCACCACACCCACCAACACCGTGACCGTCACCGGCGGCCCCGACCCCGCGACCCCGACCCACACCGCCATGGCCTCCCCCACAGCATCCCCCTCCGAGCAGGCGAGCCTGACGGTGTCGAAGGCGCTGCTCACGAACCCGGTGGTGCCCGGGCAGCAGATCCAGTGGCAGGTGACAGTCACCAACAACGGGCCCTCGCGCGCCCGCAACGTCGTGGTGACGGACGCGGTCCCCAGCGGAGTGACCGGCGCGTCGATGAAGGCCGACGCCGATAGCACCAACTGCCCGATCACCAACGGGACAGCAACCTGCCCCGCCGTCGAGATCCCCGTCGGCGGCTCACTCACCTGGACACTCACCGGCACCCTCAGCCCGAACGCCACGACGACACCGTCCAACACGGCGACGGTGACGGGCGGTCCCGACCCGGCCACCCCGACGCACACCGCCGTCGCGACCCCGTCCGGCTCGCCGTCACCGCAGGCGAGCCTGACCGTTTCCAAGGTGCTCGTCACCAACCCGGTCGTGCCCGGACAGCAGATCCAATGGCAGGTCAGCGTCACCAACAACGGCCCCAGCGAAGCCCGCAACGTCATCGTCACCGACCAGGTACCAACCGGCGTGACCAACGCCAGCATGACGGCCGCAGACGGCACAACGTGCCCCATCACCAACGGCACCGCCACCTGCCCGGGGGTGGACATCCCCGTCGGTCAAACACTCACCTGGACACTCACCGGCACCCTCGGCCCTGATGCCACGACGACACCGTCCAACACCGCCATCGTGACCGGCGGACCCGACCCCACCACACCCACCCACACCGCCGTCGCCTCACCTACCAACTCGCCCTCACCGCAGGCCAGCCTCACGGTCTCGAAGACGCTGCTCACCAACCCAGTCGTACCCGGACAGCAGATCCAGTGGCAGGTAGCCGTCACCAACAACGGACCGAGCACCGCCCAGAATGTGGTGGTGTCCGACCAGGTGCCGGCCGGTGTCACAGCTGCCTCGATGAAGGCTGACGCCGACGGCACCAACTGCCCGATCACCAACGGCACCGCCACCTGCCCAGGAGCGAACATCCCGGCCGGCCAGACACGCACCTGGACACTGACGGGCACCCTCGACCCCAACGCGGCCACCACACCCACCAACACCGCCACCGTCACCGGCGGCCCCGACCCCGCGACACCCACACACACCGCAGTCGCCTCACCAACCAACTCGCCTTCGCCGCAGGCGAGCCTGACCGTTTCCAAGGTGCTCGTCACCAACCCGGTCGTGCCCGGACAGCAGATCCAATGGCAGGTCAGCGTCACCAACAACGGCCCCAGCGAAGCCCGCAACGTCATCGTCACCGACCAGGTACCAACCGGCGTGACCAACGCCAGCATGACGGCTACGGACGGCACTACCTGCCCGATCGCCAACGGGACAGCCACCTGCCCGGCCGTCCAGATCCCCGTCGGCCAAACGCTGAAGTGGACCCTCACCGGCACCCTCAGCCCCAACGCGACGAACACGCCCACCAACACCGCCACCGTGACCGGCGGCCCCGACCCCACCACACCCACCCACACCGCCGTCGCCTCGCCGACCACCACCCCCTCAGGACAGGCCAGCCTGACGGTGTCGAAGGTGCTGCTCACCAACCCGGTCGTGCCCGGACAGCAGATCCAGTGGCGGATCACCGTGACCGACAACGGACCGAGCACGGCCCGGAACGTGGTCGTCACCGATACCGTCCCTGACGGCGTCGCGAACCCGTCCCTGGCCCGGGACACGGACGGCAGCCTCTGCCCGATCACCGGGAACCGGGCGACCTGTCCGGCCATCGAGCTCGCCGTCGGCCAGTCGGAGTCGTACACCCTCACCGGCACCCTGGCCTCGGACGCGACCACCACGCCCACCAACACCGCCATCGTGACCGGCGGCCCGGACCCGGCGACGCCCACGCACACCGCCGTCGCGACCCCGTCCGTCTCGCCCTCTCCGCAGGCCAGCCTCACGCTCTCCAAGGTGCTGGTCACCGGTTCCGTGGTGCCGGGCGGCCCGATCCAGTGGCGGGTGACGGTCACCAACAACGGCCCCTCCCGGGCACGGAACGTGGTCGTCACCGACACCATCCCGGCCGGCGTCCTGGACCCGACCATGGCTGCGGACGCCGACGACACCCCGTGCCCGATCACCGGGAACCAGGCGATCTGCCCCGCCATCGAGCTCGCCGTCGGCCAGTCGGAGTCGTACACCCTCACCGGCACGTTCGACCCGAACGCGACCACCACGCCGACCAACACCGCGACCGCCACGGGTGGTCCCGACCCGGCCACTCCGACACACACCGCCGTCGCGACCCCGTCCGGTTCGCCGGCCCCGCGGGCGGACCTGTCGATCGCCAAGGTGCTGCTGACGAGCCCGGTGGTGCCGGGCGGCCCGATCCAGTGGCGGGTGACGGTGACCAACAACGGCCCCTCCCGGGCACGGAACGTGGTCGTCACCGACACCGTCCCGGCGGAGGTCCACAATCCGGCCGTGACCGCCGACGCCGACGGCACGCCGTGTCCGATCGCCGGCAACACGGCGACCTGTCCGGCCATCGAGATCCCGGCCGACGGCACCGCCTCCTACACCGTCACCGGCACGCTCGACGCCGCCGCGACCAGCACGCCCGTGAACGTCGCCTCCGTCTCCGGCGGCCCGGACCCCAACCCGTCGAACAACACGGCGACGGCGACTCCCACGGAGACGGCCCAGCCGCAGGCGAACCTGACCGTGACGAAGATCCTGCTCACCGACCCGGTGGTGCCCGGCCAGCCGATCTCGTGGCGGGTCGCCGTCACCAACCGGGGGCCGTCGACCGCCCGCAACGTGGTCGTCAGCGACCGGATCCCGGACCAGGTGGTCGGCGCCGTGATGACCGTGGACGCCACGGGCTCGTCCTGCCCGGTCAGCACCGGCACGGCGACGTGCCCGGCGGTGGAGATCCCGGTCGGCGCGACTTCGACCTTCACCCTCACCGGCATGCTCGCCCAGGACGCCACGGCCGTGCCCGGGAACACCGCGACCGTCACCGGCGGCCCGGACCCGGCCACGCCCACACACACGGCGGTCGCCAGCCCCACCGGCGCCGTCATCCCGCAGGCGAACCTGACGCTCGGCAAGGTGCTGGTGACGAACCCGGTGGTGCCCGGGCAGCAGATCCAGTGGCGGGTCACCGTCACGAACAACGGTCCTTCGCGGGCCCGGAACGTCGTCGTCACGGACCGGATCCCGGCGGGAGTGTCGAGCCCGACCATGACGTCCGAGACCGACGGGGCCGCCTGCCCGGTCTCGGGCAGCGTCGCAACCTGCCCGGCCATCGAGCTGGAGGTCGGTCAGTCGCACAGCTACAGCCTGAGCGGCGTCCTCGACCCCAACGCCACGGTCACTCCCACCAACGGCGCCACCGTCACCGGCGGCCCCGACCCCACGGCCTCCTCGCACACCGCCGTGGCCTCGCCCACCGGCTCCCCGTCGCCGCAGGCGAACCTGACCGCCTCCAAGATCCTGCTCACCGATCCGGTGGTGCCGGGTGGCCCGATCCGGTGGCGGGTGACGGTCACCAACCACGGTCCTTCGCGGGCCCGGAACGTCGTGGTCACCGACCGGATCCCGGACGGCGTCGACAACCCCGCGATGGCCGACGACACGAGCGGGGCCAGCTGCGCCATCGCCGCCGGCGTCGCCACCTGCCCGGCGGTCGAGATCCCCGCCGGGGGCACCGCGAGCTGGACGCTCACCGGCACGCTCGACCCCGCGGCCACCAGCACACCGGTGAACACCGCGGTCGTCACCGGCGGGCCCGACCCCGCCACACCCACCCACACCGCCGTGGCCTCACCGACCTCCTCACCGTCCCAGCAGGCCCGTCTGACGGTGTCGAAGGTGCTGCTGACGAGCCCGGTGGTGCCTGGGCAGCAGATCCAGTGGCGGGTGTCGGTCACCAACAACGGCCCCAGCCAGGCGCGGGACGTGGTCGTCACCGACCGGGTGCCCGGCGGGGTGTCCGGCGCCTCGCTGACCTCGGATTCCGATGGCGCCGTCTGCCCCGTCACGGCCGGGGTCGCCACCTGCCCCGCCGTCCAGATCCCGGTCGGCGCCACCCACTCGTGGACGCTCACCGGCACGCTCGACCCCGCGGCCACCAGCACACCGGTGAACACGGCGGTCGTCACCGGCGGGCCCGACCCCGCCACACCCACCCACACCGCGGTCGCCTCACCGACCGGTCCGCCCTCCCAGCAGGCCCGTCTGACGGTCTCCAAGGTGTTGCTGACCTCCCCGGTCGTGGCCGGCGGGCCGATCTCCTGGCGGGTCGGCGTCACCAACGACGGCCCCTCGCGGGCCCGCAACGTCGTGGTCACCGACCGGTTCCCGCAGCAGGTGGACCACCCGGTTCTGACCGCCGACGCCGACGGCACGCCCTGCCCTGACACCGGCGGTGTCGCCACGTGCCCGGCCATCGACCTGGCCGTCGGCGCCACCGCGACCTACACCCTCAGCGGGACCCTCTCACCGGACGCGACGGAGGTGCCGGTGAACTCCGCCGTCGTCACCGGCGGCCCCGACCCGGCCACGCCCACGCACACGGCCGTGGCCACCCCGACGGAGCCGATCACCGTCCGGCACGACCTGCACCTCGCCAAGCAGGTCTCCCCGGCCAAGCCCGGCCCCGGTGACAAGGTCACCTACACCGTCACCGCCACGAACCGCACCAGCGGCACCTACCACGGCGCCGTCGTCGTCGACGACTTCACCGGCGTCCTGGACGCCGCCGACTACGACGGTGACGCCCACGCCACCATCGGCCGGATCTCCTACAGCCCGCCGCGCCTGACCTGGACCCTCGACCTCCGCCCCGGAGCCACCGAGACCCTCGTCTACACCTTCACCGTCAAGTCCGACGCCGGCGGCAAGCGCCTCGACAACCGGGTCGTCTCGCTCGGCGACGGCAGCAACTGCCCCGCTTCGGCGAACCGGTCGCTCCGCTCCGCGCGGGAGGTGCCGGAGCCGTCGGCGACCACCGGTGGAC
>NZ_JBHVWW010000115.1:0-14757 GCF_042882025.1 Kitasatospora sp. NPDC058243
GTCTTCTCTAGGGAAATCGCTGGGGGGGTCTCAGCTTCCGGGAGGCACACCCCCTGCACCACCCCCCCCCCCCAAGGGGGAGCCTCCCGTATCTCCCCCCTCGCCCGGGGCACTGCCACGTCCGGACCGCTACTTCCTCAGCTTCCACACCGGCGCGGTGGCGATCGCCTTCAGCTGGTCGGTGCTCAGCGCCGGGGTGCTGCGGGTCGCCGGGGTCTGCTGGGTGCCGCTGTTGAACGCGCTGATCACCACCCGCAGGCCGTCCGCGTGCAGGGTGTCGACGGTCCACATGCCCGGGTTGGAACCCCGCTTGCCGACCACCACCCTGGTGCCGTCCGGCTGCGCCTGGGCACTGCCGAACAGCTCCTCCTTGGTCTTGTCGTCACGGGACCAGTCCTGCACGTTGATCTCCACCAGGGACTTGCCCTTGCCGTCGTTGACCACGAAGTTCGCGTAGCCCGGCTGGCCCCCGGTCTCCGTCTCGGTCAGCCCTGCCGGCAGCAGCTTGGCGACGATCGCCAGGATCTCGTCCTGGCCGTACTCCTTGCCGCTGTCCCGCGGCTTGACCGGCACCGGGTCCGGGATCGAGGCGATGACCCGGTCCCAGGACTTGTCCGTGACGATCGCCTTGAGCTGCTCGGGGGTCAGCGGGGGCTTCGGGCGGCTGTCCGGCGAGCCCTTCTCCGCCGGGGAGTTCCACTCGGACAGCTCGACCTGGCGGCCGTCCTTGCCGATCAGCTTGGCGTTCCACCACTTGGTGGTGGCCCGCTTGTCCGGGTACTCGTAGCCCTGGAGGACGGTCAGCGTGCCGCCGTCCGGCAGGGTGGTGGCACTGCAGGCGTCGTACTGGACGAGCTTCTTGTCCGGGCAGTCGTTCTCCACCCGGTTCGGGTCGCCGTCCGCCAGGCGGCCGAGCGAGATGCCCATCGCGGACTTGCCCTTGCCGTCGTCGAAGACCAGCGAGGCGGTCGCGGCGATGCCGCCGCCGTACGGCCGGCCCGGCTCGGCCCCCGTGCCGGTGCCGGTGCCGCCGGTGGTCTCGCCCTTGGGGAGCAGGGCCTGGAACATCGCCAGCACCTCGTCGCCGGAGACCGCCGGCGGCGCCGAGGCGGAGGCGGACGCCGAGGAGGCCGGGGCCGCCGAGCCGCTGCCGCCGGCGGTGCTCGGGGCGGCCGCGGGCACCGTACTCGGGCGCGGCGAGGAGCCGGTGAGGTACACCGCCCCTGTGCCCACCAGGGCCAGCGCGGCCGCGCCGCCCACCACCGCGGCGGTCGAGCGGCGGCGCCAGCGGCGGCGGCCGCGCCGGTACCCGCCCGCGAGCAGGTCGGACGGCTCGGTACGGAAGCCCTCGCCCGTACGGGTGAGGGCGTAGAGAAGATCGTCCTCGAACTTGTCCGGTTCGGACATGGGTGGTCACCGTCTCCTTGCATCACGAAATTGCGTCACGGGGAGCGTCACGGGGTGCGTCACGGACTACGAGCAGTGGTCAGCGGGCGGCGAGCTCGGCCAGCGAGTCGCCGAGCAGGGTGCGCAGCCGGGCCAGCGCCCGGGTGGTACGGGTGCGGACCGCCCCCGGGGAGGAGCGCAGCATCTCGGCGGTCTCCGCGACGCTGCGGTCCTCCCAGTAGCGCAGCACCAGGACGGCGCGGTCCTTGGGCGGCATCCGGCCGAGGGCGTCGAGCAGGGTCATCCGCAGCGCGCCGTCCGCCTCCCGCGCCTCCGACTCGGGCACGGCCGCGATGGGGCGCTCGGTGCTGGAGCGGCGGCGCTGCTGGGCGAGGAAGGTACGCACCATCACCGTGTGGGTGTAGGCGGCCGGGTTGTCGATCCGGTCCCGGCCGCCGGTCCAGGCGCTGCGCCGCCAGAGCACGTACATCCGGCTGAGGGCCTCCTGGACGAGGTCCTCGGCGTAGTGGGTGTCGCCGCTGGTCAGCAGGCAGGCCGAGCGGTACAGGTGGCCGGTGCGGCCGGACACCAGTTCCAGGAACTCGGCGTCCTCGGCCTCCCGGCCCGCCCCGATCCACCCCATGCCTGCCGCCCCCCCGTGTCCGCGCTCCCTGACACTTCTTGGATGCGGCGAGCGACCCACGACGTTACAGCCGTTCCGGAGGATTCTCCTACGCACTCCCCGGGCACCGGGCAGGTGCTGCGTACCCGGATCAGTCCGCGGACCTGCGGCGCAGGTCGCGCAGGACGACGCCGCCGCCGATGAGCAGCGCGACCAGCAGCGCCCCGATGCCGAGGACGTACGTCGCGGTGCGGCCGTCGCGGTCGGCCTGGGTCTCGCCGAGGCCGACCGGCCGGGGCACGATCGGGGCGGCGGCCAGTTGGACGGGGGCGTCCGGGGTGGCGGTGAACGGCGCGCTCTCGGGGGCCTTGGTGACGGCCCTGACCGGGTCGACCACGCCCCAGCCGATGAACTGGTTCGGATCGC
This sequence comes from Kitasatospora sp. NPDC058243, assembly GCF_042882025.1. NCBI lineage: Bacteria > Bacillati > Actinomycetota > Actinomycetes > Kitasatosporales > Streptomycetaceae > Kitasatospora > Kitasatospora sp. NPDC058243. Next base: position 2,435 of record NZ_JBHVWW010000115.1, read on the forward strand.
GCTGGGTGCGCTGGGCGGTCTGCTCGATCCAGGCCCGCACCTGGGCCGGCTTCCAGTTCGGGTGGGCGCCGACCAGCAGCGCGACGAGCCCGGACACGTACGGGGCGGAGAAGCTGGTGCCGTTGTCGACGCACTGGCCGCCCCTGGGGACGGTGGAGAGCATGTCGACGCCGGGTGCGGCGACCTTCACGAAGGAGCCGTACTGGGAGAACGGGGCGCGCTCGTTGTTGCGGTCGGAGGCGCCGACGGCGAGCACGGTCGGGAACGCGCCGGGGTAGGTGTCGCCCTCCTTGCCGTCGTTGCCGGTGGAGGCGACCACCACGACGCCGCTGTCCTCGGCGGCCTGGACGGCGGCCTTCAGCTCCTGGTACCCGCCGAAGCCGGCGGCGCCGGCGCCGCGGACGTCCTGGGAGATGTTGATGACCTTGGCCTTGGCCCTGACCGCCTCGTTGACGGCCTGGACCAGGGTGGAGACGTCGCCGTTGCCGTCGCTGTCGTTCTGGCGGATCGACAGGACGGCGGCGTCGGGGGCGAGCCCGACGAAGCCCGTCCGGTCGTAGCGGCGGGCGGCGATGATGCCGGCCACCTTGGTGCCGTGGCCGACCGGGTCCTCCTTGGAGCTGCCCGGGACCTTCTCCTTGGTCTCCCGGTTGACCACCAGGTTGGAGCCCTCCAGGACCTTGCCGGCCAGCTGCGGGTTCTGGTCGTCCACGCCGGTGTCGATGACCGCGACGGTCACCCCCGCGCCGGTGGTCCGACCGCCCTGCCACAGCTCGTCCAGCAGCAGGCGCTGCAGCGACCACGGCACGGTCGGCACGTCGGGCGCGTTCTTCGGGCAGTCGCCCGCGGCGGCCAGCCCGGGTCCGCTGTCCGCGCGCGCCGGGGCGGCGAGCGGGCCACCCAGCACGGCGAGCGCGGCCAGTGCCGCGGCCGCCTTCCGGTACCCGCGTCCGGACACCCTGCCACCCCTCATGTCGTCCACCCGTGCCGCGCGCCGAAGGGCGGGTGCCCGGAGTCCGAGCACCCGCCCCCTCACGTTCCCGCTGGGGAACGCGTGGTCAGTTGTTCCCCCACAGCTTGGCGTTGTTGTTCTCGGTCGTCTTGTAGCTCTGCGCGGCGCTGTCCAGCGAGGAGGCGATCTGCGTGCAGACCTTCTGCAGGTCGGCGGCGCGCGCGTCCCACTGGGTCTGGTGGGCCTGGTAGCCCTGCTGGGCCGCGCCCTGCCAGCTGGACGCGATGCGGTTGACGTCGCCCTTGAGGTCGTTCAGCAGGTGGTCGATGCGACCGGCCGAGGCGCGCACTTCCTCGGCCGCGTGGTGGACGGTCTCGAAGTTGACGAGGATGTGGTCGGACACGATGTCTCCCTTGACGAGGATGCGGAGCACCCCGCGCTCAGCCGCGGGCGCCCCACCGAGCGGAAGGTCGGAACAGAACGGTGATCAGCGCGGTGCGGCTGATCAGCCCTGGGCGTTGGAGAACAGCGCCTTCTGCTCTTCTTCGGTGCTCGCGTAGTGCTTGGTGGTCAGCTCGATCGCGTGCTGGATCGCGGTCAGCGACTCCTTCAGCTTCGCGATGTCGGTGTTGACCTGGTCCTGCAAGGCCTTGTAGGCGCTCGCCGCCTGGCCCTGCCAGCCGCCGGTGATGCCATCGACCGTGCTGATGAGCTTCTGCCGCTCAGCCTCGATCTTCCCGATCGCGTCCTCGATCCGCTTGGCGAAAGCCAGCATCTCCTGAGCGGTCATCGTGAACTGACCCTGAGCCATGCTCCACCATCCCCCATGAGACAGACATTGCGTGTACGGAGGGCAGCGCGGCCCGACCGTCCCATCACCCTAGTGATGTCCAGGAGCACTGTAGTCGGCACACGCAGCTCGCCCAACACCGAACTCGACGCAGTTACCAGACCATGACACGTAGGCCAAGTCCGTTGCCTGGCTTGGCCGATCAGGCGTTCTGCGGCTGGGCGGCGCTCTTCGCCGTCAGCGGCGGGCCGGCCGGGACGAGGTCCGACCACTCGTGCGGCACCGGGAGCGGCTGGAGCTCCTTGTAGCCCAACCGGGCCTGGTTGGCGCCCGATTCGTCCTGCGGCGGCTGCTGGTCCGGCGCGGTGGCGCCCGGCTGCGGGGTGGGCGTCCTCGGGGCACCGCCCTGGCCGGGCTGCCCGCCCTGGCCCGGCTGCGGGGTGGGCGGAGTGGTGGCGCCGCGGCCGCCGTCGCCGTTGGCCGGCACCGAGTAGCGCAGACCGGTCTCGGTGATCAGGAAGTCGGTGCCGGAGCCGCCCGCCGCGTTGTCCAGCGCGCGGTAGAAGAGGCCGTGCCCGGGCGTCACGTACGCGGCGCCCGCGCCGTTGTTGTACGGCGCCGGGTAGGACGTCGCGGCCCAGACGCTGCGCCGGGGCGTGCGGCCGTCCTCGGCGACGCCGTCGAAGGTGCTGCACACGACCAGGCGCGCGTCCTGCCGGTCCTGCCAGTTGTTGGCCGGCGCACCGGACTTCAGCGGCCAGTCGTCCCCGGTGCTCGGCAGCCGGACGTCGTTGCCCAGCTTGGCGTGGTCGGCCGGGGTCATCTCGTCGCTGCGCGGCCGCTTGTCGCCGTCGTACTTGTAGAGGTCCTGGTAGTCCGGGTTCTGCCGGATCAGCTCCGCCTGGAACGGCGTCACCAGGTAGAGCCGGTCCTTGCCGACCACGTAGTGGCGGTCCTGGTAGTGCACCAGCCGGCCGATCCGGCGGTCGGCCTGGTTGCCCAGCTCCACCGAGGAGTTGGGGTTCGGGCTGTCCGCCACCCCGTCGACCTTCGGGAAGGTGATCGGGCTGCCGGTCACCAGGGTGTCCAGCCACTCGCGCTTGACGCGCTGCGGCACCGCGTTGGGCCCGAAGACCGCGGTGATCAGCGACTTGCGCTCCTTGTCGTCCGCCTGCGGCGAGCCGATGCCGTGCTTGCGGCCCTGCGCGTCGACCAGGAACACCTTCGCGTCGCCCGGCCTGGCCGCGGGCTGGCCCGGCGCCGGCTGCGCGGAGACCTGCTGCTCGTCCGCCTGCTGCACCAGCAGCAGCTGGTCCTGACCGAGCATCCGGTCCTTGGCCGCCAGCGCCGCCGCGTCCGGGCCGGCCGCCACGAACACCGCCTGGTTGACGGTCTCCTGCTTGTCGTCCGAGCCCGGGCGGTCGCAGACCGACCACTTCATCGGCTTGTCCGCGTTGTCCCTCGTCGGCAGCTTGTCCGGCGCGTACGGGATGCCGATCGTCGGGCCGTGGTTGGGGTAGCTGTCGAGCACCCCGTCGTCGACCACCACCACCTTGGCCTCGGCCGGCAGCACCAGCCGCGCCGAGGACATGTTGAGCACCTGGTGCAGCCGCCTGGTCCGGCCGTCCGGGTCGGTCAGCACCACGTACCGGGTGGTCGACTTCTTGCCCTGGACGACGTTCTTGCCGTCGTCCCAGTGCAGCGGCGCGCTCGGCTTGAACACCCCCCACAACCCGAACCCGGCGACGATCACCGCCCCGGCCAGCACGCTCGGCAGCACCGCCTTCACCGGGCGCGGCGCGTCCTCGTCGCTGCCGCCGCCACCGGGCAGCAGGAACGCCCCCACCGTGCGCTTGCGGGCGAAGGTGTACGCGTTCAGCTCGTCCCGGCGCGATGCCATCCTCGTCGTCCCCCTCGTCAGACATTGTCGGACCGCCCTGCACCGCCCCCCGCACCCGCCGGGCGGGAACCCGCACGAACCCTCTACGATGCGGCAGCAGACGGTGAGTACGGTACGGGTACGGTCCGCGCACCGGCCAGCCGGGCCGCGGCAACTGATCAGAGAGGGTCACCCGGGGGATGCCAAGCCAGACCGCTCCAGGACGCCGCGGACCGGCAACGGGCGGGAGGTCGCGCCGCTCCGGCCGGGCGCAGCGCGGCGGCCCCGCCCCCGAGACCGCGCCCGGGCAGCCGCTGCCGCCCGCCGGCGGGAGCAGCGGCCGTGACGAAGGCGGTCGCGGGCCCGTCCTGCTCCGGATCAACCCCCGGCCCGGGCTGCTCGGCGGCCGGCTGAGGCTCCAACAGCTCGTCCTGGTCGAGGTCGCGGCCGCGCTGGTCGCGGTGGGCTGGACGATCAGCCGACCGGTCGCCGCCGGCTTCGGCGCGGTCGCGCTGGTCCTGGTGGTGCTCGCCGTGATCCCGCTGCGCGGCCGGACCATCCCCGAACTGCTACGGGTGCGCGCCGCCCTCAAGTCCCGCCGCCGGCAGGCCCGCAGCACGCTGCCGCCGGCCGGCACCGACCCGGCGCTGGCCCCCGCCCTGGAACTCGAACCGGCACTGCGCACCTGCACCCACGCCACCGAGGCCGACCTGGGCGGCCGCCCCGTCCGCCGGGAGACCGGCATGGTCGGCGACGGCACCTTCCTCAGCTCGGTGCTGCTCGTCCAGGCCAAGGACCAGCCGCTGCGCCCGGTGCGCACCGCGCTGCCACTGCCCCTGGACGTGATCTGCTCAGCGCTCCAGGTCGACGACATCACCCTGGAGTCGGTGCAACTCGTCCAGCACACCCAGCCGGCCCCGGCCCCGCACCTGCCCGAGCAGTCGCTGGCCGCCCGCGCCTACCGGGAGCTGCCGGACGGCACCGCCACCCCCGGGCTGCGGCTGACCTGGGTGGCGCTCAAGCTCGACCCGGAGCGCGCCGCGGCCGCCGTCCGGGCCCGCGGCGGCGGCGAGGAGGGCGCCCGCAAGGCGCTGCAACGGGTGACCGACCAGCTGGCCGGGCGGCTCAACAGCGCCGGGTTCAACGCGACCGTGCTGGACGAGCGCGAGCTGATCGCCGCGCTGGCCATCTCCACCTGCGCCAACCCGCTCGCGGTGGCCGGGCGCCAGGGCACCGGCAGTGGCGGCGGCACCACCCGCCGCACCCAGGAGGGCAGCCGGTTCTGGCGGATCGACGACCGCTGGCACAGCACCTACTGGATCTCCCGCTGGCCGCAGCTCAGCCGCCCCGGCGGATCGCCCGGCCGGATCGCCGCACCCGACCTGGTCAACCTGGTCACCGGCTCCCCCGCGCTGGCCAGCACCTTCAGCCTGACCGCCGGGCGCGGCACCGGCGGCTCGGTGACCGTCAGCGGGCACCTGCGGGTGACCGGGCGCAGCGAGAGCGAGGTGACGCAGGTCGGCCGCCAGGTGGAGGCGCGGGCGCAGGGCGCCGGACTCGGCCTGGTCCGGCTCGACCTGGAGCAGGCCCCCGGGGTGCTCGCCACCCTGCCGCTGGGAGGAGCGTCCTGATGGCGTACCAGACCTATCCGGCCCCCGGCCCCCAGCACGGCGCCGAACAGCCCCGGGCGCGGTCCCGGATCCTGCCCGGCTTCGGGCTGCGCGGCCCGCGCCGGGAGAAGCACGTGCTGGACGCCGCGGACCTCGGGGCGCTGGCCTTCCCGGTCGGCGACGACGGCGTGGTGATCGGCGCCGACCCGCAGGGGCTGCCCGCGGTGCTCGGCCTGTTCCGGCCCAGCGCGTACGACCTGGTGCTGGTCGGCGGCGTGTGGACGGCGCAGGTCATCGCGCTGCGGGCGGCCGCGATCGGCGCCCGGGTCGCGGTGGAGACCGCGCGCGGGCAGCTGTGGGGCCCGCTGGCGCAGGCCGCGGGCGGCGGGCAGCCGTGCGTGACGGTCCACCAGGTCGGCCGACTCGGCCCGCAGGGCGCCTCGGTGGCCTCGCCGGTCCTGGTGGTGCGCGACCTCGGCGCCCGCCCGCCGCGCAGCCGGCTCTCCGCCGCGCCCTGGCAGACCACCCTGACCCTGCTGCCGTACCTGGGCCCGCACGCGGCCCGGGTGCTCAACGCGGCCGACCTGGTGGGCGTGCAGCGGGTCTCCCCGCAGGAGGCGGAGCTGACCGGCCGGGTGCTGTCGCTCCCGCCGGAGGACGTCGCCGCGCTGCCCACCCTCGGCGACGACCTCACCCTGTGGGCCACCCGGATGCGGCGCCAGTACGTGCGGGCCGTGGCCGGGCAGGCCGAGCAGCAGGTTCTCGGCGGTCCGCGCCGGATGGACTGAGCGGCGGCGCCGGGCCCGGGGGGCCGCTCCGGATCCGACGCCGCCTTCAACGGGGGTTGCCGCACGGCCTAGTCTTTGATGCGGCAACGGCACCGCTGAACAAGCGGCGGCGAACACGAGGGAGCCCTAGTGAGCAGCGATCGGGACGGCGTCTACGTCGGCGACAACGCGGCAGAGGACGACGACGACTGGTCCGACGCGCCCGACTACACTCCCCCGTCCTGGTACGTGCAGACGGACGCCTCGGCGGCCCCGGCTCCGGCCCCGGCAGTTCAGGCTCCGGCCCCGGCGGTGCAGGCTCCGCAGGCCACCGCTCCGGCGCCGGTGCCCGCCCAGGCTCCGGCCCCGACGCCGGCTCAGGCGCCCGTACCCGCCCAGCCCGTGCCGCCCGCACAGCCCGTCCAGGCCGAGGCGCAGCACGTCCCGTTCCCGGCGTCCGCCCCTGCCCAGGCCCCCGTCCCCGCTCCTGCCCCTGCCCCTGCCCCTGCGTTCGAGCAGCCACAGGCCGTCGCCCCGGGCTGGCCGGCGCAGGCCCCGGCGCAGCCGCAGCCCGCCCCGCAACCGCCGTACCCGGCCCCGGTCCCGGCCCCGCCGCCGGCGCAGCCCGCCCAGCCGGTCCCGCCGCAGACGTACCCGCAGCCGTACCCGCAGCCGCCCGCGCAGCACCTGCCCCCGCAGCAGCCGCTGCCGGCGCACGACCCGCAGGCCGCCGCCGCGTGGGCCGCCCAGCAGGGCGCCGCCCAGCCGCAGCCCGCACAGCCGCAGCAGCCGGCCCCGCAGCCCGCACCGGTGGATCCGCGTCAGGGCGGCTGGCCGCAGCCCCCCGCCTACCCGCAGTCGGCCCAGCCCCAGCCGCACGAGTACCGGCCGTTGCTGCCGGGCGCGCCGCACGAGCAGTCCGGCGGGGTGCAGCCGTGGCCGCCGCAGGGCGCCGTCGCGCCGCCGCCGGTCGCGTTCCCGCACTCCGCCGCCCCGCAGCCGCCCGTGGCGCACGGCGCGCCACTCGGCTACACCGCCGCGGTCGAGCTGTCCTCGGACCGGCTGCTGCGCAGCCAGCCCAAGCAGCAGCGCCAGCAGCCGCGGTTCCAGTTCGGCGGCAAGGCGGCGGCCGCCGAGAAGTCGCGCAAGCTGGAGGTCATCCGCACCCCGGTGCTGAGCTGCTACCGGATCGCCGTGATCAGCCTCAAGGGCGGGGTCGGCAAGACCACGACCACCACCGCGCTCGGCGCGACCCTGGCCAGCGAGCGCCAGGACAAGGTGATCGCGATCGACGCCAACCCGGACGCCGGCACCCTGGGCCGCCGGGTCAAGCGCCAGACCGGCGCGACCATCCGCGACCTGGTGACGGCCATCCCGCACCTGCGCAGCTACATGGACATCCGTCAGTTCACCTCGCAGGACCTCAACTCGGGCCTGGAGATCCTGGCGAACGACGTCGACCCGGCGGTCTCGACCACGTTCAACGACTCGGACTACCGCCAGGTCATCGACGTGCTGGGCCGCCAGTACCCGATCGTCCTGACCGACTCCGGCACCGGCCTGCTGTACAGCGCGATGCGCGGGGTGCTGGACCTCGCCGACCAGCTGATCATCGTCTCCACCCCCAGCGTGGACGGCGCCTCCAGTGCCTCGACCACCCTGGACTGGCTCTCCGCGCACGGCTACGCGGACCTGGTGCAGCGCAGCATCACGGTGGTCTCCGGGGTGCGCGAGACCAGCAAGCTGATCAAGGTCGAGGACATCGTCGCGCACTTCCAGACCCGCTGCCGCGGGGTGATCGTGGTGCCGTTCGACGAGAGCCTGGCGGCCGGCGCCGAGGTCAACCTCGACATGATGCGGCCCAAGGTCCGCGAGGCCTACTTCGAGCTGGCCACCCTGGTCGGCGAGGACATCGTCCGGGCCCAGCAGGCTGCCGCCCAGCAGTCCGGGTGGCAGCAGCAGGTGCAGGCCACGCCGTACCCGCCGCAGCCACAGCCACAGCCATATCCGGGTCAGGCGGGTCAGGCGGGTCAGGCCGGCCAGGCCGCTCAGCCCGCCCCCGGGGCGCCGTGGGCGCCGCAGCCCGGCCAGGCCCCGCCGCCGCCACCCGGCTACGGCTACCCGCAGCAGCCGCCCGCCCCCACGGCCTGGCCGCAGCCGGGCGCCCAGCAGCAGCCGGCCCCGCAGCCGGGCCCGGGCTACGGCTACCCGCCCGCCCAGGGCCAGCCGCCGCAGCCCGCCCCGCCCGCCTCGCCGTCCCAGCCGTCCCCGCCGGACGGCTACCAGCCGCCGCCCGGCTACGGCCACCCGCCGCAGCCCCCGCAGTGACGCCGAAGGGCCCGCCGACCAGGTCGGCGGGCCCTTCCCCGTGCTGCGGCAGTGCTCAGACGCCGTCGGTCAGCTCGCGGGCCTGCTTGACGTCGTCGGCCATCCGGTCGAGCAGCGCGTCGATGGAGTCGAACTTCTCCATCCCGCGCAGGTAGGCCAGGAAGTCCACGGCCACGTGCAGCCCGTACAGGTCCAGGCCGACCCGGTCGATGGCGTACGCCTCGACGGTGCGGGCGGTGCCGTCGAAGGTCGGGTTGGTGCCGACCGAGATGGCGGCGGGCATGCGCTCGCCGTCGGCGGTCAGCCAGCCCGCGTACACGCCGTCGGCCGGGATCGCGCTGTGCGGCACGGTCTCGACGTTGGCGGTCGGGTAGCCGAGCTCACGGCCTCGCTGCGCGCCGCGCACCACCACGCCCTCGACCCGGTGCGGGCGGCCCAGCACCTCGCCGGCGCCGGCCATGTCCCCGGTCGCGACCAGCCGCCGGGTCAGGGTGGAGGAGAACGGCTCGCCGGACCCGGCGGCGCCGCTCACCTGGAGGTCGACCACCTCGACGTCGAAGCCGGCCGAGCGGCCCAGCTCGGTGAGCAGCGCGACGTCCCCGGCGGCCCGGTGCCCGAAGCGGAAGTTGGGGCCCTCGATGACGGCCCGGGCGTGCAGGGCGTCGACCAGGACCTGCCGGACGAAGGTCTCCGGCGACTCCTGGGACAGCTCCGGGGTGAACGGCAGCACCAGCACCGCGTCCACGCCGAGGCCCGCGATCAGCTCGGCGCGGCGCGCCTGCGGGGCGAGCAGCGGCGGGTGGCTGCCCGGGCGGATGACCTCGCGCGGGTGCGGGTCGAAGGTCACCACCACCGCGGGGAGGCCGAGTTCGCGGGCCCGCTCGACCGCCCGACCGATGATCAGCTGATGCCCGCGGTGCACCCCGTCGAACGAGCCGATGGTGACGACGCTGCGTCCCCAGTCAGCGGGGATCTCCTCCAGGCCACGCCAGCGCTGCACCCTGACCGCTCCTTGTTCCGTACGGCGCGTACCCTCTGTACGCTCAAACGCTCAAACCCGAACCCCTATAGCGTGCCATGCGCCTGCTCCTGCTCCGGCACCGGAATGCGGGTTGGGCGCACCGGCGGGTGCGCGGCCCGCCCGGGCACGGTCCGCTCCGCCTCGGCGGCCGCGTACTGCGGGTCGCGGCCGGCCGCCGCCAGGGCCCGCATCCGGGCCAGCCGGGGCCCGTCCGGCGCGGTCGGGGCGGCGTCCCGCGGCCACTGGGCGAGCAGCTGCGCGAACGCCGCCGAGCGGCCGGCCCAGCGCACCAGCAGTTCGTCCGCGGCCGGCAGGCCGGGCGTCGCCCGGGCCAGCACCGCGCGGGCCCGGGCCGGATTCTCGGCCGCGCAGTGCTCGGCCAGCCGCTCCACGGCCGCGGTCAGCACCGCCGGGTCGGTCTCGATGGCGAGCAGGGTGTCCAGCAGTTCGCAGCGCAGCGCGTCCGCCGCCGGGTCGGCCACCGGGACGGACAGCACCTGGGCGAACGGCCGCCGCACGCCCGCCGCACGGGCGGCCAGCGCGCCGCCGAGCAGCACCCGCAGCTCCAGCCGGGCGGCCGGGCCGCCGGTCGCGGCGCGCTCCAGGCGGCGGCCCAGGTAGTCGACGGCGACCGGGCCGGCCAGCGTCGGGTGCTCGCGCAGCAGCCGGGCGGCGAGTTCGGCGCCCCGCCGGGTGGCCACCGGGGTGCGGGCGTCGGCGAGCATCCGCAGGGTCTCGGCGGCGGCCGCGCCGGGGGCCGCCAGCCGGTCGGCGAGCGCGGCCAGGACGGGTTCCGGGTCGCTCTCCAGGGCGGGGGCCAGCGCCCTGGGGGTGAGGAAGGCGTCGCCGCCCGCCCGGTGCAGGGCCAGCGCGGCGGGGAGGTGCTCGGCCCTGGTCGCCGGGTCGCCGACCAGCAGGGCGAGGGCGGCGCCGTGCAGGCCCGGTTCGTCCTCGCGGGCGAGCAGGGTCAGCGCGCTGAACCGCAGCAGTCCGGCGGCGGCGCCGACGGCGTGCGGGGCGGCGTGCAGGGCGTGCACGGCGGCGGCGACGTGCCGCTCGGGCCGCCCGTCGTGGCTCCAGCGGTCCACCGCCCGGCAGAGCGCGGAGGGTTCCTCGGTGGCGAGCACGGTGAGCAGCGCGTCCGCCCTCGGGTGCGCGGCGTCGGCCAGGGCGTCGGCCAACTCGTCCAGGGCGAGCCGCCGGTGGGCGTGCAGCAGGTCGTGGGCGAGGTCGGCGACGGTGTGCCCGGGGCGGCCGGGCAGGCCGCGCGGATCGTCGAACCAGGCGCAGAGCAGCGGGAACACCGCGACGGGGTCGGCGCGCAGCCGCTCGGCCACCGCGCCGAGGAACGGCTGCCCTGGCCCGTCGGCGGCCACCAGGCGGCGCAACAGGGCGAGTTCGGCCTCGGCGGGCAGGCCGAGGCCGGTCCAGAACGCCGGGCCGAACGCGCCGAGCCCGTCCGCCGGGAGCGCGTCCAACCCGCCTTCGGCGACCGCCCGTTCGGCGATCCGCCCGGCCAACTGGTCGAGCAGCGCCCGGTGTTCGGCCGGATCGGGGCTGGCGGCCAGCCCGGCGGTGAGCAGCCGGCCCGCCCACCAGGCCGGTTCGCTGCCGGGCGGGCGCAGGTCCAGGGCGCGCCAGAGCCGGTGCAGCCACGGGTCCAGGGCGGGTGCGCCCCAGGTCTCGGCCAGCCGGTGCAGCGCGGCGGCGACCGGGCCGATCCGGTGCCGGGGGACGCCGCGTGGGGGGCCTGCCGCGGACGCGCCCGCCAGCCCGTTCGCGGGCGAGGACGGCGTGTCCGCGGCCTCGCCGAGCAGCAGCCGCAGCGCGGCGTCCAGGTCCAGGTGCAGGCCCTGCAGCCAGTCCGCGAACTCCCCGTGCGCGAAACGGAATCCGGGCCCGGCCGGGACGAACAGGCCCTCGGCGAGGACGGCCGTGGCCCAGCCGCCGGCCGCCGGGAACAGCTCCTCGAAGACGGCCCGGCCCAGCCCGCCCGGCCCGGCGCCGAGCATCCGCCGGGCCGCCTCGTGCACCCGTCCGGCCACCGCGGCCGCCAGCCGCCGCACCCGCCCGTGGGAGGGCCCGGCCGGGCGGGCGGAACTCCGGCGGTGGGCGCCCGGCCGGCGCTGCCGCCCGTCCTCGGCCAACCGCCGGGCCACCCGCAGGCAGCGCAGGTCCAGGTAGGCGGCGAACAGTTCGCCCCGGCGGCCCGGCTCCCCGCGCAGGCCCTCCGCCCACAGCTCGCCGGCCAGCCGGACGGCCAGCGGGTGCCGCGCGTCGGCGTCGGCCGGCCAGCCCGGCGGCAGCCCGTAGCGGCGGCGCACCCGCTCGGCCGCCTCGGCGGGGAGCGGGCCGAGCCGGTGCCCGGCGAGGCTGGGGGCGCCCGGGCCGTCGCCGTCCATCCGGACGGTGGGGGCGCTGGCCAGGTCGCCGTCCGGCTCCGGCGGGTCCGGGTACCGGGCGGGGCCGGGGCCGCTGCCCCACTTCTCGGCCGCCAGCCGCACCCAGGCCTCCTCGCCGCAGGCGGTCAGCAGCCGCGCCCCGCAGCCGGTCAGCCAGTCCCCCGCGCCGCGCAGCCAGCGCGGGTCCAGCGGCGCCGGGGCCTCCTCGGGGCCGTCCAGGACCACCAGCAGCGGCCGCCCGGCCGCCGCGCACAGCGCCGCCACCGGTTCCGGCGCGGGCGCCGGGGTGCCCAGCTCGGCCGCGACGGCGGCCAGGGCCCGTTCCACCGGGGCGGCGAGCGAGCGGTCCTCGGCGCGCAGGTCGGCGCCGCGCAACCAGAGGGTGGGCAGCGGCCGGGCGCCGCCGGCGCGGCGGGCGGCGAGGGCGGCGAGTTCGGTGGAGCGCCCGCTGCCGGGGGCGCCGACCAGCGCGGTGACGGTGGCCTGCGGCTCGTCCCCGGCCAGTCCGTCGGGCCGGTCGACCCGGTCCGCGGCGAGCCCGGCGACCCGGTCCGGGCCGGCCCCCGCGGCGGCC
>NZ_JBHVWW010000116.1:0-14458 GCF_042882025.1 Kitasatospora sp. NPDC058243
AGGGCCCCTCGACGGTCTGGACGAAGGCGAGCAGCCGGACGCCGCCGGTCGGCGCCGGGGCCGCGGCCACCACGGCCCGGCGCACCCGCGGGTCGCGCTCGAACGCGGCCTCGACCTCGGCGGGTTCGACCCGGACGCCGCTGACCTTGACCTGGTCGTCGAGCCGGCCGTGGAACTCCAGCACGCCGTCGGCGCCCATCACCACCCGGTCGCCGCTGCGGTAGACCCGGTCGATGCCGTCCACGCCGGGCGGCACGCCGACGAAGCGCCGGGCGGTCAGCTCGGGGTCGAGGTAGCCGGCGGCCAGGCCCCGGCCGCCGATGCGCAGCTCGCCGGCCTGGCCGCGCGGCACCGGCCGGCCGTCCTCGTCGGTGACCAGGACGACCGCGCCCGGGACGGGCAGCCCGATCGGGGGTGCGCCGGCGCCGTGGTCGAGGCCGGGCGCCATGGTGTGCACGGTGGTGGTGACGGTGGCCTCGGCGGGGCCGTAGGCGTTGTGGACGGCCGCGGTGACGTCCGGGCCGGGGGCGCGGCGCAGCCGGTCGCCGCCGATGGTGAGGTGGCGCAGCGCCAGCCCGTCCGGCCACGCGCGCGCCAGGATCGGCTCGGCGAGCGGGGTGGGCAGGATGCTGACGGTGACGCCGGCCTCGCGCCACCAGTCGGTGAGCGCGCCCGGGTCCCAGCGGACGGCCTCGGGGGCGAGGGTGAGCGCGGCGCCGGAGGTGAGGGTGGCCCACAGCTCCAGGACGTGCGGGTCGAAGGACACGCCGATCAGCAGGCTGTGCCGCTCGCCGGGGCCGAGGCCGGTCAGCTCGCGGTACCAGTGGAGCAGCGCGCCGAGGGCGGGCTCGCCGACGGCGACGGCCTTGGGGGTGCCGGTCGAGCCGGAGGTGAGCACCGCGTAGTGGGTGCCGGCGGGCACGTGGACCTGCTCGCCGGGGACGAACGCGGCGACCACGTCGGTGGTCGGGTCCAGGTCGAGCGCCAGCTGCTCGCCGCCCTGGGGAAGCCGGGCCGGGTCGCCGACCAGGCAGGCGGGCCGCAGCTGCTCGGCGACGGCCTGGAGCCGGCGCTCGCCGGGGCGCGGGCCGAGCGGCAGGTGGACGGCGCCGAGCTTGGCGGTGGCGAGGGTGACGGCGGCCAGGGCGGCGGAGTGGCCGAGGCAGACGCCGACCAGGTCGCCGGGGCGGATCCGGTCGCGCAGCGCCGCGGCCACGGTGTCGGCGAGGCGGTCGAGTTCGGCGTAGCTGTAGGTGCGGGCGCCGTCGATCAGGGCGGGCGCGTCCGGGGTCCGGTGCACCCAGGTGGCGAACAGGTCGAGGACCGCGCCGTCCTGGTGCGGGCGGCCGTATTCGATGCTCAGGGTTTCCATCATCGTCTCCAGGTGGTTCAGGCCGTTGACAGGCTGTTGACAGATCGTTGACGGACTGTCAGTTCAGGCCCATGGAGCGGGCGATGATCACCTTCTGGACCTCGGAGGTCCCCTCGATGATCGTGGTCATCCGCACGTAGCGGTACAGGAACTCCAGCGGGTGGCCGCGCACCCAGCCGGTGGCGCCGTGCACCTGGAGCGAGCGGTCCACCGCGCGCACGGCGGTCTCGGAGGCGGTGAGCTTGGCGAGCGCCGCGTTCTCCGGCGCCTCGGTGCCGTCGTCGACCAGCCGGGCGCAGGCGAGGGTGAGCAGCTTGGAGCACTCCACCTCGGCCCGGGTGGCCACCAGGTGCTCCTGGATGTGCTGGTACTCGCCGATCACCTTGCCGAAGGCGCGCCGCTCGCGGGCGTACTCGACGCCCATGCGCAGCGCGTACTCGGCGATGCCGTTGCACATCGCGGCGACGACCAGGCGGCCCCGGGAGAGGCTGTCCATGGCGAGGGCGGTGGCCGCGCCGACGCCCTCCTCGCCGCCGATCACGGCGTCGGTGGAGACGGTGACCTGGTCGAGCAGCAGCTCGAACAGCGGTTCGCCGGACATGCCCTCGTAGCGCTGGCCGATCCGCAGGCCGGGCTGGTCGATCGGGAGGACGAAGGCGGTGGCGCCGGCGGTGGGCCCGGCCCCCTCGCCGAGGTCGGTGGCGGTGACGACGAGCACCAGGCCGGCCCGGTCGGCGTTGCTGACGAAGGTCTTGCGGCCGTTCAGCACCCAGCCGTCGGCGGTGCGCACGGCGGTGGTGGTGAGGCGGAACGCGTCGGAGCCGGCGTGCGGCTCGGTGAGGGCGAGGCAGCGGGTCTGCTCGCCGCGCACCAGCGGCACGAGGTGGCGCTCGATCTGCTCGGGGGTGCCGTGCCGCAGCAGCGGGCTGGGGCCGTCGGAGCCGGCCAGGGCGTACGGCGCGAGCGGGCAGCCGCTGCGCCCGGCGGCGTGGTGCAGCAGGACGACGGCGGTGAACGGCATGTCGGCGCCGCCGAGTTCCTCGGGGTAGTCGCCGGCGTAGAAGCCGAGCGCGGCGGAGCGCTTGCGGACGTAGGCGCGCAGTTCGGCGGGCACCTCGTCGGCGGTCTCGGGCAGTTCGGCGGCCAGCGGGACGAGCTCGCGGCGGACGAAGCTCTCGAAGGCGTCGACGAGTTCGCGGTGGGCGTCTTCGAGGACGGCGGAGGGGGCGCTCATGCGCGGTCTGCCTTTCCGGGGTGCTGGCCGGTGAGGGCGCTGGCCTGGTCGGCCAGGACGGCGTGGCGGAACAGGGTGCGCAGCGGCGGGCGGCTGCCGAGGTGCGGCTCCAGCCAGGCGGCGAGCTGGGCGGCGAGCAGCGAGTGGCCGCCGACCTCGAAGAAGTGGGACTCGGCGGTGAAGCGGTCGTGGCCGAGCACCTCGCGCCAGGCGGCGGCGATCAGTTCCTGGCCGGGGTCGGCGAAGGCGCTCTCGGCGGCCGGGGCGGCCTCCTGGGCGGGGGCCTCGTCGGCGAGCCGGGCGAGGGCGGCGCGGTCGGGCTTGCCGCCGGGCAGGGTGGGCATCGTCTCGACGGCCGTCCAGGTGGCGGGGACGAGCCCGCCGGGCAGCCGCTGGGCGAGCGCGGCGTGCAGGGCGGCCTGGTCGGGGCGGTCGGCGCCCTCCAGGAAGCCGATCAGGCGCGGGCCGGCCTGCGGGTCGGTGTGCAGCACCACCGCGCAGGAGCGGCCGCCGAGTTCGGCGGAGGCGGCAGCCTCGATCTCCTCCAGTTCGATCCGGTGACCGCGGAGCTTGACCTGGTTGTCGGCGCGGCCGAGGAAGCACAGCCGGCCGCGCAGGTCGCGGTAGCCGCGGTCGCCGGTGCGGTAGACGCGCTCGCCGCCGAGGGCGGGCACGGTGACGAAGCGGGCCGCGGTCGGCTCCGGCAGGCCGAGGTAGCCGTCGGCCAACAGGGCTCCGCTGACGGCGAGTTCGCCGACGCAGCCGGCCGGGAGCGGGCGCAGCGCCTCGTCCAGGACGTGCAGGCGCACGCCGTCCAGTTCGGCGCCGAGCGGGATCTCGCCGTCCTCGGCCACGTCGGCGGCGGTGACCTCGTACACGGTGGAGGTGACGGTGGCCTCGGTGACGCCGTAGGCGTTCAGCACGGTGGTGGCCTCGATCAGGCCGGTCAGCGCGCGGGCGGGCAGGCGCTCGCCGCCGAGGACGAGCAGCCGGGGCGCCCAGAGGCCGTCGCGCAGCGCCTCGCGCAGGTCCTCGCGGACGGCGAGCAGGTAGCTGGTCGGCAGGTTGGCGACGGTGACGCCGCGGGCGGCGAGCACGGCGACGAGCTCGGGCCCGGTGGGCACCTCGCGCTGCGGCACGACCAGGGCGGCGCCGGCGGCGAGCGCGGGCAGCACCTCCTCCAGCGCCACGTCGAAGGACGGGCGGGCGAACAGCAGCACCCGGTCGGCGGGGGTCAGTTCGTAGCGGGCGGCGATCGCGGCGACGTACCCGGCGAGCGCGTCGCGGCCGACCAGGACGGGCTTGGGCACGCCGGTGGAGCCGGAGGTGTGGATCAGGTAGGCGGCGCCGTCCACCACTGCGGCGGGCTCGGCCTTGGGGAAGGCCGGGCCGTCCAGCAGCGCGGGGGTGACGCCGTCGGCGGGCAGGGCGAGGGCGCTCTGCCGGGTGGCCAGCACCAGGGCCGGGGCCAGCCGGTCCAGCAGCAGGCCGAGCCGGGCGGCCGGGTCCTCGGCGGACAGCGGCGCGTACACGGCGCCGTACCGCAGGCAGGCGAGCAGGGCGACGACGCTGTCCACGCCGCGCGGCAGCACGGCGGCGACCGGCTGGCCGGGGGTGACGCCGGCGGCGCGCAGGCGTTCGGCCAGTTGGGTGACGCGGCGGTCGAGCTCGCCGTAGCTGAGGCGCTCGGTGCCGGCGATCATCGCGATCGCCGTGGGGTCGTGGGCGGCGGCCGGGTCGAGACCGGCCCGGGCGACGGCGGTGGCGGGTTCGGCGGCCGGGGCGGGGTCGAGCGCGGCCAGCGTGGCCTCGGGCCGGTCGAGGTAGCAGCGCAGCAGCTGGAGCAGGCGGTCGGCCAGCAGGGTGGCCTCGGCCTCGCCGAAGAGGTCGGCGTCGTAGTCCCAGACCAGGGTCATCCCGGCACCGCCGTGCTTCTCGCCGACCACCCGGCGGTCGTCCGGCAGCAGCACCAGGTCGAGGTCGAAGCGGGTGGTGCCGGTGTTGAAGCCCTCGTACAGCGAGACTTCGAGACCGGGCGCCTGGACGTCCGGCAGCGCGGCGTCGTGCGCGCTGAACATCACGTTGAACAGCGGGTTGTCGGCGCCGCCGGTGTGCAGGCCGAGCCGGCGGGTCAGCTCCTGGACGGGCAGGTCCTGGTAGGGCAGCGCGCGCAGCAGGACGTCGGTCACCTCGTCGACGGCCTCGGTGCCGGGGGCGGACGGGTCCAGTCGCAGGTGCAGCGGCACGGTGTTCACGAACATGCCGACGGTGCCCTCGAAGCCCTCAGGGCGGTTGCCGACGGCGGTGCCGACGACGAGTTCGCGGTGCCCGGAGTGCCGGCGCAGCAGTTCGGCGAAGAGCGTGAGCAGGGTGCTGAACGGGGTGTGCCCGTCCTCCTTGCTGCGGGTGCGCAGCCGCTCGGCCAGGTCGGCGCCGATCGCCTGGCGCATCTGGCCGCCGCGGTGGCGGCGCACCGCGGCGGGGTTGGCCAGCCCGGGCAGGGTGACCTCGCGCGGGGCGTCGGCCAGCTCCCGCAGCCAGAAGGCGAGCGCGCGCTCGCGGGCGTCCGGGTCGACGGCCGTACGGGCGTGCTGCTCGTACGAGGGCGCCTCGGGCAGCTGGTAGGGCTCGCCGAGGACGTGGGCGCGGTAGACGGTGAACAGGTCGCGCAGCAGGATCGCGAAGGAGTGGCCGTCGTGGACGAGGTGGTGCTCGACGTGGATCAGCCGGTGGTGGTCCGTGCCGAGGCGCACCAGGTGCCAGCGCAGCACCGGCGCCTGCTCGGTGTCCACCGGCTCCTCGGCCTCGGCGGCCAGCAGCTCGCGGAAGGCCGCGTCCGGGTCGGCCTCGGCGGCGAAGTCGCTGCGGCGCAGTGTCGGTTCGCAGTGCTCGGCGACCCGCTGGCCCGGCAGGCCCTCCGGGCGGGGGACCAGTTCCAGGCGCAGGCCCGGGTGGTGGGCGAGGACGGCGGCCAGTCCGGCGTGCAGCGCGTCCTCGTCGAGGGTGCCCCAGAGGTCGAGCACGGCGGTGAAGTTGTACGCACGACTGCCGGGCAGCATCTGCTCGTGCAGCCAGACGATCTCCTGCGAGGAGGAGAGCGCAAACATCGGTGACTCCCTTGTGTGGTGGGCGTGTTGGCCCTGCGGTGACGGGGCGGGCGTGGATGGCCCGGCCCTGGTTCCGGGCGCGCCGGGGTGGTGGCACGGCCCGGCGGTCGGTGTGGGGATTCGGTGGCGGCTTCGGTCCGGGGCGGGTCAGGCGTCCGGGGCGGGCGTCCTGATGCGGACGTCCGGTGCGGGTCCGGTACGGCTTCGGGTCGGGGCCGGGGCGGCTTCGGGTCGGGTCCGGATCAGGCGTCCGGATCAGGCGTCCGGATCAGGTGTCCGGATCAGGTGTCCGGCGCGGGGTCGGGCCGGGCGGGTCAGGCCGTCCGCAGGTGGCGGCGCAGCGTGGCGAGCAGGTCGTCGAAGGCGGCGGTGGCGGCGTCCTCGGGGAACCGCTCGCGGTCCCAGGCGAGGCGCACCAGCAGGTCGTCGCCGTGCGAGGCGGCGACCGCGAACGGCGCGGCGAGCGGCCGCCCGGCCAGGTGGATCTCCCGGCCGGGCACGCCGCCGAACACCAGCGACGGGCGGCGGTGCAGGTCCTCCAGGGTGAGCATGCCGTCCAGGGCGCCCGTCCACGGGGCGCCGGCGGTGCGGGCGGCCCGGACCACCTCGTCGAACGGGGTGTCGGCGTGGTCGAGGTCGTCCCACCAGGCGTCGGCGAGGTCCTCCAGGGCGGTGGCCGCGCCGGGTACGGCGGGGTGCACCAGGGTGTTGAGGAAGCAGCCGAGCGCGGCGGGCGCGCCGGGCGGGCGGCCGCCCCACGGGTAGCCGAGGGCGAGCTGCCCGTCGGTCCGGTGCAGCCGGTGGGCGGCGGCCGCGGTGGCGTCCAGCAGGGCGGGGAAGAAGGCGGTGCGGGCGGCCCCCTCGGCGGCGGGCAGCCGGTGGCTGAGCATGCCGGTGGAGCCGGCCGCTCCCCCGCCCGTCCCGGTGACGCCGCCGAGCCGGCGGCCCCAGTGGGCCTGTGCGGCGGGGCCGCCGGCGGCGTCCTCGGCGGCCAGTTGCCGTTCGACGGCCTCCCGGTAGGCCGCCAGGGCGTCCTGGTCGGGGGCGGCGACGGCCTCCTGGGCGTGGTCGTCCCGGGCGTAGGCGTCGGTGAGGTCGGCGGTCAGGATGCCGAGCGACTGCTCGTCGCAGGCCGCGTGGTCCACCGCGAGGGCGAGCAGCTCCTCCTCGCCGTCCGGCTCCCGGGCCACCAGCAGGCGCAGCGCGGGCCCGTCGGCGGGCCAGTCCAGCAGGGCCTCGCGCAGGGCGGACCCGGCGGTGCCGCCGGGCGGGACGGCGATCCGGGCGGCCTCGGCCGAGGGGGCGCCGACCCGCAGGACGGGCGTGCCGCGCACCGTCCCGAAGCCGCCGCACAGCGCCGGGTGCCGGGCGGCGGTGGCGGCGGCGGCGCGGGCCAGCCGGGGCAGGTCGAGGGTGCCGCCCGGGTAGGCGTGGAACAGCGGGACGACCTCGGGCCGGCCCTGCGGCGCGAGCCTGCGGGTGATCAGGAAGCGCCGCTGGGCGCCGGTGAGCGGGAGCAGGTCCGTCGGGGAGTCGGCGGCGGCGGAACGGTACCGGGCGAGGTAGGCGGCGGTGATGCTGGCGTGCACGGAACGGTCTCCGGTTTCCGGTCTCGGTTCGGTTCGGACGTCAGGCGGCGGGGCTCGTCGGGCGGCCGGGTGCGTCAGGCGGCGGGGCTCGCGACGGGCTCCTCCCCGGCCGTGGCGGCGGTTTCGGCCGGGAGGTCCCGCAGCCGGCGCAGCGGCGACAGCAGCAGCGGCACCGGGACGAGCAGGAAGCCCGCCGCGCACAGCCACAGCGCGGCGCGCGGTCCGGCCGCGTCGGCGACGGTGCCGCCGACGAGCGCGCCGATCGGCAGCGTGCCCCAGACCAGGAAGCGCATGGTGGCGTTCATCCGGCCGAGCAGCTCCGGCGGGCACAGGCTCTGCCGGAAGCTCACCTGGGCGACGTTGTAGGCCACCGCGCCGAACAGCACCACCGCCGAGGCGATCCCGAACAGCACCACGCCCGCACCCCGGCCGGACAGCGGCCACAGCAGCGCGAACGGCGCCGTCACCACGGTGGCGAGCCAGATCAGCCGGGCCTGGCCGAGCCACGCCGCCAGCCGCCCCGCGCACAGCGCCCCGGCCAGGCCGCCGACGGCGGAGGCCGACAGCAGCAGGCCGATGGCGCCCGGCGCCAGGTCGAGCACCCGCACCCAGAACACCGTCTGCACGGCCGCCAGCACGGCGGCGAACAGGTTGGACACGGCGGTCGCGGTGGCGATCGCCCGCAGCAGGGGGTGTCCGAGCACGAAGCGCACGCCCTCGGCGACCTCGGCGCGCAGCGACCGTCCGGTCGCCGGCTCCGGTTGGGGCTCCTCGACCCGGATCCGGGCGAGCAGCAGGGCGGAGGCGAGGTAGCCGACGGCGTCGGCCACGATGGCGAGCGACGCGCCGAGCAGCTGGACCAGGCCGCCGCCGAGCCCGGGCCCGACGATCTGCGCCGAGGAGCGGACCGTCTCGATCGCGCCGTTGCCCCCGACCAGTTGCTCGCGCGGCAGGACGGACGGCAGGAAGGACTGGTGGGCGACGTCGAAGAAGACCGTCGCCACCCCGGTGACCAGCGCCACCAGGTAGAGCTGGGCCATGGTCAGCACGCCGAGCGCGGCGGCCGGCGGGATCGACCCGACGGCGAGGCAGCGCACCACGTCGGCGCGGATCAGCACCGGAAGCTTGCGCATCCGGTCCAGCCAGGCGCCGGCCGGCAGGCCGACCAGCAGGAACGCGGCGGTCTCGGCGGCGGTCAGCAGGCCGACCTCGAAGGGTGTGGCATCGAGCACCACCACCGCCACCAACGGGAGCGCGACCAGAGTCACCTGACTGCCCGTCTGGGCCGTCGCGGCTCCGGTGAGCAGGAGTCGGAAGTCGCGGTGGCCGAGCAGTCGGTCGCGGCGGGGGCTTGGCGTCTCGTTCATCAGTGCGACTTTCGGTCACCACTTCGCTACTGGGCAAGCATCGCGTCCGTTTCCGGACGAACCACGGGTCGGCCCTATCGCGCCACTCCCGCGACCCGCCCTTACGGCCCCCATACGGCCGAACACGCTCCCGCCGGGACGTCCGCGCAGGCCGCCGACCAGGGGCGGACCACTCGCGCGGCCACCCGGCACACCACGGGCCCCGCACGTCCAATTCGCCGTCCGCTATGCGGGCATTCGCATTCCGGCCACCGGACGCCGTCACTCAACTTGGCTGGATCATGCAAAACACTGACTGTCCGTCACCTGATCGTGATATCGGCCGCGCCGCAGGAGGCCGTGGGAAGAAGCACCCGCGCCGCCGGACGGGCCGGACCGGGCCCCGCCGCTCAGTCCGCCTCCCGGCAGGTCACCGCCAGCACCGCCATGTCGTCGTCCCGCGGCCCGCCCGTCCACCGCTCCACGTCCGCCACCAGCGCGTCGACGGCCTCCTGGGGGCCGTCGAACGGGCCGAGCGGGCCCAGGGCGAGCAGCGGATCGTAGAACTCCCCGGCCGCGTCCCGGGCCTCCGTCACCCCGTCGGTCACCAGCAGCAGCGTGCACCCCGGCGGGAACGGCCGGGTCTGCGGCACCGGCCGGGCCACGCCCAGCGAGCCCATCCCGAGCGGCAGCCCCGGGTCGGCGGCGTCCAACCGGCGCACCGCGTCCGGGCCGCCCAGGAGGTACGGCCCCGGGTGCCCGCAGTCGAGCGTGCGCACGACGTCCTCACCCGGCGGGAACTCGACCAGCAGTGCCGTGATGAACCCCTCCAGCCGCACCTCCTCGGCCAACAGCGCGCTCTCCCGGGCGAGCGCCCGCTCCAACCCGTCGGCCAGCGCCGCGAGGTCCGGCGCGCGGTGGGCGTCCTCCCGGAACGCGCCGAGCAGCACCGACACCGCGCCGACCGCCTGCAGCCCCTTGCCCCGTACGTCCGCGATCAGCACCCGTACGCCGTACGGGGTCGCCTGCAGCGCGTACGCGTCGCCGCCGATCAGTGCCTCGGTCTGCGCCGCCCGGTAGCAGGCGGCGACCGACAGCCGGCCCACCCGCGCGGGCGGCTCGGGCAGCACCGCCCGCTGGGCGGCCTCGGCCACCGACCGCACCTGCGCCAGCCGCTCCCCGTGCCGGGCGACGACGCGGTTGACCCAGACGCCGAGCAGCGCGGCGAAGGCCGTGTTCACCAGCTCCAGGTAGCCGTCCTGGGTGCCGATCGAGCCGTCCCGCACGGCCAGCACGAGGATGCCGGTCACATTGGCGACGCCCACCGCGAGGGTGTCCCGCAAGGTCAGCAGCGCGCCGGTCAGGACGGCGGCGGCCGCCAGGAGCGGGTCGCCCCAGTAGTCGGTGGGATCCAGGGAGTTCCAGACGAGCCCGCCGACGATCAGCAACCACGGCGCGAACCGCACGTACGGCGGCCACTGCTCGGACCTCGGGGCCATCGGAGACCTTGCTTCCCGTCTCACCGCCTATCCGGAATATGCGATTCCGATCCTAGCCACCCCTGCTCACCCCCGCGCGCCCCCGGCTGCGCCGCGGGGAGCGAAGCGCGCGGCGGCGCCTCGCGGGGTCGGGAGCCGGGGTCGGGGGCCGTGGGTCAGCCTGGCGACCTGCTTCGGTACCTGCACGGCGCTCTCGCCGACGGCCGGACACCCGAGAGCGGCCGCGCCCGCTACCCGTCCAGGGTGAACCGCCCCGCGCCCGGGCCGGTGACCAGGCCGGGCGGCAGGCGGCGCCCGTAGGCGAGCAGCAGGAGGTGTTCGGCCCGGCCCTCCACCACGGCCGGGCCCTCGCCGTACGCCCAGCCTGTGTCCGTGGCCCGCAGGTGGACGCCGTCGAGTCGGGCGCCGAAGAAGCGCAGGCTGCGGCGGGAGACGGTGGCGAGCAGGGCGGTGACCCGAGGCAGCGGGAGGCGCGAGGGCAGGCCGAGCGCGGTCGTGATGTCGAGGCCGTGGACGACGTCGTGGCCGAGGGCGGCGATCCGGCCGCCGACCGGGGGGCGCCAGGGGTGTTCGGCGTGGTCGGCGAGGGCGGCGGCGAGTTGGCGGTCGGTGAGGGCGGCGGCGTCGCGGCGGGCCACCCGGTCGGTCATCCGGTGGAGGGAGCCGCCGGCCCGCATGAGGTCCGCAAGGTTGCGGGCCGTGGAGTAGCGAAAGCCGGTGCTCATATGGGCGGCGACCTCGCGGACGCGCCAACCGGCGCACAGCGACGGGGAGTTCCACTGGTCCCGGGTGAAGGTGGTGAACACCTCGGCGAGTTCCCGGCGTTCGGCCGCGATCTGTTCGCGGACCCAGTCGACGCCCTGGTCGTGCTGCACGGTTTCCATGCCTCCAGCCTGCGGCCGGGGCCCTCCGTACGTCCAAGACCGGGGAGTTCTTCCACCTATCATCAGAAGTTATGGAACTCCGGCAGCTCCAGTACTTCGTCACCGTGGCCCAGCAGGGCAGTTTCACCCGCGCCGCCGAGCTGCTGCACCTCACCCAGCCCGGGGTGAGCGCCCAGATCCGGCAGCTGGAGAAGGAGTTGGGCCACCGGCTGCTGGACCGCAGCGGGCGCGGCGTCCGGCTCACCCCGGTCGGCGAGGCGGTGCTCCCGCACGCGCGGGCGGCGCTCGCCTCCGCCGCGGCGGCGCGGCAGACGGCGCAGGACTTCGGCGGGCTGCGGCGCGGGCACGTCCGGCTCGGGCTGGTCTCCGGGGCAGCCCTGGGCCCTGTCCCGCCGGCCGGGGCGGACGACCTCCCCGGACTCGCCACCACGCTCGCCGCGTTCCGCCGCGACCACCCGGGCATCGACCTCTCGCTGGCCGAGGACGGTACCGCGCGGATGCTCGGCGCGCTGCGCGAGGGGCACTTGGACCTCGCCGTGATCGGCCTGCCCACCGCCGCCAGCGGACGGGACGACGACGACGGCTGGCGGACGCTGGCCGGGCTCGCCCTGCACACCGTGCTGGAAGCCCCGCTGGTCGCCGCCTTCACCGGGCACCACCCGCTGGCCGGCGGACCGGACGGGCCCCTGCCGGTCGCCGCGCTGGCCGGGCACGCCCTGGTGAGCACCCCGCGCGGCACCGGCCTGCGGACGGCGCTGGAGCAGGCCCTGGCCGCGGCCGGGGCGCGCCCCACGGTCGCGGTCGAGGCGGCCGCCCCGCCGCAGCTGGCCGAACTCGCCGCGCACGGGCTGGGCGTGGCCGTGCTGCCGGATCCGCCGCCCGCCGCCGGGCTGCGGATCCGGCCGCTCACCGACCCCGTCCCGCTGGTGCGGATCGCGCTGGCCTGGCCGACCGGCCGCCCCATCGCGCCGCCCACGGCCGCGCTCCTGGGCCACTTGCGGACGTCCTATCCGGGCCCGGGGGCCCGTACCTGACGCTGCCGGGGGTCCGCCCTCCGCAGGCCGCCGTGTCAGCGCGACGGCGGTGGTGACGTCACGTCAGAGCGTGGCGGCGGTGCCCCGTCAGGACGCGGCGGCGGCGGTGCCGTCGCCGATGTGCAGAATCGCGTCGGCCCCGTCGAGGACAGCCCGGTCGAGCGGGAAGTAGCCCTGCTCAGGCGTGGTGTCGGTGCGCGTCCGGCCGCCGGCGGCCGCACCGGGCTCGACCAGTCCCCAGGTGGCGGCCCCGCGCTGGAGCGCGCCCTCGCGGGTGTCCGGCTCGGGCTCCTGGAGCCCGACGGCCGCGCTGCGCCCCAGGCTGCCGGGGACGAAGGTGTACGGCTCGTCCAGGGAGTCCAGGATGGCGCCGGCGCCGCTCCAGGCCAGGTCCAGGTCCGCCAACCGCATGGTGCTCGGCTGCCGTTGCAGGTGGAGGTTGTGGGCGAAGACGAGGGTTCCCCCTCGGCGGGCCTCGCCGCTGCGGATGTCGAGGAGGTTCTGGGCCATGAGCACGTCCCGGGTGCCGAGGAGGCCGGACAGCCGGGCGCCCGGCTCCAGGCGCTCGGCCGACTGCCGGTGGTAGCGGAGCAGGCCGAGGCCGGCGGTGAGATGCGTCCTGGCCCTGCGCCACTCGGCGCGCGAGGTCGCCGCGACCAGTTCCGGGGCCCGCGCGTACAGCAGGGTGAGCAGGTCGTCGGCGATCGTCCGCAGCTTCTCCGCCTCGGCGGAGGCGCCGGGCGACATCTCCGGGTCCAGGACCGCCTCGGGGCGGCTCCAGCGCTGGTCGTCGCCGACCAGGCCGGCGAGGTCGAGGTCGAGCCCGAGGTAGTCGCGGGCGTGTTCGAGGTAGCGCCGCGGGCTGGGTGCGCTGGTGTTCTCCGTCTGCGCGTCGAAGCCGTGGAAGGCCAGACGGTCCGCCGGCGGCCGGCTCCGGTTGTACTCGCGCATCCAGGCGACCAGCCGCCGGTTGCCGTCCAGCTCTCCGAAGCCGTGGGAGAAGCCCTCGCCCATCACCGAGTCGAGGGTGCCCACCCCCTCCTGGACGAAGTCGTTCACGGCGAGCGCGGCCACCCGGTCGGTTTCGAGGGCGATCGACCGGAATCCCCGGTCGACCAGCTGGGCGAACAGCTCGTTGCGGATCCGCGCGAAGGCCGGTTCCCGGTGGGTGGGTTCACCGAGCGCCAGCAGTGCGCACGGCGAAGGGACGAGGTCTCGCAAGTCCTGACTCATGGTCCTCAAGCGTATCCTTCAAAGAACGGTTGAGACTTTTCCTGCTCCGACCGCCCGACCCTCCGCTGAAGCCTCAAACCGGTGACCACCATGCGCCCCTCCGACCTCGCCCGCGGGCACGGCCTCTCGGCCCAGGCCGTACGCAACTACGAGCGGGACGGCTTCCTCCCGCCCGCCGAACGCACCGCCAGCGGCTACCGGATCTACACCGAGGTGCACGCGGCCGCGCTCGACGCCTACCGCTCCCTCGTCGCGGCGTACGGCCACGCGACCGGCGGCCGGATCATGACCGCGCTCCACCGGGGCGGGCTCGACGACGCCCTGACGGCCATCGACCGCGGCCACGGCCAACTGCTCCGCGACCGGGACACCCTGGACGCGGTGCGGAAGGCCATGCACCACCTTGCGGCGCGGGACCTTGCGGCGCGGCCCGACACGGCGCGAGACCTTGCGGCACGGGACATTGCGGCGGATCTTGCGGCGGGCCCGTCGGCGGCGCCCGCGGTGGACGGCGCCGTCCTGAGCATCGGCGAACTCGCCCACCGGCTCGGCGTCACCCCGGCGACCGTACGCAACTGGGAGGGCGCAGGCATCCTCACCCCCGCCCGGGACCAGGCCACCGGGCACCGCGTCTTCCGCGCCGACGACATCCGCGACGCCGAACTCGCCCACCTGCTCCGGCGCGGCGGCTACCCGCTGGACCACATCGCCACCGTGCTCCGACAGGTGCGGACGGCAGGCGGCACGGCCTCCCTGGCCGACGCCCTCGACGGCTGGCAGCGCAGGCTCACCACCCAGGGCCTGGCCATGCTCGACGCGGCCGCCCGACTCGGCCACTACCTGGGCCTGACCGGCCACCCCCGGCCGGAGCAGATCTAGGGCGTGTTTCATCATTCCCGCCGGGCGCGCGACGCCGGGCATCCCGCCTGACCGCACCGGCGAAACGTCCAAGTACACCCAGTACGAGGACGCTTCGCCGGCACGCTCAGCCGGGCGCGTAATGGGGGTACCTCCCGGCCGAAGGCTGGGGGAGCCGCGCGCTGATCCGACGCGAATGATGAAACACGCCCTAGTGTCCTGAGTCTGGAATTCGCTTCAGATATCCGGCGAGGCGTTCGAGGATCTCGTCGGCGGTCTTGGTCCAGACGTAGGGCTTCGGG
>NZ_JBHVWW010000117.1:0-12027 GCF_042882025.1 Kitasatospora sp. NPDC058243
GCCTCGGGGTGCTCTACGCCCGCCAGCTCACCGCCGCCGAGACGGCCCGGGCCCGGCTGCCCCAGGTGTGGGCCCGGGCGGCGGGGCGCAAGCTGCCGCGGTTCGGCTAGGCCAAACCTGGGCCCAACCTAGAACGGCGCCGCGTGGGCCGGGGCCGCGTCGTGGGCGGCGGCGAAGGCGTGGCGGGCGCGGCTGCCGGGTGGGGCGAGGCACGCGAAGACGTACCGGCCCTCCTCGGGCAGGGCGAGCACGGTGTAGTCCAGGACGTCGGTGTCCAGGGCCGGGTGGCGGATGTGGAGTCGGCCGGGGCCGGGCGGCCCGGCCCGGTGGCGGTCCCACAGTGCGGCGAAGGCCGGGCTGTCCGAGGACATCCGGCGGACCAGGCGGGTGAGCCCGCGGTCGCCGGGGCGGTCCGCGTGGTGGGCGCGCAGCGAGGCGACGAGGTCCGCGCCGATCGAGCCGGTGGCCGCGAGGTTGCCCTGTGAACGGTCCCCGTACGGGCAGCAGAACACCTGCCAGAGCAGGTTGCGCTCGTGGGGCGGGCGCCGTTCCGGCCAGGCCATCAGCAGGCCGGCCGGGCGGTTCCAGGCGAGGAGTTCGAAGGTCGGGCCGGTGACGAAGGCGGGCGCGGCGTCCAGGGTGTCCAGCAGCGCCAGGGTGGTGGCGGAGACGGCCGGCGGCTCGGGCGGCGCCCCGGCCGGTGCGCGGTGCCGGGCGGCCAGCCGGTGCAGGTAGGCGCGCTCCGCCCCGGCCAGTTGCAGGGCCTCGGCGATGCCGTCGAGGACCGGGCCGGTGGGCACCCGCTGGCGGCCCTGCTCCAGCCGGGCGTAGTAGTCGGCGGAGATGCCCGCGCGGGCCGCCACCTCCTCGCGGCGCAGCCCGGGCGTCCGGCGGCGCCCGGCCGGGGGCAGGCCCGCCTCGGCGGGCGCGAGGCGGGCGCGGCGGGCGCGCAGGAACGCGCCCAGCGGGGTCTCGGGCATGCGGTCACGCTGCCACAGCCGGGCGGGGTTAGCCAGGACCTGGCCGTCCCTGGCTGGCCCGTCCCTGGTCGGCTGGTCCCTGGTCGGCCCGTCCCCGGGAAGGGCTGGCCGCTGGTGGCCCGGGCGGGGCGCCGGGAGGCTCGCCGCATGGGACTTCTCGACGACAAGGTCACGATCGTCACCGGCGCCGGGCGCGGCATCGGCGCAGCCGCCGCCCGGCTGTTCGCCCGGGAGGGCGCGCTGCTGGTGCTGGCCGCCCGCTCCGGCGCCGAGGTGGAGGCGCTGGCCGCCGAGCTGCGGGCCGGCGGGGCCCGGGCGGTGGCCGTCGCCGCCGACCTGACCACCGCGGAGGGCGCCGAGCGGACGGTCGAGGCGGCGCTCACGACGTACGGCCGGCTGGACGCGGCCTTCGACAACGCGGGTTCCGGCCTGTCGCCGGCCCCGCTCGCCGAGCGCTCCGAGGCCGAGTGGGACGACACCCACGCGCTCAACCTGCGCGGCAGCTGGCTCTGCCTGCGGGCCCAGCTGCGGGCGATGGCGGCGGGCGGTCGGGGCGGCGCGGTGGTGCTCAACTCCGGGGTGGGCGCGCTGGTGGGCGGCTTCGGGGACGGCGTCCAGCAGGCCGCCAAGCACGGCCTGACCGGCCTGGTGAAGGCGGCCACCGCCGACTACGCCCGGCACGGCATCCGGGTCAACGCCGTCGCGCCCGGCGTGGTGCGGACGCCCTCGACGGAGCAGTTCTTCGCGTCCGGCCCGGAGTTCGACGCCCTGGTGGTCCGCTCCACCCCGCTGGGCCGGGCGGGAGCGGACACCGAGATCGCGGAGGCGGCGGCCTGGCTGCTGAGCGACCGGGCGTCGTACGTGGCCGGGGTGACCCTGCCGGTGGACGGCGGGATCACCGCGACCCGGCGGTTCGACTGAGTGCGGGCCCGATCAGTTGGGGGCCCGGTCGGTCGGGGGCCCGGCTGGTCGGGGCGGGTCCGACGGCACCGTACGGGGGTCGGTGCCGTCGGGCCTACTCCGACGCAGGTTCCAGCCCGGCCGACCGGGCGGCGGTGCGGAGCAGGGCGCGGAGCATGGGGGTGGTGAGGCGGCCGGTGTTGGTGTTGCGCGGGCTCACGTGGTAGCAGCCGTACAGCTGGAGGGCGGGGCCGTCGTCGGTGGCGGGGAGGACGGCCAGGGCGCCGTGGCCGAAGGCGGGGCGGGGCCGGGGGACCTGCCAGCCGGCCTGCGCGAGGGCGGGCAGGAGGGCCTGCCAGGCGAAGCCGCCGAGGGCGACGACGGTCCGTACGGTGGGGCGCAGCAACTGGAGTTCGCGGGTGATCCAGGGGCGGCAGGTGTCGCGTTCGGCGGTGCTGGGCTTGTTGTCGGGCGGGGCGCAGCGGACCGGGTCGGTGATGCGGACGCCGTGCAGGTGCAGGCCGTCGCCGTACCGGACGGACTCGGGGCGGTTGGCGAGCCCGAGGTCGTAGAGCGCCGCGTAGAGCAGGTCGCCGGACGGGTCGCCGGTGAAGATCCGGCCGGTGCGGTTGGCGCCGTGGGCGGCGGGGGCGAGGCCGACCAGGACGAGCGGGGCGTCGGGCGGGCCGAAGCCGGGGATCGGGCGGGCCCAGTAGTCCCAGTCCAGGTAGGCGCGGCGCTTGGTGCGGGCGGTCTCCTCGCGCCACTCGACCAGGCGCGGGCAGGCCCGGCAGTCGGTGACGACGCGGTCCAGCGCGGTGAGCGAGATGGCGCGGGCGGCGGCCTCGGCGGGGTGGCGGGGGTGGCCGGGGTCGTCGGCGGCGGCGGACTGCGGCATGGCCCCGATCCTAGTAGGGCTTTGTCAGGTCCTGTGGTGGGAGCGGGGCGGATGCGGGTCGGTCGCATATCGGGCAGGCACCGGTCCAGGGGGCCTGGGCGGGTGAGGCATCCCTCCCCTCGCCTGACCATCCGTGGCGCCCGACAAAGCCCTACTGGGCCCTGTCCGGCCGCACCCGCTGGGCGGTCTGGACGGTGGCCTGGTTGAACCGCCGGGTGACGGTGGCCCGTCGACCGGGTTGGGCCCGGTGATCGGGGCGGTGGCGAGAAGGTCCGGTGGGACCGGGAGGCAACAATGGTGGAGAACGGGTACGCGGGTCCGTCTCGACGGCAGGTCCTGACGGCCGGCGCGCTGGCCGGCGCGACGGTGCTGAGTTCCGGCATGTGGGCGACCGAGGCGTCGGCGGCGGCACCGCCGGCGATCTTCTACTCGCCGCACCAGGACGACGAGGCGTTGGGCCTGGCCGGGGCGATCCTGGAGCACAAGGCGGCCGGCCGGCCGGTGTACCTCGTGCTGGTGACACGGGGAGAGAACGACGGGCTGGCGAAGCTGATGAACACCGATCCCTGCCCGCTGACCACAGGCTCGGACCGGCACCCCTGCGCGGCCGGCGGCCACCACGGGGTGAACTGGCCGACCGACGGCAGCAGCAAGATCGTCCCTTGCCGGACGGCCGAGTTCATGGCCTCTGCCGCCACCCTCGGGGTCGACAAGGTGATCAACCTGAAGATCGTCGACTCCCCCTACGGGGGGCCCGATGCCTTCGCCCGGTTCGTCGCCACGGTCAAGTCGAAGATCGCGTCCATCGCGCGGCAGTACCCGGGCGCCTCGCACAAGTTCACCGCGGGCTGGCTGGAGATCACCGACACCCACAAGGCGATCGCCGACGCGGCCGTGCAACTGGCCCGCGAGGGCAAACTCACCGACGTGCGCTTCAATTTCGTCTACGCCTACGACCAGCCGCTCGGCTCCCGCGCGAACGGTGCCGCCTACGTGCTGGACATCCCTGCCGCGCACATGGCGACCAAGCGCAACGCCATCTACTGCTACAACACCTGGGCCCCGTCCCGGAACCTCTACGCGCTCGGCTACCACAGCGTCCCGAACAAGCTGGAGTCCGCGCACAACGACCCGCACGAGTACGTCTTCACCCTCCCCAACAACTCGTACCAGTTCGGGAGCATCACGGCCCCGCACCCGGAGTGGTCGTAACAGAACAGGGCCGGGGTCGGGCTGTCGGCGGACGGCCCGACCCGGATTCCCGCTCAACCCCGCGGGACGAACCGGTCACCACCGCCCCACCGATCCCCGAGCGGGTGATCGTCTCGCAGCGACGTTCGAGGCCGGACAACCCCCCGACCCCCACCACAGGACCTGACAAAGCCCTCCTAGGGCTCGCACCGGGCCCGCATCGGCCGTGCACCGAGCTCGTGCCGGGCCCGTATCGGCCCTGCGCCGGCCTGGCCGGGCAGGCGTAGCGTGGAATCAGCTGCTCCGGCGGCCCCCGGCTGGGCCGGGTCGGCGACGGCCGGGGCTGGCTGGTGCGCGAGGAGGCCTCGCCGAGGCCGCAAGGAGGCCGCGATGATCGTCGATGCGGTGCTGGGTGCCATCGGGGGGCTGGTCGGGCTGGGGGCGATCTGGGCGGGCCTGAGCGTCCGGGTCGTCCAGCAGTTCCAGAAGGGAGTGGTGTTCCGTTTCGGCCGGGTGCGCAGGGATGTGCGCGAGCCCGGGCTGGTGGGGCTGCTGCCGATCGCGGACAAGCTGCGCAAGGTGAACGTGCAGATCGTGACGATGCCGATCCCGGCGCAGGAGGGCATCACCCGGGACAACGTGACCGTCCGGGTGGACGCGGTGGTGTACTTCCGGGTCGAGGACCCGGTGAAGGCGATCGTCAACGTGCAGGACTACCACTTCGCGATCTCCCAGGTGGCGCAGACCTCGCTGCGCTCGATCATCGGCAAGAGCGAGCTGGACGACCTGCTGGCCAACCGCGAACCGATCAACCAGGGGCTGGAGTTGATGATCGACAGCCCGGCACTGGGCTGGGGCATCGAGATCGACCGGGTGGAGATCAAGGACGTCGCGCTGCCGGAGTCGATGAAGCGCTCGATCGCGCGGCAGGCGGAGGCCGAGCGGGAGCGGCGGGCGCGGATCATCACGGCGGACGGTGAGTTCCAGGCCTCGGCCCGGTTGTCGGAGGCGGCGGCGGTGATGAGCGCGACCCCGGCGGCGCTCCAACTGCGGCTGCTGCAGACGGTGGTGGAGGTGGCGGCGGAGAAGAACTCGACGCTGGTGCTGCCCTTCCCGGTGGAGCTGCTGCGCTTCCTGGACAGCGCGACGGACAACCAGCAGCGGGCTGCGGTGAATGCCGCGGCGGCAGCGGCGAAGGCCGCCGAACGGGCCGCCGTGGAGGGGAAGGAGGCGGCGAAGGCGGAGGTCGAGCAGGACAGCTCGAAGCACGAACTCCCGCCGCTGGAGGAATTGTTGGACCAGTCGCCGGTGCCGGATGCGGACGCGCCGGGCGGGCGCGCGGAGCCGGACCAGGCGGCCTGACCGGCGCCCGGTGGCGGCCTCCGCGGGCCCGGACCAGGATGGACAGGGGAGCCGAAGCCAGGCCAGGAGGCGGGACCATGACCAGAGCCAGCGACATCATGCACCCGGGCGCGGAGTGCATCCGCGAGCACGAGACGCTCGCCGCCGCCGCCCGGATCATGCGGGAACGACACGTCGGCGCGCTGCCCATCTGCGGGGAGGACGACAAGCTGCTGGGTATCGTGACCGACCGCGACATCGTGCTGCGCTGCGTCGCCGAGGGCCGGGACCCGGCCGCGGTGACGGCGGGCGAGCTGGCCCTGGGCCGGCCGATGACGGTGGAGGCGGACGAGGACGCGGAGCAGGTGCTACGGGTGATGGAGCAGTACCGGGTGCGCCGGCTGCCGGTGATCAACCACCCGGAGCACAAGCTGGTCGGGATGATCAGCGAGGCGGACATCGCGCGCGGGCTGCCGCAGGCCCGGGTCGCGGAGTTCGTGTCGGCGGTCTGCGCGGAGGAGGCGCCCGCGGAGGAGGCGGCCAAGGCCGGGGCCTGACGGCGTCGGCTGATCCGGGCCGGGGGGTCAGTGCCAGCTGTGGCGGATCAGGGACGCGGCGAATCAATCAGGGCATCGTCCGGCCAGCGTGTCTAGGTGGCGGCGCAGCACGGCGCGCAGTTCGTCCGGGCCGACCAGGTCCGGGTGCTGGACGGCCTGGAGGGTGAGGCCGTCGAGCAGGGCGGAGAGGCGGCGGGTCTCGACGGCGAGGTCGAGGCCGGGCGCCAGGGCGCCGGAGCGCTCGGCCTCCGTCAGGACGCGGTGGATCAGCCCGTCCAGTCCGGCCTGCAACTCGGCGGCGCGGGAGCGGAGTTCGGGGCGGGTGCGGGCAGCGGTGACGAAGGACAGCCAGAGCGCGGACTCCTCCCGGCGCTCGGCGTCCAGCGGGAGGGTCTCGGTGAGGAGTTCCTCGACCTGTGTGCGGCGGTCGGTGCCGCCCTCCGGGTCGAGCAGGGTGCGGGCGTGGGTGCGGATGCGGCTGTCGATGCGGCGGGCCAGCTCCTGCATCGCGAAGATCATCAGTTCGGAGCTGCCGGCGAAGTAGTGCCGTACCGAGCCGATGGCGAGCCCGGCCTCGTCCGCGACGTTGCGTAGCGAGGCGCGTTCCAGTCCCTCTCGGGCGGCGACGCGGAGCACGGCGTCGGCGACGGCCTGGCGGCGTTCCGCGGGGTCCACGATCTTGGGCATGTTGCCGTTATAGCACGGTCGAGCTAAATTGCTGATTTAGCATGGTCGAGCTAAAAAACTCCCGGGGAGGGGTGTGCCGATGAACGTCTGGCTGCAAGCGGGGTTGATCGCCGTCGTGGTCGCGGTGGTGGTGATCCGGCGGCTGCGTGGGGAGCCGCTCAATGCCCGGGACCTGTTCGCGCCGCCGGTGGTGCTGACCGCGATCGGGTTCTGGTCGCTGGTGCGGCGCCCGGGTCTGGGTGCGGGTGACTATGCCTGGGTGGCCACCGGTGCCGCGCTCGGCGTCGGACTCGGGGTGCTGCGCGGCATCACCGTCGCGCTGTTCGAGCGCGACGGTGTGGCGTGGCAGCGGTACACCGGCCGGACTTTCCTGGTCGCCGCCGGCTCCCTCGCGGTGATGGCGGGCTTCGGCCTCCTCGCCGGCCGCTGCGGTCTCGCTCCGGATGCCCGGCCGGTGCAGTTGTCGATCGGCGTGGGCTTCCTCGGTGAGGCCCTGGCGGTCGGCTGCCGGGTGCTCGTCGCGGGTCTTCCCTTCGCGCCCGAGCGACGGGGTCTGAATCCGTCACTCGGCGCGGATCGAATCAGGCGGTAACTTTGGTTGTCGTAGGCCGGTTCGGTAACTATGGTTGTCGCATGACATCGATCGAGATCACCCCCGAGGAGCGGTCCGAGCTGGCCAGGGCGCTCGGTGACGCACTGAACCCCCTTGCCAGGGCTGTTCGTTCGCGCGAGACCGGGCTGCCCGAGGACCGGATGTGGAACGCGGACCCGGCCGAGGTCGCGCTCTCCGTCCTCGCCACCTGGAAGGTGGTGGACACGGAGGTCAAGCGGCTGACCGCGATCGCGGCGGCGACGGCGGGTTCCTACGGCGCGAGCTACGAGCAACTGGGTGCGGCCTGGGGCATCACCCGGCAGGGCGCCCGGAAGAAGTGGCCGGAGGCCCGCCCGGCGGCGCCGCAGGGCATGCTCGAACTGTTCGGCGGAACGGCCGAGTTGGGGCAGGAGGAGGAATCCGGCGGCTGGCGCTGGGCGGGCGTCGGCGCCGACGGCGCGCGCGGCGCGGCCGACCGCGGCTACCCGACGAAGGAGGAGGCCGCGGCCCGCGCCGGGGCCTTCCTCGGCGAGCACGCCGCGCCCTAAGTGCGCCCCCGAAGCGCCCGGGCGATCAGTTCCGCCAGGTGCAGGGCCTGGCGGCCCTGGGCGAGTTGGGTGATCTGGGTGCGGCAGCTGAAGCCGTCGGCCAGGATCACCGTGTCGGGGGCGGCGGCCCGGACCTCGGGCAGCAGGACGCGCTCGGCGATCGCCTCGGACACCTCGAAGTGGCCCCGCTCGAAGCCGAAGTTGCCGGCCAGGCCGCAGCAGCCGGAGTCCAGCACCCGGTTGTGCAGGCCGAGTCGGGCCTCGACCCGGCGGTCGGCGGCGCTGCCGAGGACGGCGTGCTGGTGGCAGTGGGTCTGGGTGACGGCGTCCAGCGGGACGTGCGGGAGCGGGGCGTCGGGGGCGTACTGGTCGAGGAACTCGGCGAAGGTGCGGGTGCGTTCGGCGAGCGGGCGGCCGTCCGGGCCGAGCAGTCGGGGCAGGTCCTCGCGCAGGGCGGCGGTGCAGCTCGGGTCCATCCCGACCACCGGGGTGTCGGCGGGCAGCCCGGTGTCGGCCAGCGTCCGCAGGCTGCGCCGCAACACCCGGCGGGCGGTGCCTAGTTGGCCGGTGGAGTACCAGGTCAGGCCGCAGCAGACCGGGCCGGCGGGCAGCCGCACGTCGAAGCCCAGGTGCTCCAGCACCTCGACGGCGGAGCGCAGCACGTTCGGCTGGAGGTGGTCGGAGAAGGTGTCCGGCCACAGCAGCACCGGCCGTGCCCCCGCCGGGGCCGGGTGCGCGGTGCGGTGGCGGCGGTACCAGCGGGTGAAGGTCTCCGGCGGGAGGACCGGCAGCACCCGGCGCCGGTCGACTCCGCCGAGTAGCTTGAGCAGCCCGGCGGCCGGGGAGCGGGCGAGGGTGTTGGCGGCGCCGGGGGCGAGGGCGGCGGCCCGCAGCCAGAGCGGCAGCCAGCCCATCGAGTAGTGGGCGAGCGGGCGCGGGCGGTGCCGGTAGTGCTGGTGGAGGAACTCGGCCTTGTAGGTCGCCATGTCGACATGGACCGGGCAGTCGCTCGCGCAGCCCTTGCAGCTCAGGCAGAGGTCCAGGGCCTCCCGGACCTCCGTCGAGCGCCAGCCGTCGGCGATCGCCGCGCCGCCCTGGCGGCCGGGAGGTGCCGCCATGCCGCGCAGCATCTCGGCCAGCAGCCGGGCCCGGCCCCGGGTGGAGTGCCGTTCCTCGCCGGTGGCCATGTAGCTGGGGCACATCACCCCGGTGTTCGGGTCCACGCACTTGGCGACGCCGACGCAGCGGTGCACGGCCTTGGCCAGGCTGCCGCCGTCCTGCTCGTACGGGAGGGCGAGCGGCAGCGGGCGGCGCGGGGCGGTGACGAAGCGCAGGTCGGCGTCGAGCGGGCGCGGGTCGACCAGCGCCCCCGGGTTGAGCAGGTGCTCGGGATCCCAGATCCGTTTGAACTCGCCGAACAGGGCGATCACCTCGGGCGGGTACATCCGGGGCAGCAGCTCGCCGCGGGCCTGCCCGTCGCCGTGCTCGCCGGAGAGCGAACCACCGTAGGAGACCACCAGGTCGGCGGCCTGCTCCAGGAACTCCCGGAAGACCAGCACCCCGGCGGGCTCGTCCAGCGGGAAGTCGATCCGCAGGTGCACGCAGCCGTCGCCGAAGTGCCCGTACGGCACGCCGTGCAGGCTGTGCCGGCGCAGCAGGGCGCGCAGGTCCCGCAGGTAGTCGCCGAGGCGCTCGGGCGGGACGGCGGAGTCCTCCCAGCCGGGCCAGGCCTCGCCGCCGCCGGGCAGCCGGGTGACGATGCCGGCGCCCGCCTCCCGGACGGCCCAGAGCTGGCGCTGCTCGGCCGGGTCGGTGACGAGGGCGACGGAGGCGGAGCGCTCGCGGCGCACCGCGTCGGCGAGCCGGCGGGCCGCCTGGTAGGCCTCGACCGGGGTGGCGCCGCCGGTCTCCAGGAAGAGCCAGCACTCGCCCGCGGGCAGCCGGTCCAGCGCGGGCGGGCGGGGGCCGGCGGCGAGCAGTGCGGCGATCAGGTCGGCGGACATGCCCTCGGCGGTGAGCGGCCCGAGCGGCAGCAGCGCGGGGACGGCGTCGGCGGCGGCGCCCTCGTCGGGGTAGCCGGCCACCACCAGGGCGCGCGCGGGCGGCTCCTCGACCAGCCGGACGGTCGCGCCGAGCAGCACCGCGCAGCTGCCCTCGGTGCCGGTGAGCGCGCGGGCCAGGTCGTGGCCGTGCTCGGGCAGCAGGGCGTCCAGCGGGTAGCCGGAGGTGCGGCGGGGCAGCGCGGGCAGGCCCTGGCGGATGGTGGCGAGGTTGCGGTCGGTGAACTCCTGGAGCTGCCGGTGGAGTTCGCCGGGCCGCCCGGGCAGGGCACGGAGCGCGGCGCGCTCCTGCGGGGTGAGCCGGCCGCCCACGGTCAGCTCGGTGCCGTCCGCGAGCAGCAGCTCCAGCCGCTCGACGTTGTCCGAGGTGCGCCCCCAGGCGAGCGAGTGCGAGCCGCAGGAGTCGTTGCCGATCATGCCGCCGAGGGTGCAGCGGCTGTGCGTGGACGGGTCGGGGCCGAAGCGCAGCCCGTACGGCCGGGCGGCGCGCTGGAGGTCGTCCAGCACGGTGCCCGGCTGGACCCGGGCGGTGCGGGCCTGCGGGTCGACGTCCAGGACGGCGCCGAGGTGGCGGCGGAAGTCCAGCACCACCGCGCCCGGGCCGATCGCCTGCCCGCCGATGCTGGTGCCCGCCCCGCGCGGCACCACCGGCACGCCGTACTGACGGCAGAGCGCGACGGCGGTGCGGACGTCGTCGAGGTCGGCGGGTTTGACCACGCCGAGCGGCAGCTGCCGGTAGTTGGACGCGTCGTGGCTGTAGACGGTCCGCTCGGCGGTGCCGAAGCGGACCTCCCCGCGCAGTACGGCGGCCAGTTCGCGGGCCAGCTCGGCCCCGGGGGCTGCGGACGGACGGCTCACCAGGGACCTCCGGGCGGGTGCGGCGACGGCTCCGGCCGATCATGGCAGCCGCGCGCCCGCAGGGGTACCGGCCACGACCGGGGTACCGCCGATGGGGTGTCGGTCGGCGGCCGCCCGGACAGGACCTCGGCCCCGCCGCCTGCGGAGGCGGGGTCGCGCACGTGCGGAGTCCGGTCACCGCCGCCCGGTGAGCGTGCCGCGGGCGATGTGGGAGAGCTTGGCCATCTCGAACGCCGGGTAGGCGCCGCCGGCCAGCAGCGAGAACTTGATCCCCTCGCGGCCGCCGGGCCGCCGGTGGCCGGGCGGCTGGAAGCGCCGGTGGTGCTCGGCGGCCCGGTGGAAGAACTGCGGCCGCTCGGCGCGGGTGACGCACCCGGCCAGGTCGAAGACGAACAGGTAGTGCCGGATCATCCGGACGAACAGCGCGTCCCGCACCGCGTACAGGTGCGGCTGGTCCTCCAGCAGCGCGAAGCTGCGCTCGTACTGGTCGAAGAGGTCGAACACGCCGCTGCCCGGGGAGCCGGTGGGGTGGACGGTCTCCCGGCGGCGCAGCTGCACGCACTCGCGCGCCAGCGCGGCGACCCGGCGGGCGCCGAGCAGTGCCGCGTGCACCACCGGGATCTCCTCGTACCGGCCGTCGGGGAAGGCCAGCCGCAGCTCCTCCCAGTGGCCGCGGCGGATCAGCCGGTCCCAGACCAGCGGCGGCGCGCCGAACAGGGCGGGCTGGTCGAAGGGCTCGAACACCTCGGGGCCGGCTTCGGCGAGCAGCGACTCCGCTCCGCCCGGCCAGTCCCGGTCGTTGTGCCGGCGGGAGTGGCCGAACAGCAGCAGGTCCACCGGGCCGGTCTGCCCGAGCCGGTCGGCGAGGGTCTGCAACGCGTCCTGGGGCAGCTGGTGGTCGGCGTCCAGGAACAGCAGGTACTCGCCGGTGGCCCGCGCCGCCCCCGCGTTCCGGCTCACCCCGACCCCGACCGCCGCGTTGAGGTGCAGGACCGACAGCCGCGGGTGCCGGGCCGCGTACGCGTCGGCGAGTTCGCCCGCGGCGTCGGGGGAGCGGTCGGCGACCACGATCACCTCGACGTCCTGGAGGGACTGTGAGAGCAGCGAGTCCAGGCAGTCCGCGAGCTGTTTGTGCTGGTCGTAGGCGGGGAGTACGACGCTGATGAGGGGTGAGGGCATGACGCCGGAGCGTAAGAGGACGCGCTGACCGTGGCAAAGCCCTGACGGTGCGTAATACCGAGCAATCCCCGCCAAATCGTACGACCGTACGCCATATCTTCACGCGGCCTGCCGGACGCGTCCACGACAGCCGGAACGCGCCGGGCCCACGAAACGGGGGTGATTTTGGGGGCGGGGGTGGTCGAGGATCCGTCAGCTCTGTGTTTGCGCCACGGGGGGTTCTTCCCAAAGAACAA
>NZ_JBHVWW010000117.1:12037-14385 GCF_042882025.1 Kitasatospora sp. NPDC058243
GGACGGAGAAATCCCCGCAAAATTGGAAGACCGGACGCCATGTTTTCACGTGTCCTGCGGGAGGCGCCCACGACAGCCGAAACGCGCCGGCCCCGCGACGCGGGGTGCGTCGCGGGCCCGGGGTGCGTCGAGGCTCGGCAGCCTCGGTTTAGTACCAGTGGTGGTTCTGCCAGAACGACCAGGCGGCGCAGGGGCTGCCGTAGCGGGAGTTCATGTAGTCCAGGCCCCACTTGATCTGGGTGGCCGGGTTGGTGCGCCAGTCGGAGCCGGCCGAGGCCATCTTGCTGCCGGGCAGCGCCTGGACCAGGCCGTACGCGCCGGAGGAGGCGTTGACGGCGAGATGGTTCCAGCTGCTCTCGCGGGACACGATGTTGCTGAAGCACTGGAGCTGGCCGGCCGGGACGAGCTGCGCGGCGATCTGCTGCGGGCTGCCGGTGAGGGTCGGGGCGCTGGTGAGGTCCTGGCGCGCCTGGGAGCGGGAGGCGGCGGCGTCCGCGTCGGCCTTGGCCTTGGCGTCCGCCTGGGCCTTCGCGTCGGCCTCGGCCTGCGCCTGGGCGGCGGACTCCGCCTCGGCCTGGGCCTGCGCCTGGGCCTGGGCCTCCTGAGCGGCCTGGTCGGCGGCAGCAGCAGCGGTGTCAGCCTGGGCCTGGTCGGCGGCCGCCTTGCCGTCCACCGTGACGGCGGCCGCAGGGGCGGCGGCCTCGGTGGTGTTCCCGGCCTGCGGGAGGGCGAGGGCGGCGGTGGCGGCGCTCGCGACGACGAGGGTGGCGATGCCGGTGATCAGGGAGTTGCGGCGGGCATGGCTGAGCTGCATGAAGCGGACAATCCTTTTCCGTCGGGGGCCGTGCCGGTGGCACCGGGTGCGGGGCATCGCACGGGCGCCCGGGTGGGCGGGGCCCGCGCGGCCGTCCGGGACGGCCGTGGCGCCCCGGCGGAAGTGGCGGGGCGGGTCGGCTGCGCGGCGGAGGGGGCCGGCTGCGCTGCCTGGCGACGGGCCATTCTTCGCAGGGCCGGGGACGGGTGGCAAAGGCGGGTGCCACTACGGCGGGTAGTAGCCGCAGGGTGGCTGCGGCGAGACGCGGTGATGGGTTTGGGGGAATTTGTCCGACTTGCGTATTTGTAGGTCGAAGGTCGGTGGCGCGAGCGGAATGCGTGGGTGTGAGGTGCGGTGGCCTGCGTTCTTCGAGGTGTTCCGGGCAGCCCGACGCGGGACGGGAGCCCGTGCCGGGGGGTCGGCCGGCGCCCGGGCCGTAGCCGTCCACTATCGGGGGCAGTAGACGGCGAACCCCGTGTGGGCGGCCTCACACCTCCGGCCGGCCGGGATCGGCGCAGGGTGACCGGCCGGTCACCGCTTCAGGAGGTCGCGTACGGGTTCCCGGTGGCGGGCCGGGAGGCCGGCTCCGCCGCCGATTCCGGCTCCTGCTCGTCCGCCGGGGCCGCGTCGCGGACCGGGTCGAGGGCGAGGTCGCGGGCCGTGTCGAGGGCCAGGTCCCGGGCCAGCAGGGTGGCGCCCGCGACGGCCCCCGGCATGGCGAGCACCGTCACCAGAGGAACCAGGAACGCCAGGATCAGCGGCGTGCCGAAGCCCAGCGCCAGCCCGAGCCGGGCGCGCAGCAGCCGGATCCGCTCACGCTGCGGCACCCCGCGCCGCTGGAGGGCGACGGCGACGAGCTCGACGGTCAGGAAGAAGCCGGACACCAGGAAGCCCAGCGCCGGCACCACCGTCTGCCCGATCACCGGGATGAAGCCGCAGGCGAACAGCACCACGCCGAACGCGGCCACCCGCACCAGGACGGAGACGCTGTCCCGTACCGCGATCACCAGTTCGCGCCACAGCGGCGACTCCGGCGGGGTGGGCGCACCGCCCTCGGTCTCGTCGACCTTCGCGGACAGCGCCTCGTAGAAGGGCTGACCGACCAGCAGCGTGACGGCGGTGAAGGTGAGCAGCGAGAGCAGCAGGCCGCCGCCGAAGGCGATCGCGGCGAGCGCGTCGCGCAGCAGGCCCTGCCAGGGCGAGCTCCAGTGGTCGGCGAACGGGGTGGCCCAGTCGGCGAGGTCCTTCGACCAGCCGCCGAGGAAGACGAGCGCGACGGCGTACCCGGCCAGGGTGAGCAGTGCGGGCAGCATGCCGAAGCCCCACCAGCGGCCGTGCCGACCCACCCACTTCTGGCCCCCGACCAGGTACTTCATCCCCGCCACAAGATCTCGCATGGGCGATCACCTTAGGGCATGTCTGACAATTCCCGCCGGGCGTGTGGCGTCTGGGCACGCACCTCGCCGCGTTGTCGTCGGTCGCCGATGGCCCCCAGCCTCCGGCCGGGAGGTGCCCCCACCGCATGGACTCCCTC
>NZ_JBHVWW010000118.1:0-13814 GCF_042882025.1 Kitasatospora sp. NPDC058243
CTCCACCCTCGAACGCGGCACCCGCCGAGACGACGACCTCGCCAACGCCTACCGCGAATGGCTCACCACCGCTTGACAACCCATAGGAGCATCAACGAACCGCCCCCGACGATCCCCTCAACGATCCCCCAACTCCCCCCCCGACGATCCCCCCGCCGACGATCCGCGGACGGACCTCTCAGAACCGGCGCAGCCGTTCCTCGTCGCTGGTGCGCGGGCAGGTCAGGCAGGCGGCGGCCTCGGGCTTGACGGCGTAGTAGAGGCAGCAGCCGAGCCGGGTACGGGTGTGGTGGCCGCGCCCGTCGGGGGTGTGCAGACGGCGGAAGTCGGCGGCGCCGGGCAGCGGAAGGGTGCCGCCGGGCAGCACCGCCTCGGCGGCGACGACCGCGGCGTCCTCCTCGCCGAGCATCCGGCCGAGGTACCAGACGGCGGAGGCGAGGTCGTCCGTCACCATGCCCCAGAGCGCGCGGTCGCGGCGCCGGCTGGGGGCGGCGAAGGCGGCGAGCACCGGCTCGACGTGGGCGACCACGGCGGCCCGCAGTTCGGCGCGGAGTTCGTCGTCGCCGGGGAGGGTGACGTGGCCGCGCGGGCGCAGCGCGAGGTCCCCGGTGGGGGCGTGCAGCCAGAGGTCGGCGGGGTCGACGAGGGGGACTTTCCGGGCGAGGTGCCAGGGGCCCGCGATGAGCAGGCACGCGGACCAGACGTAGTGGTGCAGCAGTCTGGAGGCGGTGACGTGCGGGCGGGGGGCGCGGCCGTGTTCGGCGGCGATGCGCTCCTCCTCGCCGGCCAGGGCGGCGGCCAGGGCCCGTTCGTCGGCGGCGAGTTCGGCCCCCGAGTACCAGCCGTCGGCGGCTCGGGGGTCGGGTTCGTCGGCGTCGAGCAGGCGCAGTTCCAGCACCGGGCAGAGCTCGCGCAGGCGCCGGTAGTCGCCGGGCAGGGTGGACGTCGGTGCGACGGGCAGGGGTGTTCCGGGGATCATCGGCGCTCCGTGGATCGACTCCGCATGATCGAATAAGGTGAGGCTCACCTTACAATGCCTCAGGAAGTGCATCACCCGGGGCCGGGCCGGGCGGCGCGACACCCACGACACCCGGACGGGTCGACGCCGCGACGAACGGCCCGACATCAGACCAGGCAACCCGAGATTGACGAACTTAGGCAAACCTAACCTAAGATGTCGACTCGTGTTGAGAACCGACCCGCCGGCCACCACAGCCCCGGCGACGCCTCGATCCTCGGCGGTCCAGCGGCCCCTGCTGCTGGTCGCCGGTGTGGGCGCGCTCGTGCTGTGTGCCGCGCTGAGCCTCGCGCTCGGCTCCCGATCCATCCCGCTGTCCACCGTGGCCGACGCCCTCACCGGGGCCGCCCACGGCGGCGACGCCGATGTGGTGACGGGCCTTCGCCTGCCGCGAACGGTGATCGGGCTGGCCGTCGGGGCCGCGCTCGGCGTCGCCGGGGCGGTCGCCCAGGGCGTCACCCGCAACCCGCTCGCCTCCCCGGTCACCCTCGGCGTCAACGCCGGCGCGAGCCTCGCCGTGGTCGCCGCGATCTACGCGCTGGGCCTCACCCGGCCCGTCCAATACGTCTGGTTCGCCTTCGCCGGGGCGGCCGTCGCCGCGGTCGCCGCGTACGCGATGTCCCGGCGCGGCGGCGACCTCGACCCGGTCCGGCTCGCGCTCGGCGGCACCGTGCTCACCGTGGTGCTCACCTCCTG
The DNA here is from genome assembly GCF_042882025.1 of Kitasatospora sp. NPDC058243. Taxonomy (NCBI): domain Bacteria; kingdom Bacillati; phylum Actinomycetota; class Actinomycetes; order Kitasatosporales; family Streptomycetaceae; genus Kitasatospora; species Kitasatospora sp. NPDC058243. Next base: position 1,715 of record NZ_JBHVWW010000118.1, read on the forward strand.
GACCTCCGCGCTGATGCTGGCCAGTCACCGCACCCTGGACGAGGCCCGGTTCTGGTTGGCCGGATCGATCGGCGGGCGGCAGTTGGACACCCTCACCCCCGTGCTGCCGTTCCTGCTGCTCGGCCTGCTGGGCGCGTTCGCGATCTCACCCGCCCTCAACGCGCTCGCCCTCGGCGACGAGACCGCCCAGTCGCTCGGCGTGCCGGTGGCCCGGATCCGACTGGCCGGCGGGCTGGCCGTCGTCCTGCTCGCGGGCAGCGCGGTGGCCGTCGCCGGGCCGGTGGCGTTCATCGGACTGGCCGCGCCGCACCTGGTCCGCCCGCTGCTCGGCAACGACCACCGCTGGCTGCTGCCGGGCTGCCTGATCACCGGTCCGCTGCTGCTGCTCGCCGCCGACGTGCTCGGACGGCTCGTGGTGCGCCCCTCCGAGATCGAGGTCGGCATCGTGACCGCCTTCCTCGGCGCACCGCTGCTCGCCGTACTGGCCCGGAAGGTGGCCCGGTGACCGCGCTCGCCGTGCCCGTCGGCACACTCGCCCGCCGCCGGGCCCGCACCGCCGCGTGGTCGGCGCTGGCCGCCGTCGTCCTGGTGGTGCTGACCGGCGTCGCGCTCGGCACCGGACAGGTGAGCCTGTCCGGATGGGACGCGCTGCGCGCCCTGGTCGGGCAGGGCGAACCCGGAAACGTCCTGGTGGTGCAGCAGTTCCGGGCGCCCCGGGTGGTGTCGGCGCTGATCGCCGGGGCCGGTCTGGCGATGGCCGGCTCGATGCTCCAGCGGCTCTTCCGCAACCCGCTGGCCTCCCCCGACACCATCGGTGTCACCGGCGGCGCGTCCTTCGGCGCGGTGCTGATGCTCGCCACCGGCGCCTCCCAGCAGCTGATCCCGCTGGCCGCGCTCGGCGGCGGACTGCTGGCGGCGCTGCTGCTCGGCGGCCTCGCCTGGCGGTCGAAGATGGCCGTCACCCGGCTGGTGCTGGTCGGCCTGGCGGTGCAGCAGGGCCTCGCCGCCGCCGTGAACCTGATGATCGTACGGTTCCCGGCCGAGCTGGCCTCCTCCGCGATGCAGTGGACCACCGGCTCGCTCTACGGCCGCAACTGGACCGAGGTCTGGATCGGCGGCACCGCCATCGCACTGACCGCCCTGGCCGTGCTGCTCTGCCAGCGGCGGATCGCGGTCCTCGACCTCGGCGACGACTCGGCCGGCGGCCTCGGCCTCAACCCCGGCCGGGACCGGCTCTGGCTGCTGCTGCTCGGCATCACCCTCGCCTCGCTGGCCGCCGCCCTCACCGGCCCGGTCGCGTTCGTCGCGCTCGCCGTGCCGCACCTGGTCCGGCTGCTCGCCGGGCCGCCCACCCTCGGCACGCTCGGACTCACCGCGCTCACCGGCGCCGTCCTGCTGCTGTCCGCCGACCTCCTCGTGCTCCACGTGATCCCCGTCCACGGCCTGCCGGTCGGTGCCGTCACCGCCACGCTCGGCGCGCCCTGGCTCCTGGCGCTGATGATCCGCCAGGGCCGGCCTCCCCAGAGGAGCAACTGATGACGCCCACGACGACCGTCGAGTCCGTCACCACCACCGTCAACCGGCTCGCCGCGCACGGCCTCGACCTGCGCTACGGCGACCGCACGATCGTCGACGGGCTCGACCTCGAACTGCCCGGCGGCGCCGTCACCGCCATCGTCGGGCCCAACGCCTGCGGCAAGTCCACCCTGCTGCGCGGACTGGTCCGGCTGCTCGACCCCGCCGCCGGCACCGTCACCCTGGACGGCTCCGACATCCACCGGATGTCAGCCCGGGCCCTCGCCAAGCGGATGGGCCTGCTGCCGCAGCAGCCGGTCACCCCCGAGGCGATCACCGTCGAGGCGCTGGTACGGCTCGGCCGGTACCCGCACCAGCGGATGCTCAGCCCGTGGTCCAAGACCGACCAGGCCGCCGTCGAGGACGCCCTCGCCCGGACCGGCACCGCCGAACTGCGCGACCAGCAGGTCGACCGGCTCTCCGGCGGGCAGCGCCAACGCGCCTGGATCGCGCTCGCGCTGGCCCAGGACACCGAACTGCTGCTGCTCGACGAGCCGACCACCTTCCTCGACCTGCGCCACCAGCTCGACGTCCTCGACCTGGTCGCCGACCTGCACGCCGAGGCCGGACGCACCGTCGTCATGGTGCTGCACGACCTCGGGCAGGCCGCCCGGTACGCCGACCACCTGGTGGTGCTCAAGGACGGGCGGCTCGCCGCCGCCGGACCGCCCGCCGAGGTCCTCACCGCCGACCTGGTCGAGGCCGTGTTCCAGGTGCCGTGCCGGGTGGTGCCCGACCCGGAGACCGGCACGCCGTTGGTCGTCCCCCGGGCGCGGACCCGGCCGCGCGCCGCCGACCGCTGACCGCTGCCCCCCCCCCCCGCTCCTCACCCTCGACGCTCCTCACCCCCGACACCCGCTCGACCCGATCCAAGGAACCCCATGAACCGCCGCCTCCCCGTCGCCGTCCTCGCCGTCGCCCTGTCCACCACGCTGCTCGCCGCCTGCGGCAGCGACGGCGGGACCAAGCAGAGCGGGGACGCCGCCTCCGCGAGCGCCGGCGCCTCCGCCGGCTTCCCGCGCACCGTCACCCACGCCGCCGGAACGGCCCAGATCAAGGCCCAGCCCAAGCGCGTCGTGGTGCTGGACAGCGGCGAGCTGGACGACGTCACGCTGCTCGGCATCACGCCGGTCGGCGCGGTGTCGCCGCACATGAAGACCGAGGGCGGGTTCCCGAACTACCTCAAGGACAAGATCAAGGACACCAAGGACGTCGGCCCGATGAACGAGCCGAACCTGGAGCTGATCGCCTCCCTCAAGCCCGACCTGATCCTCTCCTCCAAGGTCCGCCACGCCAAGGTCTACGACCAGCTGAACGCGATCGCGCCGACCGTGCTCGCCGAGACCACCGGGTTCCCGTGGAAGGAGAACCTCGCCCTCTACGCGCAGGCGCTCGGCAAGGAGGACGAGGCCAAGAAGGCGCTCGCCGACTACGAGGCGCGGGCCGCAAAGCTCGGCGAGGCGATCAAGGCGAAGAACGGCGGCGCCATGCCGACCGCCTCGGTGGTCCGCTTCGTGGCCGGACCGACCCGCCTCTACGCCAAGGCCTCCTACAGCGGCGTGGTGCTCAAGGACGTCGGCCTGGCCCGCCCGGCCGCCCAGGACGTCGACAAGAACATCGTCGAGGTGAGCGCCGAGCAGATCAACCAGGCCGACGCCGACCTGGTGTTCGTCACCACTGCCGACGACCCGTCCAAGACCAAGGAGAGCGAGGTCCAGCAGACCCCGGTCTGGCAGGGCCTGAACGCCGTCAAGAACAGCAAGGTCTTCAACGTCCCGGACGAGACCTGGATGTCCGGCATCGGCGTCCAGGCCGCCGACGCCATGCTCGGCGACATCGCCAAGGCCGCGGGCGTGGACGCACCCAAGTAACCGCCGACGGACGACGGCGGGCGGACGAGGTGGCGGTGGCGGTGGCGGCCACAGCAGCAGCCGCCACCGAACAGCCGACAACGAACAGATGACAACAAACAGATAACAGATTTCGAAATCTGTTATCTGTCATCTGTCGCCTGTCATCTCTTCGCTGCCCTCCCGACGTGCCCCGTGATCCGCCCGCCGTCGCTCTCGTCCGTCACCACTCTCAAGGACCACCACCCCATGCGGCTCTACCTGCTCGCCCTGAACCCCACCGACTCGGTCACCGCGGGCTTCCTGCCCGCCGCCGCCCGGCTCGGGCTCGACGTCACCGTCCTGACCGACCACGCCGAACCCCACCGGAAGGCCTACGCCGACCTCCCGTTCACCGCACCCGAGGTGCTGGAGTGCGACGTCCGGGACTTCCGCGCCGTGATCAGCCTGGTCTCCCGCCACCACGCGCCCGACGCGGTGTTCAGCAACAGCGACCACCTGCAGACCCAGACCGCCTTGGCCGCCGAGTACTTCGGCCTCCCCGCAAAGGACTGGAAGGCCGCGCTGCGGGCCAAGGACAAGGGCCAGCTGCGCCGCCATCTCGCCCTGACCGGCCAGGACACCGTCTGGTCCGCCGAGTTGGCCCCCGGGCAGGACCCGGCCGAGCTGGAGCCGCCGTTCCCCTGCGTGGTCAAACCCCGTGAGGGAGTGGCCAGCGAGGACGTCACACTGGTCGCCGACGCCGCCGAACTCGCCCTCCGCTGCCGGGAGATCCAGCACCGCCGGGCCGGCGCGACGCTGGTCGTCGAGGAGTTCCTGGACGGCCGGCTGTGCACCCTTGAGACCCTCGGCGACGGCCGCCGCCGGCACGTCCTCGGCGGCTTCCGCACGCAGCTCTCCCCGCCGCCGGACTTCATCGAGGAGGTGCTGGAGTTCGTCCCCGCGCACCCCGCCGAGGTGGTCGCGCAGGTGCTCGCCCAACTCGACGCGCTCGGCATCGGACTCGGCGCCTGCCACACCGAGTTCGTCGTGCAGCCGGACGGCCGCGCCCGGATCATCGAGGTCAACTACCGCGCCATCGGCGACCAGTGCGACCTGATGCTCGCCGAAATCCTCGGCGTCCCGCTCTTCGAACACATCCTCGCCACCCACCTCGGCCGGGAACTCCCCGCGGACCTCGGCGCGCAGTGCGCCGCGACCCCGCGCCGGGCCCGCAACGAGGTGGTCTGCGCCGACCGGGCCGGCCTCCTCACCGCCGCCCCCGGCCCGTACGACGAGGAGCACGACGGCGTCCGGCTCGCCTACCGCCCGCTGCGCCCGCTCGGCGAGCGGCACGAGCACTACCGCACCAACCGCGACTACCTGGGCGTGATGTGGGCCATCGGCGCCGACCAGGAGGCCGTGGACGCGGCCGTCGCCCGGTTCCGCGCCGCCAACCGCTGGGAGATCACCCCGTGACCGCCGACGAGCAGCTCACCCTGCGGGTGCTCTCCGCCCTGCTGCGCGAGGACGTCCTCGGCCTGCGCTCCCGCGGCGCCGCGGAGGACCGCGCGGACGGCCCCTGGTTCACCGTCACGGACGCCGAACTCGCCCTGCCCGTCGCCGCCGAGGGCTTCCAGTGCGAGTACGCCGCCCGGCTGCCCCTGCTGGAACTGGCCGGGCGCCGGCTCACCGGTCTGGACGCCATCGTGGCGGCCCTGGCCGGTCTGGCCGAGGCCGAGGACCGGCCCGGCTGGGCCGCCTTCGCCGAGGAGTGCCGCCAGACCCTCGCCACCATGGAACTGCACGAGCGCGCACGGCCCGAGGTGCACGCCCGGCTCACCGACCTGTACGGCGAGGACCCGGCCGACTGGACCGGCCTGGCCGCCGCCCTCGGCCACGACACCCTGGCCGCCTACCTCGACCACCCCGTCTACCCGACCGCGCGCGGCCGGGCCGGCCTCACCGAACACCAACTGAACTCCTATGCACCGGAGTTCCACCCCGCATTCGAGCTGCGCTGGCTGGCCGTCCCGACCGATGCCCTCACCACCCACGGCCGGCGTCCGCTCCCGAGCTGGTGGCCCACTCCGGCCTGGTTGGGCCTTGCGGACGCCTGCCCCGGCGACGGCTGGACCACCCTGCCGGTCCACCCCCTCACCGTCGGCGCCCCGCTGGACGAGGCGCTGGAGGCGGTCGGCCTGGCCGGCCGCGCGGTGCTCGCCGAGCGGCCGTACCTGACCGTCGTGCCGACGCTCTCCATGCGCACCGTCGCCGTCGCCGACGACCCCGCCTGCCACCTCAAACTCCCGCTCGCCACCGCCACGCTGGGCCGGCTCAACCGCCGCACCATCAAGCCCGGCACGCTGCTCGACGGCGCCGCCGGCCAGCGCCTGATCGAGGCCGTGCTGGCCCGCGAGCCGCGCTTCGCCGACCGCGTCCTGCACGCCGACGAGCAGACCTGGGCGCACGCCGGCCACGAACTGCTGGCCGTCCTGCTGCGCCGCTACCCCGCCGGGCTGGAGCGGGCCGTCACCGTCCCGCTGGCCGCCCTGCTGGCCCCCGCGCCCGGCGGTCGCCTGGTGCTCGACCACCTCGCCGACCGCTTCCACGACGGCGACCAACTCGCCTTCTACGACTCCTTGCTGGAACTCCTGCTGGACTGGCAGACCACGCTGTTCGACTACGGCATAGCGCTGGAGTCGCACCAGCAGAACACCTCCCTGGTGCTCGACGACGACGGACTGCGCCTGCTCTACAAGGACGACGACGGCCCGCGTGTGCACACCGCCCGGATGACCGCCCGCCTCGGCGAACTCGCCCCGACCCAGGACGACTTCGACGACGCCCGGATCTTCGGCGACGACGACCGGGCGCTCACCGACCTGTTCACCACCATCACCGGGCACCTGTGCACCGGCGCGCTCGCGTTCGGCCTCGCCGAGCACCGTCGCGCCGAACTCACTGACGTACTCACACTGTTGCGAAAGCGCCTGGCCGAGGCGGTGGACCGGATCGGGCCGGCCGGCGAGCCGCTGCGGACGGACCTGCTGGAGGCCGAACGCCTGCCGGTCAAGGCCATGGTCAGCGCCGGGACCTTGCTCAGCAAGCAGCGCTCAGGCGCCGCCGACATCAACAAGCACTACACCAGCGGCCCCAACTACCTGCTGGCGAACGGGATCGCCCGGTGAGTGTGGAGACCGTTCCGCAGCGCTCCGGCCACGGGACGGACCACGCTGGCGGACTCGGCCGCCGCCAGGTGCACGCCGTCGCCGCCTGCTACTTCGTCGCCTCCTTCGCCGCACTGGGCCTGCCGCCGTACCTGACCGCGATCCTGCCCACGCTCGGCGATCCGCAGGCCCGGTGGGCCGGTGTGCTCTACATCGTACCGACGGTCTTCAGCGCGCTCGGCGCACCGCTGTGGGGCCGGCTCGCCGACCGCTTCGGCCGCAAGCGGCTGCTGCTGCGTGCCCAACTCGGGCTCACCGTCTCCTTCCTGCTGGCCGGAGCCGCCGGCAGTCTGCCCGCGTTCACCCTCGCACTGGTCCTCCAGGGCTTCCTCGGCGGCACCTTCGCCGCCACCAACGGCTACCTCGCCGCCGCCCTCGACGGACCGCGGCTGTCCCGCGCACTCACCCTGATGCAGGGCAGCGCCCGGGCAGCCCTGGTGGCCGCGCCGATCCTGGTCGGTGCGTTGTCCCCGTGGATCGACCCGCACCGCCAGTACCTGGTGATGGCCGTCCTCCCGCTCGCCGCCGCACTGCTGCTGTCCCTGCTGCCCGAGCCGGACCGTCCGGCGGCCGCCCCCGCGTCGGAGGGACGCGTCGAGCGGGCACCCGCCGCCCCGCTCCTCCCGCTCTACGTCTTCGAGTTCGTCTTCGTCTTCGCCACCGTCATCTCCTTCCCCTATCTCATCTCGCTCGCCGAGCAACGGCTGCCCGGCGTCTCCGGCACCACCACCGGCGTGCTGTTCGCCCTGCCGCACCTGTGCTACCTGGTGTTCGCCGCGCGCATCCACACGCTGTTCCACGCCCGCCCGCACACCGGCATCGCGCTCGGCTTCGGCTTCGTCGCGCTCGGCCTGGCCGGGCACGCCGTCGCGTACTCGCTCCCGGTCTTCGTCGCCGTCCGGCTGCTGCTCGGCGCCGGGCTCACGCTCGGCCTGGTCTGCCTCGCCGTACTCGCCGCCGGAGCGGCCCAAGGGCGCGCGCCCGGGCGGATGTTCGGCACGCTCGAACTCGTCTCCAAGGGCGGCGCCGTCGCCGCCGGCGCCGTCGCAGCGCTGGCCAACGGGCAGTTCGGCGCCGCCGCGCCCGTGGTGGCCGGCACCGCCGCCGCCCTGCTGGCCGCCGTCGCGGCCACCGCGTTCTCCCTCCCGTCCCTCCGCCAGCGCTGGAGTCGCCGATGACCCCCGAGCCGATCACCCCCGAGCCGATCACCCGCAAGTCGATCGCTCACGAGCCGATCAGCCGCGAACTGCCCACCGCCGACGACGCGGTGGCCCACACCCTGCTGAACTGCCTGCTGCGGGAAGTCTCCGCCCCCGAGCACCAGACCGCCGTGGCCGACGGCCGCCTGCTGCTGCGCCTGCCCCGGCGCGGCGCCCTGCTGCGGATCGCCCTGCGCCGCACCTCGCTGCTCGGCGCGCACCGCTTCACCGGCCCGGTCGAGATCGAACGAGGCGGCAGCTGGGCGGAGTTGGACTGGCGCGAGCTGGCGGAACACGTACAGGACGAACTGGAGCTGCGCACCGGCACGGTGAACGAGGAGTTCCTGGGCCAGGTCACCTCCAGCCACGACGGCCTCCGGCAGAGCCTGGCCGACCGCCCGGCCTCCGGACCGGACCGCTACCTGGAGTCCGAGCAGGCCCTGCTGTTCGGCCACCGCTTCCACCCGGCACCCAAGTCCCGCTCCGCCGCCCGGGGGGACTGGCGCGGGTACGCCCCGGAGTCCCGTGCAGCGTTCCCGCTGCGCCACCTCGCCGTCCGCACCGAACTGCTCGCCGAGCAGTCCCTGGACGAGAGCGCGAGCGCCCTGCTGGACGGCCTCGGCGACGTCCCGGACGGCTACCGTCTGCTGCCCGCCCACCCCTGGCAGTACCAACTCATCGGCGATCACCCGCTGTTGCGCGATGCCCTGGACCGCGGTGACGTCCTCGACCTCGGGCCGCGCGGCGAGGAGTTCGCCGCCACCGCCTCGGTGCGCACCCTCCACGGCGCGGACGCCTTCCTCAAGTTCAGCCTCAACGTGCGCATCACCAACTGCCTGCGCAAGAACGCCGCTTACGAACTCACCGGCGCCGTCGCGCTCACCCGGCTGCTCGCCCCCGCCCTCGCCGACCTCGCCCGGCGCTTCCCCGACGCGGCGATGCTGCGCGAGCCCGCGTTCCGCACCCTCGCCCTGCCCGGTACCGACGGCCGACCCGACCAGGCGCTCTACGAGGGCTTCGGCCTGATCGTCCGCGAGGGCTTCGGCGGCGTGCTGCGACCCGGCGTCACCCCGCTGCTGGCCGCCGCCGTCGCCGACGAGCACCCGACCAGCTCCGCCCACATCTCCCGTCTGCTGGAGGGGAGTTCGGACGCCTACCAGGCCCTGGACTGGTGGCGGGCCTATCTGGGGTTGCTCGTCCCGCCCGTGCTCGCCGCCTACTTCGACCACGGCGTGGTGCTGGAACCGCACCTGCAGAACGTGCTCATCGGCGTAGACGCCACCGGGCACCCCACCCAGGTGCTCTTCCGCGATCTGGAGGGCACCAAGCTCGTCCCCGAGCACAACGCCGACATCCTGGCCGCCCTCCCGCCCGAGGTCGCCGGGCCCATGACGTACGACGCCGAGCGGGGCTGGGACCGGGTGGTCTACTGCCTGCTGGTCAACCACGTCGCCGAACTGCTCGCCGCCCTCGCCGACCGCCACCCCGAGCTGGAGGGCGCCCTGTGGCAGGTGGTCCGGGACACTCTGGAGCAGTACGCGGCAGGCCACGGCCGGCCGCCCCGGCTGCGGGCACTGCTCGCGGGCGTGCCGCTGCCGGCCAAGGCCAACCTGCTCACCCGCTGGGAGCGCAAGGCCGACCGGCAGGCCGGCTACGTCCGCCTGCCCTCGCCGCTCGCCGGATCCGTCCTCGCCCAGGCCTCCCGCACCTCCGCCCCCCTCTCCCTCGGGAGCGCCGCCCGATGACCGAGATCGTCCGCCGGCACGTCGCCGCCCTCGCGCCCGACGCCCTGCCCGCCTACGTCTACGACCTGGCGGCGCTGCGCGCGCACGCCGCCGCCGTCCGGGCCGCGCTGCCCGCGCGGGTCGAGCTGTACTACGCCGCCAAGGCCAATCCGGAGGCGCCGCTGCTGGCCGCGCTGCGCGACGCGGTCGACGGCTACGAGGTCTCCAGCGGAGGCGAGTTGGCGCACGTGCGGGCGGCTGTGCCGGACGCACCGCTGGCCTTCGGCGGCCCCGGCAAGACGCCCGCCGAGATCGCCGCCGCCGTGGACGCCGGGGTGCACCGCTGGCACATCGAGAGCGAGCAGGAACTGCACCGGCTCGACGCCGTCCTCGCGGACCGGCCGGGCACGGTGGTCGACGTGCTGCTACGGGTCAACCTGCCGGTCGCCACCGGTGCGCTCGACGCGGTGGCACTCGCGATGGGCGGGCGGCCGACGCCGTTCGGGCTCGACCCGGACCGCGCCGAGGAGTGCGTGCGCCAGCTCACCGGCGACGGCCCCGGCACCGGCCCCGACCCGCTCGGGCGGCGGCTGCGTCTGCGCGGCGTGCACGCCCATTTGGCCAGCGGGCTCGCGGCGGCGGAGCAACTGGCCGTCGCCGAGCAGATCGTGGCCTGGTCGGCCGCGCTGGCCGAGCGGCACGGCTTCCCGCTGGCGGAGGTCAACGTCGGCGGCGGGATGGCCGTGGACTACGAGGACCCGGCGAACCACTTCGACTGGACGGCCTTCGGCGAGGGGCTGGCCAAGCTGCTGGACGCCCACCCCGGCCTGACCCTGCGGATCGAACCCGGCCGGGCCCTGACCGCCCACTGCGGCTGGTACGCGACCGAGGTGCTGGATGTGAAGCAGAGCCACGGCGAGGACTTCGCGGTGGTCCGTGGCGGCACCCACCACCTGCGCACCCCCGCCACCCGGGGGCACTCCCAGCCCTTCGAGGTGCTCCCGGTCGACGCCTGGCCGCATCCGTGGCCGCGCCCCGCCGTCGCCACCGGCCGCGCCACCCTGGCCGGCCAGCTCTGCACCCCGAAGGACGTCCTCGCCCGGGCCGCCTCCGACGCCGACGGCCTGCGGGCGGCCGACCGCGTGCTGTTCGCGATGGCGGGCGCGTACGCCTGGAACATCTCGCACCACGAGTTCCTGATGCACCCGCGCCCGGGGTTCCACTACCTGGGCGGCTGAGGGCACCCCGGATGACGGTCGACAGGTAACAGATAACAGCTGACAGATAACAGATTTCGAAATCTGTTATCTGTCAGCTGTTATCTGTTCGCCGCCCCCTGTTCGCGCCCCGCCGCCCGCCCGTCCACGTGCCGGACCCCACCCGTGGGCCCCGCCCGCCCCAGGGGTCGCCGCAGGTCACCTCCGCACACTCGTGCGACAGTGGTAGGCAGCGAAGGGAGCGCGAACGTGCTGATGGACAAGGTGGCGGAGATACTCGCCGAGGCGTCGGCCGAGGTGGTGGAGCCGCGCTTCCGTGCGCTGGCCGCCGGCGAGGTGATGGAGAAGGCGCCCGGCGAGATCGTGACGGTCGCCGACCGCGAGGCCGAGGCGATCATCGCCCGCCGCCTGCGCGAGCTGCTGCCCATCCCCGTGGTCGGCGAGGAGGCCGTCTCCGCCGACCCCGAACTCGCCCAGGCCCTCCACGACGAGCCCGCCGCCTGGCTGGTCGACCCGGTCGACGGCACCTCCAACTTCGTCGCCGGCCGCCCCGAGTACGCCGTGATGTGCTCGCTCGTCCGCGGCGGGGAGACCGTCGCCTCCTGGATCTGGCAGCCCGCCACCGCCACCGCCTACTGCGCCGAACTGGGCTCCGGGGCCTGGCGCGACGGCGTACGCCTGACCCGGCCGCCGGCACCGCGCGACGCCGCGAAGCTGCGCGGATCCGTGAAGAGCCGCTACCTCGACCCGGAACACCGCCGGCGCCTACAGGCCAACGAGTCGGCCTTCGGCGAGGTCTCCCCCGGCCGGCACGCGGCCGGAATCGAGTACCCGGACGTCGTCGAGGGCCGCTTCGACTTCCTCCTCTACTGGCGCACCCTCCCCTGGGACCACGCCCCCGGCTCCCTGCTCGTCACCGAGGCCGGCGGCGTGTCCGCCCGGCTGGACGGCACCCCCTACCGCCCCGAGGCCCCCGGCTGCGAGAACGGCCTGCTGGTCGCCGCCGACCCGGAGACCTGGGAGCTCACCCGCACCCTCCTCCTGAGCGACTGACGGACCGCCGCCACCGCCACCGCCACCGCCACCGCCACCGCCACCGCAGCAACCGTGGTCATCTGGTCGCGGTCACGAATCGGTGCCCTGGTCCTCGGTCCCGAACGGGGCCTGCCCGGGCGCCGGGCGGCCGACGACAACCGACTCCCCAGCGATGACCGACTCCCCGCAGCACGCGCCTAGTAGGGCTTTGTTAGGTGCCCCGGATGATCGGCCAGGGTGGGGTTGTGATTTTCTTTCAGGTGTGACACCTGAGGAGATGGAGATGGTCCG
>NZ_JBHVWW010000119.1:0-12915 GCF_042882025.1 Kitasatospora sp. NPDC058243
CTGCTCGTCCACCACGCCATCCGGCAGCTGATGCACCAGGCCGCCCTCAACGACGGCCTGGACGTCGACCGGCTCTCGTTCACCCGCAGCCTGCGCGTCGTACGCCGCCAGGTCCCCGCCCAGGCGGCGTTTTCCCCCCGGCAGACTCGCCCGCGCACTGACCCGCACCCTGACTGAGATCGCCGAACGCCTGCTACCCCCACGACGTCAGCGGACCTGCCCCCGCGTCATCAAACGCAAGATGTCCAACTGGCCCCTCAAACGCGCCCAACACCACAACTGGCCACCACCACAACCGGCAACAGTCACCGTCACCCAGCACGACACAACCTAAAGTCACTGGCATTGGACCTAGAGCAGCGCGTAGACGGCCGAGGCGTCGTCGTGCGCCTTGCCGCGCGGCCAGCGCTCGCAGGCGGCGTCCGCCCGCTCGACCTCGCGGACCTGCGCGATCAGTTCACCCGGACCGGACTCGGCGAGCAGCCGCAGCGCGTCCGCCCAACTCCCCAGCCCGAAGCGTTCGGTGAAGCGCGAGGCGCCGTCGGTGAGCGCGGCCAGCGCGTGCAGCCGCTCCAGCCGGACGAAGCCGGTCTCGGCGTGCCCGGCCGCCTTCGGGCTGGCCGCGGCGATCCACGGACCGTTGCCCCGGTTGCGGGCGGACCTGACGGCCAGCGCGTACTCCAGGTGCAGCGCGGCCCGCTCGGCCGAGCCGGGGACGGTCGCCCAGACCTGCCGGCGCAGTTCCTCCCCGCCGGGGAAGCGCTGGTTGTCCCCGATCACCTTCGGCGGGCCGTCCTTGTACTCCAGCACCAGCAGCGAGTCGCCGAGCACCAGGTACTCCAGCGACTCGCCGTGTCGGCGGGCCGCCACCACCATCGCCGCGGGGGTGTTGGGGTGGCCCAGGTCGCAGCGGCCGCCGTGCAGCGCGGCCGTCTCCACGATGGCGTCGGCCAGGCACTCGGCGATCGAGCGGTCCACCCGGTCGGTGAGCCGGGCGAGCAGGTGCACGCCCAACCGGCGGACGTACCAGGCGGTTCCGTGCCGGCACCCGGACTCCAGGCCGGTCGGCGAACTCGCGCCGTCCAGCAGTACCAGCGCCTCCGGCGAGGCCGCCGCGAAGTCCTCGCTCTCGCGGTCCGGCCGCCGTGCTTCCCCTGCGAGCTGTAGCTGCATCCCGACAGTGTGGCCGCCGCCCCCGGCCCGCGCCCAGACCCCTGCGCCGGTGTGGCGCGGGCCGGTCGCCGCCGCCCGGTGGCAGCCGAGGCAATCCGGTCATACCGTCGAATAACGACCGGACAATTCGGCCAATCAGGGCCTGTCAGGTTTGGGATCACCTTCGGGTGTCCGGGCGGCCCGGGACTGACGAGGAGCAGGAGATGTTCTGGGAGTTCATCGTGCTAGTGGCCGCCTCGACCGGCTTTCCGACCGCCGCGCTGCTCTTCCTGATCGGCGGGCCGCGCTTCCCCGACGAACAGCGCGGCGGCCGGCACGCCTAGCTCTCCGGACCGGCGTTCCTAGGCCTTCCAGACCGGGTCCCGCCCGAGCAGGGCCAGCGCGCGGTCGAACCGGCCGCCCTCCGTACCCGCTTCGAGGCACGGCGCGAACGCCTTGCCCGGCACCCGGTTCTCCGGTGCGGCCGGGACGGCCTCGGCGACCGCCAGCAGGGTCGCCGCCAGCTCCTCGTCGCCGTCCACGACGGCGGTGAACGGGGCCTGGACGCCGAGCGCGGCCGCGACGTCCCAGCCGTGCACCAGGGTGTCGAGCAGGTGGAAGCCGACCGCGTGCGCCAGCGGGAAGGGGCCGCCGTGCTGGATCTCCGGCAGCCAGACGTCGCGCCCGGCCGCTGCGGCCTCGCGGAACGCCGCGGTGAGCTCGGCGCCCGTGCGGCGGAAGGCGCCCGCCGGGTCGTCGCCGACCGGGGCGTCGGCCCAGAGCGCGAGGTCGGGCCCGGCGCCGCGGGCGGCCGCGGCGAAGCCCTGGTGCTGGCCGACGATGTGCTCCATCAGTCGGCGCAGCGTCCAGCCCGCGCACGGGCTCGGCAGCTCCAGCTGGTCGGGCCGCAGGCCGTCCACCACTTCGGCGGCCAACTCCAGGGATCGGGCGTGCAGTTCGACGAGTTCTCCGGCACGGCTCATGCGGCGCTGACCTCCTGACCGGCCGACAGGAAGCCGATCGCGTTGTCGATGACGGTGGGCTCGGCGACGATCCGGCGGTGGCCGAGCCCTCGGGTGACCAGTAGTTCCAGCCGGTCACCGTACGCGGCTTTCAGGCGCCGCGCGTGCGATATTCCGACCACGTCGTCGCCCTCGTCGTGCACCACCAGGATCGGCGGCGACACCTCCTCGGGCCGGTGCGCGGCGTCGAAGCGCCGCCACGGGTCCTCGGTGCCGGCGAACAGCTCGTGCTCGATCCGGTGCCGCAGGTCCCGCTCGATCACCGGGCCGAGGCCGAGCCCGGCGCAGAACGCGCCCGGCAGGTAGGCGAATTCGCTGACGCCTGCGAGGGCGACCAGCCGCCCGGCCCGGACCCCCTCGCGCAGCGCCAGGAACGCCCCGGCCACGCCCAGCGAGTGCGCCACGATCGCCTCGAACCCGCCGTAGCCGTCCTGGAGTTGCCCGGCGATGGCGCGGTACTCCAGCACCGTGGTGGCCCGGCCGCCGGAGTCGCCGTGGCCCGGCGCGTCGAAGGCGACCGGGCTCAGCCCGAGCGCGCGCAGCCGGGGCACGTAGGGGGCGAAGCGCGAGGCGCGGGAGCGCCAGCCGTGCATCAGCAGCACCGGCCGGGCGCCGTCGCCCCAGCGGTAGACGACGACCTCCTTGCCGTTCACGGTGATCCGCTCGACGGCGGCCTGCCGGTGGGTCTCCCGCTCGGCGGGGCGGACGGCGCTGCGCCGCAGCGGACGCTGGAACAGCTCGTACGCGGCGCGGCCGGCCAGCCGGGGCGCCAGGTGCGAGGTGGTGTTGAGGGCGGTGCGAACCAGTGCGAGGGCCGGGTCCATGCGGTCTCCCTGTCGGTGCGGACGGGCGTGCCGGGGTACGGGGGCCGTGCTCGGTCCGGATATTAGCACGACCGTTCGTACAGTTTTATGGACGGGAAGTCCGCCGCCCACCCCCGGGCTACCCTGGCGGCACGCACCGCGACGGCGACGGCGACGGCGACGACGAGAACTGAGGTGGCCGATGGCCGGATCGACCACGGACGGACGGGTCCTGCGCGGCGAGGAGACCCGCCGGGCGGTGCTGCACCGCGCCGTCACGATCGCCTCCGTCGAAGGCCTCGGCGCGCTCTCCATCGGTCGCCTCGCCACCGACCTCGGGCTCAGCAAGAGCGGCGTGTTCGCCGGCTTCGGATCCAAGGAGGAGCTCCAACTCGCCACCGTCCGCGCCGCCCGCCGCATCTTCGCCGACGCCGTCGTCGCCCCGGTCGCCGACACCCCGCCCGGCCTCGCCCGGGCCCGCGCCCTCTGCGAGAGCTGGCTCGCCTACTCCCGGGCCCGGGTCTTCCCCGGCGGCTGCTTCTTCTACGAGGTCACCGCCGAGTTCGACGCCCGCCCCGGCGCCGTCCGGGACGCCCTCGCCGACTGCGCCCGCGAGTGGCGCCAGGTGATCGCCGACGCCCTCGCCGAGGCCCGCGCCACCGGCGGCCTGCGGCCCGACACCGACCTCGACGACCTCGCCTTCGCCCTGATCGCCCTCCTGGAGACGGCCAACTCCCAGGCCGTGCTGCACGACGAGGACATCCCCTACCAGCGGGCCGCCCGCCTCCTGCTGCGCCTGCTGCGCGCCGAGGCCACCGACCCGGCCGACCCGGCGCTCGCCTAGGTCGCTTCTAGGCTTCTCGGCCCAGCGCCCCTTCCAGGAAAGCCGCCTGGGCCAGCAGCCGCTCGTCGCCGCCCGCCGTGCCGACCACCTGGAGGCCCAGCGGCAGCCCCTCCGCCGTCCGCCCGGTCGGCAGGCTCAGCGCGGGCAGGCCCAGGTAGCTCCACGGCAGCGACATCACCGGGTCCCCGGTGGTGTGCAGGCCCTCCGGCGCCCCGCCGGTCGCCGACGGCGCCAGCCACAGGTCCACCCCGGCCTCGGCGGTCGCCCGGGCGACCCGCTCGCGCAACCGCTCCCGGGCCTGGAGCGCGGCCGCCCGGTCCTCGGCCGCGACGCCCTGGCCGACCCGGATGCTCGCCGCCGTCTCCGGCCGGTACAGGCCGCCGAACCGGGCGAACCAGTCGGCGTGGCCGCGGGCCAGCTCGAAGCGGTTGATCGTCTGCAACTGCCGGGTGATCCCGGCGAAGTCCGGGAACAGCGGCACCCGGCGCACCGTCAGGCCGGCCTGCGCCAGGCGCTCCAGGCTCTCCTCGAAGTCGCGCAGCGCCGCCGGCTCGGCCCGCTCCAGGTACGCCCCGTCCGGGACCCCGAGCACCGGCCGGCCCCCGCCCCCGGCTGCCGCCTCGCCCCGCCAGTCGTCGCAGAGCAGTGCGGCCGCCAGGGCCGCCCCGGCCAGGTCGGCCGTGAACACCCCCAGGGTGTCGAAGCTCGGCGCGTTCGGGATCACCCCGGCCATCGGGATCCGCCCGTACGTGGGCCGGAAGCCCACCACCCCGCAGTACGCGGCCGGCCGGATCACCGACCCGACCGTCTGGGTGCCGACCGCCAGCGGCACCAGCCCCGCCGCGACCGCCGCCGCCGACCCGCTGCTGGAGCCGCCCGGGGTGTGCCCGGGATGGTGCGGGTTGCGGGTCGGTCCTGGCGCGCTCGCCGCGAACTCGGCGGTCACCGTCTTGCCGGCGACCAGCGCCCCGGCCGCCCGCAGCCGGTCCACCACCACGGCCTGCGGCCCCGCCAGGACTCCAGGCGGCAGCGCCGAACCGCCGCGCGTGGGCAGCCCGTCCACGTGCACGATGTCCTTGACCCCCACCGCCACCCCGTACAGCGGCGGCCGCCCGGCCGGTTCGGGGTGCCGTGCGGTCAGCGCCCGCTCCTGCGCGCGCAGCCGGTCGTGCCGCCCCGGCTCCGGGACGAACGCGTGGATCAGCGGGTCCACCCGCTCGACCAGCGCGCAGAACCGGTCGACGTGCTCGGACAGGTCCGGTTCGCCGGACCGCAGCCCGGCGGCCTCACGGGTCAACGACCGCGGCTTGGCAAGGGGTTGCTCCATGCCGATCACGGTAGACCACCCGTTGGCGCACTACTGGTGTTCGGCCGACAGGTACGGCGTCTCGCGCAGGTAGTACGCCCCGCAGGTGTGGCAGCACAGCTCCGGTGTCTTGCCCCAGTCCACCGGCTCCCGCACCTGCGCGTCCGGGTCGAGCTCCCGGCCGCACATCGCCACGCTCTCCGCCCCCCGGACCATGTGCCACAACCGCACCCCGCCGGTCGCACCCCCGGCCCCGTACTCGGCTCGCATCTGGTGCTTCATGCGGCCATCGTCAGGCCCCCCGGCCACCCCGGCAACCGGTGGCCGAACGGGCACCTGGGCAGCATCGATCACTTAGCGCCAAATCTGATCGAAACAAGCCACTCGCAACCGGTAGGGTTCGCGGGCGCGACCCGCGCCGACGGCCCTGCCGGAGGCCTCAAGTCGCCCGGAATCGACCCCATTTACCCCAATCTGGAGCTTCTCAACGTGCGCTCTTCTCGCCTTCTGGCCGCCTCCGCGCTGATGGCGCTCTCCTTCGGCACCACGGTCGGCGCCGTCAGCGCGAGTGCGGTCGGAGTCCCCTCCTCTCCGCCCCCCACCTCCACCACGGCCACCCCGAGCGCCCCCGCGCCGAGCACCCCGGCCCCGAGCACCACCCCGAGCGCCCCGGCGCCGACCACTTCGGCGCCCACCACCCCGGCCCCGACCACCCCGGCGCCCACCGGCAAGCCGACGAACCTGCCGACCCCGCCGATGCCGACGCCCAGCGGCGGACCCTGCCGCGGCGGCCTGCACCAGGACCTCAAGGTCACCGGCACCGGCCTCGCGAAGACCACCCTGGTCAAGGGCGGCGCGGCGCAGGAGGCCACGGTGACCTTCGAGAACACGGGCCCGGTCGACCTCAAGAAGGTCGACGCCGACTTCTTCTTCACCGACGTGAGCGAGGTGGAGCCGGTGATCAACCCGGTCACCTGGGGCAAGGAGTCGTTCACCATCCAGGTCAAGCTGCCCGGCGGGGACTGGAAGACCCCCGCCGCGAGCAGCATCAAGGGCGACAACATGTCCTACCTCCAGGTGGACCTCGGCGAGTACAAGATCGCCAAGGGGCAGAAGATCACCTTCCAGGTGCGTCTCGCGGCCACCGACAAGGCCGTGACCGCCCGCTACTTCGCCCAGCTGAGCGGCTACTCCGAGCAGTTCGAGGCCAAGGACGTGCCGGGCGCCCCCGCCACCGACAGCTGCCTCCGGTACGACGGCAGCTACCGGGTCGACGACCTGTTCAAGGTGACCGACGCGTCGGCCGCCACGCCGACTGCCGGCACCCCTGCGGCCGCCGGCCACGGTTCGGCCTCCGCCTCGCCGTCGGCGGGCCCGCACCTGGCCGAGACCGGCGCCGACTCCAACACCCTGCCGATCGCCCTCGGCGGCGCCGCCGTCCTGGCAGCCGGCGCCGGCACCGTGTTCGTCCTGCGCCGCCGCAAGGCCGGCGCGCACAGCTGACCCCTGCACCCGGGTGAACGCCGGGGGCGCGGACCGTGGTCCGCGCCCCCGGCGTTCGTCGTATCAGTTCGTCGTATCAGCCCGTCGTCATCAGTTCGCCGTGTCAGGACGCCCGCAGCAAGGCCCCGTCCTGCCACTTGAGGATCTTGTCGAAGCTCACGATGGCGCCCCGGAGCGGGTGGTTGCGGAGCTGGACGTGGTCGGTGAGGGCGTGGATGAGGAAGAGGCCGCGGCCGGATTCGGCGGTGAGGTCCGGGAGGGCGTCGAGGTCCACGGGGCGCAGCGTGGGCGCCGCGGGGCGGGCGGGGAGGACGTGGGTGTCGTAGGGGTGGCCGTCGCGCCGGGGCTGGTGGGCGGTGAGGACGCGGGCCGGGACGGTGGCGCGGCCGCGGCGGGGGCGGCGGTGCGCGGCCGGGCGGGGCGGCGGCGGGGGGACGGGGCGGCGGCGCAGCGCCGGGGCGGGGGTGCCGACGGGGCCGGGCAGGCCGGGGCCGGAGTCGGTGACCTCGATCCGCAGGCGGTCGCCGCTGATCGAGGCGGTGACCTGGAAGCCGTCGTCGGGCCGCCCGCCGGCGCCGTGCTCGACGGCGTTGGCGCAGGCCTCGCTGAGGGCGACGCCGAGGTCGTGGGCGATCTGCGGGTCGACGCCCGCCGTCGCCATGGCACCGAGCAGGATGCGCCGGGCCAGCGGGACGCTGGCCGGGTCGCGCTTGAGGTGCAGAGTCCACCAGATGTCCACGGGAGGTCCCTCCTGGCTGCGGCTCCACATACAACTAGGTATCTCCGGGCGATTCGGCGGTGAACCGTGCCCGGGGCCCGCTGCCGCCCGTTCGGCGGATGGACTGAGGCCGTGGATTGTGCCGAGTGGCGCACTCTCCGGCCTGCACGCCGCTGCCGAACGGGGCATTCGTAGGGATTTCCCACCCTGCCCACGCGGGCGAGGTAGGCGGTGAGATGATGTCTCGGCCATGACTGCCCTCCCCGCCGCCCCGCTCCCGGGCGCCCTCGCACCGGATGCGCCGGTGGGGGCCGCCGCCTGGGATCTGCGGCTTGCCCGGGCCGTCCCGTTCGCCCTGGTGTGCACGCTGATAGCGGCCGCCGGGCACGCCCTGGCGGGTGGCGGGAACGTGCCGCCGGCCGCGTTGGCGACGGGCTTCGCCGCGGTGCTGGTGCTCGCGGTGGCCTGCGGCGGGCGGGAGCGTTCGCTGACGGCCATCGCCGGTGCGCTGGGCGCGGGTCAGCTCGGGCTGCACTGCCTGTTCCACAGCTTCAACGGCCACGCGGCGATCGGCGGCATGGCCGGCATGCACCACGGCGGCTCCGGTCCGCTGACCCTGCCGACCGTGGCGGGCCGGCTGATCTGCAACGAGGCGCGCCCCGGCACGCTGGCCGGCCTGCCCGGGAGCCCGACCGCCGAGCAGTTGGTCTCCTCGGCGGGCCTGGACCCGAACGCGTACGCCGTCGCCCCGTGGTGGCAGGGCGGCGTATTCGGGATGACGCCGTCGATGCTGGCCGGGCACCTGGCCGCCGCGCTGGTGGCGGGCTGGTGGCTGCGGCGTGGTGAGGCGGCGCTGTGGCGGCTGGTGCGGGTGACCGCGTCGGCGGCCCGGGAGCACTGGGCGGCGCCGCTGCGGTCGGCGCTGGTGCTGGTGGCGGCGCTGCTGCGCGGCCTGTTCGGCGCGGCCGGTCCGGCCCGTCGGTTCGGCGTCCGGGGCGGGGAGAGTCCGCTTCCGGCGGGTGCCGCGCTGCGGCACAGCGTGGTGCGGCGCGGTCCGCCGCGCGGGGCCTTCGCGTACTGATCCGGCTCCTGGCGCCCCGTTCGTGTCGGGCCCCGGTCGTGCGCAGCGTCCCCGGGCCGGTCCCGTGTGTCCCCGACATCCCATGTGTCCCCGACACGCCGACGGCCCCCGGTTTCCGCCCCCACACGTCCCCAGCACGTCCCCACGCGCGGCCCCGCCGAGGCACGGTCTTCCCGTCGCCCGGACGCGGGCCGGTCCGCCGAGCTCCGATCGGAGACACCGCATCATGCGTTCCCTTCCCACCCGCCGTCTCGCCGCCGTCGCCCTCACCGCCGCCGCCTCCGTGGTGGCGCTGGCCGGCCCCGCGTTCGCGCACGTCACCGTGAACCCGGGTGCGGCCGCCCAGGGCGGCTACACGGCCGTCGACTTCCGGGTGCCGAACGAGAGCGACGCCGCCGGCACGGTGAAGCTGGAGGTCAACCTCCCGCTGGACCACCCGCTGGCCTCCGTCCGCACCCTGCCGCTGCCGGGCTGGACCGCGGCCGTCGAGAAGGCGAAGCTCGACAAGCCGATCAAGGTGCACGGCAGCGACGTCAACGAGGCCGTCTCCAAGATCACCTGGACCGCCGACGCCGGCACCAAGATCGCCCCCGGTCAGTTCCAGGAGTTCCGGGTCTCGATCGGCCCGCTGCCGTCCGACGCCGACAGCATGGTCTTCAAGACCCTGCAGACCTACGACAACGGCGACGTCGTCCGCTGGATCGACGAGTCCAAGGACGGCCAGCCCGAGCCGGCCCACCCGGCCCCCGTCCTGAAGCTCACCAAGGCCGCCGCCGGTGAGGACGCCCACGGCGGCGTCACCGCCTCCCCCTCCGCGGGCGCCCACGGCGACAGCTCCGACCACGCCGCGGCCCCGGCCGGCGCCAAGTCCAGCGACTCCACCGCCCGGGTGCTCGGCGTGGTCGGCATCGTGGTCGGCGTGATCGGCACCGCCGTCGGCGTGCTCGGCCTGCGCCGCCGGAGCAGCGGCTCCGCCTCCTGACCCACCCCGCCGGCGGGGCCGTACCCACGCCCCGGGTACGGTCCCGCCGGCGGTCCCGCCCCGCACGATCGGATCTCCCATGCCCCGCACCACCCGCACCACCCGCCTGGCCGGCGCGGCCGCCGTCGCGCTCGCCGCCGCCCTGACGCTGACCGCCTGCGGCTCCTCCGGGGGCGGCTCGACCCCCGCCAAGGTCACCAAGCAGAAGTCCGACTCGCCGTACCAGGGCACGGTGCTCACCAAGAACTTCGAGAAGCCCGACCTCCAGCTGACCGACACCTCCGGCCAGCCGTACGACCTGCGGCAGCAGACCAACGGCAAGACCACGCTGCTGTTCTTCGGCTACACCAGCTGCCCGGACGTCTGCCCCACCACCATGGGCGACATCGGCGTCGCGATGAAGGCGCTCCCGGCCGAGGAGCGGCAGAAGGTCAACGTCGTCTTCGTCTCCACCGACCCGCAGCGCGACACCCCCAAGGTGCTGCGCACCTGGCTGGACTCGATGGGCAGCGACTTCATAGGCCTGACCGGCGACCTGGCCAAGGTGAAGACGGCCGCCAGGTCGCTCGGCATCATGATCGAGGACCCGGTGGTCAACGCGGACGGCACCGTCACCTCGACCCACGGCGCGCAGGTGCTGGCCTTCCTCCCCTCGGACGACAAGGCGCACGTGCTCTACCTGAGCGGCACCGAGGAGAAGACCTACGAGCACGACCTGCCGCTGCTCGCCAAGGGGGTCGCGGCATGAAGGCCCCGACCGGCCACGCCCCGGCCGGCCGCGCGACCCTCGGCTTCCGGCGGACGGCGCTCACGGGCGCGGTACTGGCGACGGCCCTGGGCGGCGGCGCCATCCTGGTCGCCTGCGGGGCAGGCGGTCAGGACGGTGCCGGCGGCGGGGCGGCCAAGCTGAGCGTCGCCGACTCCTACATCCCGCTGCCCCCGGCCGGCGGGATGGCCGCCGGCTACCTGACCGTCCGCAACGACGGCGGGCAGGACCAGCTGGTCAAGGTGAGCAGCCCGGGCGCCGAGTCCGTCACCATGCACCGCTCGACCCCGTCGAGCATGGAGCAGGTCCCGAGCCTGGACGTGCCCGCGCACGGCGCGTTGCAGTTCGCCCGCGGCGGCACCCACCTGATGATCATGGGATGGCAGAAGGCCCCCGCCCTCGGCGACGAGCTGGAGCTCGACCTGACCTTCGCCAAGTCCGGCACCCTGTCGGTCAAGGTGCCGGTCAAGGAGCTCACCTACCGCCCCGGCCAGAGTTAAGGGGACCGCCAGCATGGAGAAGGCCGCCCACCGCCGCATCGCCGGACTGCTCGGGACGCTCGGCGCGCTGCTCGCGCTGATGCTCGCCGGCGCCGGACCGGCCGCCGCGCACGCCACCCTGGAGTCCACCGACCCGCACCAGAACTCGGTGGTCGCCACCGCCCCGCAGGCGGTCACGCTGACCTTCAGCGAGTCCGTGTCGCTGTCCAGCGACTCGGTGCGGGTGCTCGACCCGGCCGGCAAGGCGGTGGACACCGGCAACCCGGGGCACGCCGACGGCAAGGCGGACACCGCCCGGGTCGGACTGAACAGCGGGCTCGCCAACGGCACGTACACCGTCGCCTGGCGGGCCGTCTCGGAGGACTCGCACCCGATCGGCGGCGCGTTCACCTTCTCCATCGGCGCGCCCTCGGACACCTCGGTGTCCGCCACCGCACTCCAGGGCGCCAAGGCCGACGGCCTGGTCTCCGCCCTCTACGGCACCGGACGCACCGTCGCGTACGCGGCGTTCGCGCTGCTCGCCGGCGTCGCCGCGTTCGTGCTGATCTGCTGGCCGGAGGGCGCCACCCGGCGCCGGATGCAGCGGCTGCTGATGACCGGCTGGGCGGCGCTGCTGGCCTCCACCGTCGCGGTGCTGATGCTGCGCGGCCCGTACGAACGCGGTTCGGGGATCGGCAAGGCCCTCGACCTGTCGCTGGTGCGCGCCACCCTGGACGAGCGGATCGGCACCGCGCTGGCCGCCCGGCTGCTGCTGCTCGCGGCGAGCGGGGTGTTCCTGTCGCTGCTGGTCGGCCAGTTGGGGCAGCCGGCCCGGCCGGCGGCGCAGCCCGGCGACGCCGGGAGCGCGGGGAGCGCCGGAAGCGCCGGACGCGTCGGCGACGAGGAGGCCGAGGAGGCCGAGCTGCGGGAGCTGGAGCAGCGCGCCGCCGAGCGGCCGCAGCGCGAGGCCCGGCTGGGCCTCGGCGTCGCCGGGCTGGTGCTCTCGATCGCCCTGGCGGCGACCTGGGTCGGCGCCGACCACGCCTCGGTCGGCATCCAGGTCTGGCTGTCGCTGCCGCTCGGCATGCTGCACCTGATCGCGATGGCGCTCTGGCTGGGTGGCCTGGCCGCGCTGCTGGTCGCGCTGCGCGAGGGTGTCGGCGCGCAGGTCGTCGACCGCTTCTCGAAGGTCGCCTTCGGCTCGGTCGCGGTGCTGGCCGCCACCGGCGTCTACCAGTCCTGGCGCGGCCTCGGCAGCTGGGGCGCGCTGACCGGCACCGAGTACGGGCGGCTGCTGCTGGTGAAGACCGGCTGCGTGGCCGTGATGCTCGGCGCCGCCTGGTTCTCCCGCACCTGGCTGGCCCGGCTGCGCGCGGCCCCGGCCGAGGCGGCGGAGGTCGAGCCGGCCGCGGTGCCGGAGCCGGTCGGCGTCGCCGCCGCGCACCCCGAGGACCCGCTCCGGCAGGCCCAGCTGGCCCGCCAGCAGGCGGCCCGGGAGAGCGCCGGGCGCGAGCGCGGGCTGACCCCGACCAGGGCCGGGCTGCGCCGCTCGGTGCTGGTCGAGGCGCTGGTCGCGGTGGCGGTGCTGGTGGTCACCACGATGCTCACCAACTCCCCGCCCGGGCGGGTGGCGAGCGAGGTCAAGGCCGGTGCCGTCGCACCCGCCGCCGGGCCGGCCGCCGGGGGCGCGCCCGCCCCGCAGACCGAGCCGGGCCGCACCGTCGAGCTCAAGCTCCCGTACGACACCAAGGGCCGCACCCCGAACGCCAAGGGGACCGCGACCGTCACCCTCAACCCGGCCCGGACCGGCCCGAACGAGGTGCACCTCGCGCTGACCGGCGCGGACGGGCAGCCGGTGGACGTCCCCGAGGTGCAGCTCGCCTTCACCCTGCCGGACCGCGACCTCGGCCCGCTGCCGGTGGCGCTCACCCCGGAGGGCACCGGCCGCTGGAGCGGCACCGCGCAGCTGCCGCTGGCCGGCACCTGGGTGGTGTCGGTGCAGATCCGCTCCTCCGACATCGACCAGACCACCCCGACCCAGCAGTTCAAGATCGGCTGACCGCGATGGAGCACACCTCGACGGACCGCACCACGGCGGACCGGGCCACGGCGGACCGGGCCACGGTGCCGAGGCCCGCAGCACAGGGTGCGCAGGCGCCAGGCCGCGCCGGCTTCACCCGGCGGGCCCTGCTCGGCACCGCCGGCGCCGGGCTGCTGGCCGGCGCCGGAGCCGGCGTCGCCGGGGCGGTCGCCCTGGAC
>NZ_JBHVWW010000120.1:0-10897 GCF_042882025.1 Kitasatospora sp. NPDC058243
GTCGGGTCCCCGCTCGTGTCGGTGCGCAGCACCAGCGTGTTGACGAAGAACCCGACCAGCTCGTCCAGCGCCTGGTCCGTCCGGCCCGCGATCAGGCTCCCGACCGGGATGTCCTCACCCGCGCCCAGCTTGGTCAGCAGGGCCGAGAACCCCGCCTGGAGCACCATGAACACGCTCGCGCCGTGCTCACGGCCCAGGCGGACCAGCGCCTCGTGCAGTTCGGCGTCCAGCTCGACGGGGAGGTGTCCGCCCCGGCTGGAGACGGTGGTGGGGCGGGGCCGGTCGGCGGGCAGCCGGATCTGCTCCGGCAGGCCGGCCAGCTGCCCGGTCCAGTAGTCCGCCTGCCGGGCGTACAGGCTCTCCGGGTCGGTGCGGTCCCCGAGCAGCCGGTCGTGCCACAGGGTGTAGTCGGCGTACTGCACCGGCAGGTCCGCCCAGGCCGGTTCCTCGCCGCGCAGCCGCGCCGTGTACGCGGTGGACAGGTCGGCGGACACCAGGCCCAGCGACCAGGCGTCGCCCGCGATGTGGTGGATCACCACCAGCAGCACGTACGCGTCCGCCGCCAGTTCGAACAGCTCGGCGCGCACGGGCGCTTCGGCCGCCAGGTCGAATCCGCGGCCCACGGCCTCGGTCAGCGCCTGGGGCAGGCCCGCCTCGTCGGTCCGGGTGACGGACAGGTGCGGCCGGGCCGTCTCGGCGTCCAGGACCTGCTGGTACGGCACGCCGTCGATCTGGGGGAAGGCCGTGCGCAGGCTCTCGTGGCGGGCGACGACGTCCCCGAGCGCGGCCCGCAGCGCGTCCTGGTCCAGGTCGCCGGTCAGGCGCCAGGCCAGCGGGATGTGGTACATCGCGCTGGCGCCCTCCAGTTGGTCGACGAACCACAGCCGCCGCTGCGCGTACGACAGCGGTACGCGGCCGGGCCGCTCCGCGCGGCCCAGGGCGAGCCGTGCCCGGTCGGCCCCGCCGAGGCCGGCGGCCAGGCCGGCCACCGTCGGGGTCTCGAACAGGCTGCGCAGCTCCAGCTCCACGCCCAGGGTCGCGCGGACGCGGGCCACCAGCCGGGTGGCGAGCAGGGAGTGCCCGCCGAGGGCGAAGAAGTCGTCGTCGGCGCCGACCTGGGACACCCCCAGCACCTCCGCGAACAGTCCGGCGAGGACGTGTTCCTGCGGGGTGTGCGGAGCCCGGCCGGCCGGGGCGCCGGTGGTGTCGGGCTCGGGCAGGGCGCGCCGGTCGAGCTTGCCGTTGCCGGTCAGCGGCAGGGCGTCGAGGGCGACGTACGCGGCCGGCACCATGTGGTCCGGCAGCCGCTCGCGCAGGTGGGCGCGGAGCTCGTCCGGCTCGGCGGCCGCCCCGGCCACGGGCACCAGGTAGGCGACCAGCCGGGTGTCGTCGGCGCGGTCCTGCCGGGCGGTCACCGCGACCTGGCGGATCTGCGGGTGCTGGGCGAGGGCCGCCTCGATCTCGCCGAGCTCGATCCGGAAGCCGCGCACCTTGACCTGGTCGTCCGCCCGGCCCGCGTACTCCAGCGCGCTGTCCGCGCGCCGGCGCACGAGGTCGCCGCTGCGGTACATCCGGCTGCCCGCCGGCCCGTACGGGTCGGCGACGAAGCGCCCGGCGGTCAGGCCCGGCCGGTTCAGGTAGCCGCGGGCCAGCCCGGCGCCGGCCACGTACAGCTCGCCGACGACGCCGGGGGGCACCGGCTGGAGGTACGCGTCGAGCACGTGGGCGCGCAGGTCGGGGATCGCGCTGCCGATGACACTCGCCGGGCCGGCGGTGTGCGCGCCGTCCAGTTCCGCGTAGGTGACGTGCACGGTGGTCTCGGTGATGCCGTACATGTTGACCAGCCGCGGCGCACCCGCCGGGTGGCGCTCGAACCAGGGCGCCAGCCGGGCGTGCTCCAGGGCCTCGCCGCCGAACACCACTGTACGCAGGGCGAGTTCGCGCGGGTGCTCGGCGTCGGCCTGCATCAGCTGGTAGAAGGCGGACGGCGTCTGGTTGAGCACCGTCACCCGCTCCCGGGCGAGGAGCTCCAGGAACCGCTCCGGTGCGCGGGTGACGTCGAACGGCACCACGACCAGTCGGCCGCCGTGCAGCAGCGGGCCCCAGATCTCCCACACCGAGAAGTCGAAGGCGTAGGAGTGGAAGAGCGTCCAGACGTCCTCGGCGGAGAAGTCGAACCAGTGCCGGGTCGCGTCGAACAGCCGCACCACGTTGCGGTGCGGGACCACCACGCCCTTGGGCTTCCCGGTGGAGCCCGAGGTGTAGATGACGTAGGCGGCGCTGTCAGGTGCGACGGCGACGACGGGATCCGTGTCCGGCAGCCCGGCCAGGTCGGCGGTGTCCAGCAGGAGCCGGTCGACCCCGTCCGCGCCCGGCAGGGCGCCACTGCGGCGGTCCGTGAGGAGCAGCGCGGGCCGGGCGTCGTCGAGCAGGTGGGCGATCCGGGCGGCCGGGTAGTCC
The DNA here is from genome assembly GCF_042882025.1 of Kitasatospora sp. NPDC058243. Lineage (NCBI taxonomy): Bacteria > Bacillati > Actinomycetota > Actinomycetes > Kitasatosporales > Streptomycetaceae > Kitasatospora > Kitasatospora sp. NPDC058243. Next base: position 2,461 of record NZ_JBHVWW010000120.1, read on the forward strand.
GGGTCGACCGGCAGGTACGCGGCGCCGGCCTTGAGCACGGCGAGGACGGCCACCACCAGCTCGGCCGAGCGCGGCAGCGCCAGCGCCACCAGTTGCTCCGGCCCCACACCCCGCTCGATCAGCGCGTGCGCGAGCCGGTTGGCCCGGGCGTTCAGCTCGCCGTACGTCAGCGCGGACTCGCCGCACACCACCGCGACCGCGTCCGGCCGCTCCCGCGTCTGGGCCTCGAACAGCGCGGACAGCCCGGTGGTCTCGGCCGTCGTCGCGGGGACCGGTCCCGCCGGCAGCAGTGCGTGCCGCTCCTCGGCGGAGAGCAGGTCGAGCCGGCTGAGCCGTCGCCGGGGGTCGGCGACCGCCGCCGTGAGCAGGCGCACCCACCGCTCGATCACCGTCTCGACGGTCGCCCGGTCGTACAGGTCGCAGGCGTACTCGACGAATCCGTCGATCCCCTCGGGGGCGCCGTCCTCGGAATGCCGTTCGGACATCGAGAAGATCAGGTCGAGCTTGGAGGTGGTCGTGGTCAGTTTGACCTCGCCGGTCTCCAGCCCGGGCGGGGCGAAGTCGGCCCTCGGGGCGTTCTGGAGCACCAGCATGACCTGGAACAGCGGGTGGTGGGACAGCGACCGGGCCGGGTTGAGGGCCTCGACCAGGTACTCGAACGGCAGCTCCTGGTGGGCGTAGCCGGCCAGCGCGGTGTCCCGGACCCGGCCGAGCAGCTCGGCGAAGGTCGGGTCCCCGCTCGTGTCGGTGCGCAGCACCAGCGTGTTGACGAAGAACCCGACCAGCTCGTCCAGCGCCTGGTCCGTCCGGCCCGCGATCAGACTGCCGACGGGGATGTCCTCTCCCGCACCCAGCTTGCTGAGCAGGGCCGAGAGCCCTGCCTGGAGCACCATGAAGAGGCTGGTGCCGTGCGCGCGGGCGAGCTCGCGCAGGCCCTGGTGCAGCTGCGCGTCCAGTCCGGTGCGCACGAAGTCGCCCCGGTGCGAGGCCAGCGCGGGGCGGGGCCGGTCGGTGGGCAGCTGGAGCTGCTCCGGCAGGCCGGCCAGCTGCCCGGTCCAGTAGTCCGCCTGCCGGGCGAACAGGCTGTCCCGGTCGGCGGCGTCGCCCAGCAGCTCGTGCTGCCACAGCGTGTAGTCGGCGTACTGGACGGCCAGCGCCTCCCAGGACGGCTCCTCGCCCCGGCGGCGCGCCGCGTAGGCGGCGGTCAGGTTCTGCGCCAGCGGGCCGAGCGACCAGCCGTCGCCCGCGATGTGGTGGACCACCAGCAGCAGGACGTGCTCGTCCGGCGCCAGTTCGAACAGTTCGGTGTGCAGCGGCAGGTCCGTGCCCAGGTCGAACCGGCAGGCCAGCGCCGTGGCCAGGGCCGCGTCCAGCTCCGCTTCGGTGGTGCGGCGCAGGTGCAGCCGGGGGCGGGCCGCCACGACGTCCAGCACCTGCTGGTGCGGCACGCCGTCCACGGCCGGGAAGAGCGTGCGCAGGCTCTCGTGCCGGGCCACCACGTCCGCCAGCGCCGCCGTGAGCGCCTCGCGGTCGAGCGGTCCGGTCAGCCGCCAGGCCAGCGGGATGTTGTAGTTGGCGCTGGCGCCCTCCAGCTGGTGCAGGAACCACAGCCGGCGCTGGGCGAACGACAGCGGGGTCTTCTCCGGGCGCGGGTAGGGCGCCAGGGCCAGCTGGGCGCGGCGGGCGCCGGCGAGGGCGGCGGCCAGCGCGGCCGGGGTCGGGGACTCGAACAGGGTGCGCAGCTCCAGCTCGACCCCGAGGGTCGCGCGGACCCGGGCGGCCAGCCGGGTGGCGAGCAGCGAGTGCCCGCCGAGGTCGAAGAAGCTGTCCTCGACGCCGGCCTCGGCCACCCCGAGGACCTCGGCGAACAGCTCGCAGAGGATCTGCTCCTGCGGGGTGCGCGGCGCGCGGCCGGCTCCCGCTCCCGCCGAGACGAGTTCCGGTGCGGGCAGCGCCCGGCGGTCCAGTTTCCCGTTGGTGGTCAGCGGCAGCGCGTCCAGCTCGACGAACGCCGAGGGCACCATGTACTCCGGCAGCCGCTCGCGCAGGTACGCGCGCAGCTCGGCCGAGCGCGGGGCCACGTCGGCGGCCGGCACCAGGTACCCGACCAGCCGGGTGTCGTCGGCGCGGTCCTGCCGGGCGAGGACGGCGGCCTGGGCGACGCCGGGGTGTGCGGCCAGCGCCGCCTCGATCTCGCCGAGCTCGATCCGGAAGCCGCGCACCTTCACCTGCTGGTCGGCCCGGCCGACGAAGCTCAGGCTTCCGTCCACAGCCCTGCGCACCACGTCGCCGCTGCGGTACATCCGGCTGCCCGCCGGCCCGTACGGGTCGGCGACGAAGCGCCCGGCGGTCAGGCCGGGCCGGTTCAGGTAGCCGCGCGCCAGACCGGCGCCCGCCACGTACAGCTCGCCGGCCACGCCCGGGGCCACCGGCCGCAGGTGGGGGTCCAGCACGTAGGCGCGCAGGTCGGGGATGGCGACGCCGACCACGCTGGCCGCCCCCGCGGTCGCGGCCGAGCGGTCGAGCGCGGCGTAAGTGACGTGCACGGTGGTCTCGGTGATGCCGTACATGTTGACCAGCCGCGGCGCGTCGTCCGGGTGCCGTTCGTACCAGGCCGCCAGGCGGGCGGGCTCCAGGGCCTCGCCGCCGAACACCACCGTGCGCAGGGCGAGTTCGCGCGGGTGCTCGGCGTCGGCCTGCATCAGCTGGTAGAAGGCGGACGGTGTCTGGTTGAGCACCGTCACCCGCTCGCGGGCGAGGAGCTCCAGGAACCGGCCGGGCGAGCGGCTGGTCTCGTGGTCCACGACCACCAGCCGGCCGCCGTGCAGCAGCGGGCCCCACAGCTCCCACACCGAGAAGTCGAAGGCGTAGGAGTGGAAGAGCGTCCAGACGTCCTCGGCGGAGAAGTCGAACAGCGCCCGCGTGGTGCCGAACAGCCGCACCACGTTGCGGTGCGGGACCACCACGCCCTTGGGGTTGCCGGTGGAGCCCGAGGTGTAGATGACGTACGCCGGGTGGCCCGGGTCGACGGCGACGGCGGGGTCCGTGTCCGGCAGGCCGTCCAGGTCGGCGGTGTCCAGCAGGAGCCGGTCCACGGACTCCGCGCCGGGCAGGTCACCGATCTGACGAGTCGTCAGCAGCAGTGCGGGGCGGGCGTCCTGGAGCAGGTAGGAGATCCGGGCCGCCGGGTACTGCGGGTCGACCGGCAGGTACGCGGCGCCGGCCTTGAGGACGGCCAGGACGGCGACCACCAGCTCGGCCGAGCGCGGCAGCGCCAGGGCGACGAGCTGCTCCGGCCCCACACCCCGGCCGATCAGCGCGTGGGCCAGCCGGTTGGCCCGGGCGTTCAGCTCGCCGTACGTCAGCGCGGCCTCGCCGCACACCACCGCGACCGCCGCCGGGTCGGCCCGTACCCGCTCCTCGACGAGCGCGGTGATGGTGCTCTGCGGAGTGTCGTCCTCGGCACCCGCCGCGGACGGCAGCAGTTCGCGCAGCTCGTCCGGCGACAGCACGTCGATCCGGCCGATCCGGCGGCCCGGGTCGGCGGCCACGGCCCGCAGCAGGCGCAGCCAGCGCTCGACGAGGTCCGCCGCGGTGGCCTCGTCGAAGAGGTCGGTGCTGTACTCCAGCACGCCCGACAGGCCGTCCTCACCGGGCCGTTCGGTCAGGATGAAGGTCAGGTCGCACTTGGCCGTACCGGTGTGGACCAGATCGGTCGTCACCCGCAGCCCCGGCAGGTCGAAGGTGCCCGTGGGCGCGTTCTGCAGGGCGAGCATGGTCTGGAAGAGCAGGTGGTGGGCGAGCGACCTGGTCGGGTTCACCGCCTCCACCAGCTGCTCGAACGGCAGGTCCTGGTGGGCGTACGCGGCCAGCGCGCCGGCCCGGACCCGGCCCAGCAGTTCGGTGAAGGTCGGGTCGCCGGTCAGGTCGGTGCGCAGCACCAGCGTGTTGACGAAGAAGCCGACCAGCTCGTCCACGGCCTCGTCGGTGCGCCCGGCGATCGGCGTGCCGATCGGTACGTCGGTGCCGGCGCCGAGCTTGCCGAGCAGGGCGGCCAGCCCGGCCTGGAGCACCATGAACAGGCTGGCGCCGCCGCCCCGGGCGAGCTCGCGCAGGCCCTGGTGCAGTTCGGCGTCGAACCGGACCGGCAGTTGCGCTCCCCGGAAGGACATCGCGGCCGGCCTGGGCCGGTCGAAGGGCAGCTCGGTCTGTTCCGGCAGCCCCGCGAGCCGCTGCGACCAGGAGGCGAGCTGCCGGCTCTGGAGGCTGTCCGGGTCGCTCTCCGCGCCGAGCAGCTCCCGCTGCCACAGGGTGTAGTCGGCGTACTGGACGGGCAGTCGGGCCCACTCGGGCTTCCCGCCCGCCGCCCGTGCGGCGTACGCGGCGGTCAGGTCCCGCGCCAGCGGGCCCATCGACCAGCCGTCGCCCGCGATGTGGTGCACCACCAGCAGCAGCGCGTGCTCGTCCGCGCCCAGCTCGAACAGCTCGGTGCGCAGCGGGGGCTGGGCCGCCAGGTCGAAGCCGTGCCGGGCCGCCTCCGCCAGCCGCTGCGGCAGGTCGCCCGCTGCGACCGCGGTGACGCGCAGCCGGGGCCGGGCGGCGTCGGGGTCCAGCACCCGCTGGCACGGCTCGCCGTCGACCACCGGGAAGACGGTGCGCAGGCTCTCGTGCCGCTCGACGACGTCGGCCAGTGCGGCTTCCAGGGCCCGCCGGTCGAGGTCCCCGGACAGGCGCAGGGCCAGCGGCACGTTGTAGGTGGCGCCGGGCCCCTCCATGCTGTGCAGGAACCACAGTCGGCGCTGCGCGAAGGACAGCGGCACCGTGTCGGGCCGCTCGCGTCGCGACAGCGCGGGCCGCGCCCGGCCTGCCCGGTCCACGGCCGCCGCCAGGCCCGCGACGGTCGGCGCGTCGAACAGGTCGGCCAGGGCCAGCTCCACGCCGAGCACCGAGCGGGCCCGGGCGATCAGCCGGGTGGCCAGCAGCGAGTGCCCGCCGAGGTCGAAGAAGCTGTCGTCCGCGCCGACCCCGGACACGCCGAGGACGTCGGCGAAGAGGCCGGCGAGCACCTGCTCGGCCGCGCTGCGCGGGGCCCGTCCGGCGGTGACCGGCGCCGGGCCGGGGGCCGGGAGCGCCTGGCGGTCGAGCTTGCCGGTGGGCGTCAGCGGGAGCCCGTCCAGCAGCACGAACGCGCCGGGCACCAGGTGCTCCGGCAACCGTTCGCGCAGGTGGGCGCGGAGCCCGTCCGGCTCGACCCGCTCCCCGGCGGTCGGGACGACGTAGGCGACCAGCCGGGGCTCGTCGTCGGTCCGGGCCACCACGGCGCTCTGCGCGACCCGGGGGTGGGTGGCGAGCGCGGCCTCGACCTCGCCCGGCTCGATCCGGAAGCCCCGGATCTTCACCTGGTCGTCCGTCCTGCCGAGGAACTCCAGGTGGGCGTCCGCGCCCCACCGCACCCGGTCGCCGGTGCGGTACATGCGGGCGCCGGCCGGTCCGTACGGGTCGGCGACGAACCGCCCGGCGGTCAGGCCGGGCCGGTCGAGGTAGCCGCGGGCGAGGCCCGTACCGGCGATGTACAGCTCGCCCGGCACCCCGGCGGGCACCGGCCGCAGCGCGGTGTCCAGCACGTACAGCCGGGCGCCCGCGACGGGGCGACCGATCACCGGGCGCGGGCTCGACGCCGCCGGCGCGACGGCCGCGTCGACGGTGCACTCGGACGGCCCGTAGAAGTTGAAGCAGGCCACGCCGTCGGCGTCCCGCAGCTGCGCCCACAGCTGCTCGGGGACGGCCTCGCCGCCCGCCACGAGCACCGCCGGGCGGTGTTCCGCGTTGCCCAGCAGGCCGTGCGAGAGCAGGAGGTGCAGATAGGACGGGGTGGCGTTGACGAAGTCGATCCGGTGCCGCACGGCGTAGTCGACGAAGGCGTCCGGGTCCGCCCAGGTGTCCAGGCCGGGGATGTGCAGCTGGTGTCCGGCGAAGAGGCCGAAGAGCTGGTCCCAGGAGGCGTCGAACGCCGCCGAGGTGGTCAGGGCCACCCGGGCACCGTCCCCGAGCAGCGGCTGGAACAGCTCCCGCCACTGGTGGACGAAGAGGTGCGCCAGGGCGCCGTGTGTCGACGCCACGCCCTTGGGCCGCCCGGTGGAGCCGGAGGTGTAGACGAGCTGGGCGGGGTGGCGCGGGTCGACGGCCACCGCGGGTTCCGCCGCCGGGCCGTCGGCGAGCCGGGCGGCGGTGGCCGGGTCGTCGAGCACCAGCCGCTCGGCGGGGCCGGATCCGGGCAGCCGGCCGGCGGTGCGGGCGTCGGTCACCAGCAGCACCGGCCGGGCGTCGTCGAGCAGGTACGCGATCCGGGCGGCCGGGTGCTCGGGATCCACCGGGAGGTAGGCCGCCCCGGTCTTCAGCACCGCCAGGATCGCCACCACCAGCGCGGCCGAGCGCGGCAGGGCCAGCGCCACCGACCGCTCGGGCCCGGCGCCCCGGGCGATCAGGGCGTGCGCCAGGCGGTTGGCGCGGGCGTCGAGTTCGGCGTACGTCAGCGTTTCCTCGCCGGAGACCACCGCGACGGCGCCCGGCGTCTCGCGCACCCGGGCCCGGAAGTGCTCGGGCAGCAGGGCCGCGGGGGCTTCCGTCGTGATGCCGGTGTCGGAACCGGAACCATTGCCGGTGCCGAGGGCCAGCAGTTCGCGCTGCTCGTCGGCCCCGATCAGGCCGATGCGGCCGAGCGGCTGCTGCGGGTCGCAGTCCGCGAGGGTGTCCAGCAGGGCGAGCAACCGCCGCTGGTGGCCGAGGAGTTCACTCTCCGTGCACACCTCCGCGTAGGCCCCGAGCTCGATCCTCGGACCGTACTCGTCGCGCCCGCCCACGGCCCAGACCGCCAAGTCGTCGGCGGAGGTACCCAGGGGCGCGTACACCGTGGCAGGCTGCCCGGCGAAGCTCGGTTCGGAGTCGAAGGACATGATGTTGACGACCAGTGGGAACGCCGTCTCGATCGTGCCGGCCTGCCCGAGGTCCCGGAGCAGGTCCTCGCTGCGGTACCGCTGGTGTGCCAGCGCGGCGGCGACTTCCCGGTCCACCTGCTCGACCAGTTCCGACCAGGGCAGGTCCGGCCGCACCGACAGGCGCAGTGGCACGAGGTTCGACACCGCGCCGGGCGTCGCCGCCAGCACCGGGTCGCCCACCCGGCCGGTGACGGGGAGGCCGAGCAGCACGTCCCGGGCCCCGGTGAGCCGGTGCGCGTAGAGCGCCGTCGCCGCGAGCACGACGCGGGACCAGCGGACGCCCGTCCGCTGTGCCGCGTCGCGCAGCGCCTCGGGGCGCAGCGGTCCGGCCGGCGGGGTGCGCCGGAACGGGGCGGACGGGCCGCCCGGCCGGCGCTCCGACAGCCGGGTCGGCGCCGGCCGGTCGGCGAACCGTCCGGTCCAGTAGGCACGGTCGGCGAGGTACTGCTCCGAGTCGCGGTAGGCCTCGTCGCTGGCGACCAGGTCGCCCAGCGAGCCGAACGGGGACGGCGGCACCTGCCGCCCCTCGGCGAGCGCCGTGTACACCTGCGCCACCCGCCGGCCCACGACGGCGTACCCGAACCCGTCCATCACCAGGTGGTGGTAGCTCTGGTAGAAGACGCACCGGTCCGGCGCCAGCGTGATCAGCGCGTAGCGGAACAGCGGGTCACGGGCGAGGTCCAGCGGCCGGCGCCGGTCCCGGTCCATCCACTCCCGGGCCGCCGCGAGCGGCGCGGCCTCCCCACTGACGTCGACCTGCGCGGGCTGCCACCGCGTGTGCGCGCGGACGACCTGGTGCGGGCCCTCGGCGCCGTCGACGAAGCGCACGTGCAGGGCGTCGACCTCGTCGACGACGCGGCGCAGCGCGGTCGCGAACAGGTCCGGGTCGACCGGGCCGTGGATCTCCAGGTAATCGCCGATGCGGTAGGCCGGAATCGCCGTGCGGGCCCGTTGTTCGGCGAGCCAGATCTCGCGCTGGGCCGCTGTCAGGGGAAGGGTGTCGCCGTCGCGACGGGACATGGGGGTACCTCCAGGAATGTGGGCAGGCGTGAGGGCGCGCCGGGGCGGGCCGGGGCGCGCCGACCGCGGTGGCGTCACGCGGTCGGCGGGCGGGTGGCGGGTGGCGCGGCTGCTGCGGTCAGGCGGCGAGTTCGCCGGCCTGGAGCTGCCACAGGGATGCGTAGAGTCCGCGCCGGGCGAGGAGTTCGTCGTGGGTGCCCTGCTCGGCCACGACGCCGCCCTTGTCCATGACGTAGATCCGGTCGGCGTGGCGGACGGTGGAGAGCCGGTGGGCGATGATGACCATCGTCCGGTCGACCGCGAAGCCGCGGAGCGTGCGCTGGATGGCGGCCTCGGTCTCGTTGTCCACGGCGGAGGTGGCCTCGTCGAGGATGACGACCGGCGCGTCCTTGAGGATCGCGCGGGCCAGGGCGATCCGCTGC
>NZ_JBHVWW010000121.1:0-10747 GCF_042882025.1 Kitasatospora sp. NPDC058243
CGCCCGGGGCGGGGCGGAGCCGACCGTCCTCGCCGAGGCCGGCCTGCCCGTCGGGCGGGTGGTGGCCGCCGTGAGTGATCCGCCGGTGGCGGTCGCCATGCAGTGCGACGCGGACGGCGGCTTCGTGACCGCGCCCGCCGACCCGGCCCGCGTCCGCGCGGACGCCGCCGCCGTCTCGGCCCGCCTGCGGGCGGACGCCACGCCGGCGGGTGCGGGTCCACCACCCGCGACGCTCCCCGCCCTGCTCGCCGCCGCGACGGCGCAGCGGCTGCTCTGCGCGGTCGCCGGCCTGCCGGACCCGGGCGATCCGGACGGCGATCCGCGGCTGCTCGTCGGCCGCCCGGCGGTGCTGGTGGCCGAGGCCCGCCCGCCGCGCGCCGACTACCACCCGTGGGCGGCGGGCCCGGGCCGTACCGCCGGGCCGCCCGACGGACTGGCCGAGGCCCTGCGCAGGGTCACCGCACTCGGCGATCCGCGCCTCGGCGTACTCGACGCGCCCTCGCCCGGTGGCCTGCCGCAACTGCCGGCGGCCCTGGTCTCCTGCCGCACACCCGCCGGAACCCTGGTGGCCGGTGCGGCCCGGACGGACCTGGCCCGGCTGGCCGCCGCCTGCCGGGCCGCCGAACTCCGGCTGGCCGCACTCGACCCGACCGCCCCGGTCGTGGGCGCCGACCCGGACCACGCACTCGGCCGGGCCCTGCGTCGCGCGGCCCAAGCCCGTCCGTCCGAGGGCCGCCCCCTCGCGTGGGCCGCCTGGCGGGAGCACCCCCAGGCGGCGCACTGGTGGGCGGCGCTGGCCCGGCGCCTCGGCCACGCTCCCGAGCTGGAACTCGGCCAACTGGCCGACGAGCAGGCCTTCCTGGCCGTCGTGGCCACCGCCGGTACCGTCCTCGGCCGGGCCGTCGAGGCCACCCCCGCCGACGCGGTCGCCGTCGCCGCCCTGTCCGCCCTGACCCGCCTCATGGCCGCCGGCCACGGCCTGTCCGCCGCCCACCACACCATCTTCACCGGCGCCGCCGCCCCGCTCGCCGCCCGGCGGCAGCCGCCCGGCCGCCCGGACCCAGGCCGCCCGGAGCCAGGCTGGACGGACCCGGGCTGGACGGACGAGGGCTGGACGGACCACTGGATCACCGAACTCGCGGGCCGGGAAGCGGCGTTGCGCGACTCCCTGGGCCGCCTGACCGGGCTGCGCGCCGACCCCTGGCAGCCCGCCACCGCCGCCGCCCGCCCCCTGGCGAACGCCCTGGACGGCTGCGGCTTCACGGTTCTCGTGACCACCGGAGGCCACCCATGACCACCGCCACCGACCTGCCGGTCCTCGACCCCGAGCGGGCGCTGGCGACCACGAGCGGCACCGCCGTCGTCCACCTCACCAGCTGGACCCTCGACCTGGCCGCCCGACTCAGCCGCCACGCGCTGGAGCACCCGGTGCGACTGGTGCCGGTACGGGAGGACGGCGCGCTGACGGTCGTCGGGCCGGTCCTGGAGCCGGGGGCGTCGGCCTGTCTGAGCTGCACCGAGTACCAGCGCCTGGCCACCGCGGGCGGCCGGGTGCCCTGGCACAGCCCCGCACTGGCGCTCGCGGGCACCGGCACCCCGGCCTTCACCGAGGCGGTCGCCGCGCTCGCCGCCGACCTCGCCGCCGACCGGGCGGAGTCCGGGCCGCACGCCACCGTCCACCTCGTCCACGGCGACCGCGCCACCTGGTCCACCCACCTGGTCCGCCCCGTCGGCGGCTGCCCGGTCTGCCGCCCGCTGCCCGCCGACTCGCCCGCCGCCGCCCGGCTGCCCCTGACACCCCGCCCGCTGCCCGATCCGGCCGTGCTGCGCGGCGCGAACGACCTGACGGGCACCGACGGCAGGGCCAACGACCGGCTGCGCGCCGAGCTGTACGACGAGCGTTTCGGCCCGGTCCGGCGCCTGTTCCGCACCGAGGACTCGGCGTTCGCCCTCACCACCGCCTGGGTCACCGACGGCCGGCTGCTCGACGACGGCGGCTACGGGCGGGCCGTGGACTTCCGGTCCAGCGAGCGGGTGGCGCTGTTCGAGAGCGTCGAGCGCTTCGCGGGCATGCGGCCGCTCGGCCGCAGGACCGTCCTGCGGGGCTCCTACGGCGACCTCGCGCGCGACCTGGGGCCCGAGGCCGTCCTCGACCCCGTCCGGCTGGGGCTGCCCGATCCCGCGCACCACGGGCACCCGAACCGGGCCACCGTCCCGTACACCCCCGACCTCGTGCTGGACTGGGTCCACGGCTGGTCCCTCACCCACGCGCGCCCGCTCGCCGTGCCGGAGCACGTCGCCTACTGGGAGCTCCCGGACCGGGACCGCCCCAGGGTGGTCTACGAGTCCTCGAACGGCTGCGGGCTCGGCAACAGCCCCCAGGAGGCCGCCCTCTACGGGCTGTTCGAGGTCGCCGAGCGGGACGCCTTCCTGATGGCCTGGTACGCGCGGACCCCGCTGCCCGGCGTCGCCGTCCCCGTCGAGGACCCGGCCGTCGCCGACCTCGCCGACCGCGCGCGCCTGCTCGGCTACCGGCTCACCCTGCTCGACGCCACCAACGACCTCGGTGTTCCCGCCGTGATCGCCCTCTGCCGCTACCGGGGGAGCCACCCGGACGCCCCGCGCACCTTCCTGGCGGCCGGCGCCCACCACGACCCGCGGGCGGCGATCCGCTCGGCCGTCGCCGAAGTGGTCACCAACGTGCAGGAGGCGGCGCACCGCCCGGCCACCCCGGGCGGGCCGCGCGACCCGAACCGGCTGCGGCCGATGCTGGAACGCCCCGAGCTGGTGGTCGGCCTGGAGGACCACGTCGGCCTCAACACCCTGCCCGAGGCGCAGCCCCGCCTGGACTTCCTCTTCGCCGGCCCGCCCCCGGTGCCCTGGCCCGAACGCTGGCCCGGCGCCCCCGAGCCGGTCACCGACCTGACCCTGCTGCTGGAGCGGACGGTGGCCCGGCTCGCCGAGGAGGGCCTCGACGTCGTGGTGGTCACCCAGGACGAGCCCGGGGTCCGTGAACGGCTCGGCCTGCACTGCGCCAAGGTCGTCATCCCCGGGACCCTCCCGATGACCTTCGGGCACGTCAACCGCCGCACCCGCGGCCTGCCCCGGCTGCTGGCCGTCCCGCACCGGCTCGGCCGCAGCCCCCGCCCGCTGCACCACGACGACCTGGCCCTCCACCCGCACCCGTTCCCGTGACGGCCCCGACCCCCTCCCCGAGGACCCGATGACCACCCACCACCGGCCGACCACCCACTGGCAGAGCCTGCACCTCGCGCTTCCCCTGACCGCCCGGGACGCCGACGCCTTCGTCACCGACGACCTCGCCCCGCTGATGGACGGGCTGACGACGGACCCGGACGCCGACTGGTTCTTCATCCGCTACGGCGAGGGCGGCCCCCACCTGCGGATCCGCTTCCACGGCCCGGGCGCGCCGGAGCAGGCCGAAGGACTCGCCGCCGACCTCGCCCGCCTCGCCGCCCGCCGCACCCCGCCCGCCGGCCCCTGGGCGCCCCGCCACGGCGAGGTGACGGCGGTGCCCTACCGGCCCGAGACCGAACGCTACGGCGGCCCGGCCCTGCTGCCGATCGCCGAGGACCTCTTCGGCCACTCCTCCCGCACGGCCGTCCGTGCCCTGCGGGCCGCCTCCGCAACCGCCGCCCGCCTGCCGCTCGCCCTCGACCTCGCCCACACCACCGCCCACGCGCTCGGCCTCGACGACCTCTCCGCCGCCCGCTGGCTGCGCCGCCACGCCGCCTCCTGGCGCTGGGTCACCGAGTACCGGCCGCTGCCCGGCGCGGCCGTCCACACCAGGGTCAACACGGTGTTCGCCCGGCAGCGGGACGCGCTGGCCCGGCGTGCCCGGGCCCTGCGCGAGGCACTCGACACCGGCGCCGCCGCACCTTGGCTGACCGACTGGTCCGGGCAGGTGGCGGCCGCGGCCGACCGGATGCGCGCTGCCTCGCCGCCCGAGGCCGCCGAGCGGCTGTCCTGGGCCTGGGCCTCCCAGCTGCACATGCTGTTCAACCGCCTCGGCGTCGGTCCCGACGAGGAGCGCGCGGTCTGCCGGCTCGCCGCCCGCACGCTGCTGGAGACCGACCGGCCGTTCGCCTTCTTCCCCGCCGACCGGCACGCCCCCGACTACCAGTACCTGGAGCGCAGCAAGTTCCAGATCGGCCGCAGCGAGGACACCGCGCTGCGCGACCTGGCGCCCCGCCCGGCCCCGCAGGAACAGCCCGACGACGTCCGGCTGCCCGCCGAGCCCCTGCCGGAGCTCACCCTCGCCGAGGTCCTGGGCACCCGTCGCTCCGCCCGCGGCCCGCTGACCGGCCCGCTCACTGCCGCCACCCTCGGCGGGGTGCTCTGGTCCGCGTGCGCACCGGGCCCGGAACTGCGCCGGCCGATCGCCGACGGCACCGACCCCGCCCACCGCCCGTACCCGAGCGCGGGCGCGCTGTACAGCGTCCGTCTGCGCCTGCTCGCCCTCGCCGTGGACGGCCTGCCCGCCGGCACCTACCAGTGCCTGCCGGAGCGCCGCGCGCTGCGCCCGATCGGCCCGGCCCCCGCCCTCGACGACCTCAAGGCCCTCTCCTCCTACCTCTCCCGCCCGGCCGCGGATCCGGACGCCGTCGGCATCGACGAGGCCCCCGCGGTCCTCGCGGTCTACGTCGACCTCGCCCTGCTGCGCAGCCGCTACGGCCTGCGGGCGCTGCGCCTGGGCCTGCTGGAGGCCGGCCACCTGACCCAGAACCTGCTGCTCGCCGCCACGGCCTTCGGCCTCGGCACGATTCCCCTCGGCGGGGTCCACGACGACCTCGCCCACGAACTCCTCGGCCTGGACGACCTGGACGAGCCCGTGCAGTACCTCCTGCCGCTGGGGCGGGTCTGACACCTCGCGTCGGATCAACGCGCGGCCTCGGGTGCCCGGCGGGAGTTGCCGGGCCCGCCCCGGGCCGGGGGCCCGGGCGGTCAGCGTGAGTGGGCGGCGAGGCTGAGCAGCAGGTGGGCGGATTCGGGGTGGTGGAAGTCGGAGTGGGCGCCCGCCGGGTTGAGGCGGGTGGCCAGGCCGCCGCGGTAGACCCGGGCGGCGTCGATGTTGACGATCGGGTGGTCCAACTCGGTGCGCGGGTACGGGGAGGCGGTGGGGCGCAGCCGGGTGCTGAACTGGGGGACGGGGGCGACGCCGGTGCCGGAGTGGCCGATGCCCGGGCGGCCCTCGGCGCGCAGGTGCCAGAAGCCGGTGGCGCGGTCCCAGCGGGAGTGGGTGAGCACCAGCGGGCCGCGCAGCGGGGCGCCGGGGCGGCCGGGGCCGAGGAACAGCCGGGGGAAGAGGTGGGTGAAGGCGTCGCGGGGCGCGGCCATCTGGAAGACCAGCGCGCTGTCGACGGTGAACGGCCGGGTGGGGTCGCCCGGCCGGCTCCAGCCCAGTACCGGCGGCCCGGCGGGCCGGTCGGCCGCGTACTGGACGGCCTCGCAGAGGAAGCGGCCGCCGAAGGAGTGGCCGACCAGGTGCAGGTACTGGCCGTTGCGGTTGGCCAGGACGCGGGGCGAGGCCGGGTCGCCGCGGTCGGCGTCCAGGTAGCCGAGCAGGTGGCCCAGGACGCGCCCGGCCTGCCCCTGGGCGCTCATGGCGTGCGCCCGGGCCCGGATCCGGCGGTAGCCGGCCGGCGACGGCAGGCTGGAGGACGGCCAGCGCACCACCACGCACCACGGGCGGAACCCCCTGGTCAGCCCGGGGTAGGCGGTCGGCGCGGACCGGTGCAGGGCGGCGGCCTCGGTGAGCAGGGCGGCGGCCGAGCGGTCGGCGGCGGCGGGGCTGGTCTGCCAGCCGTGGACGTAGACGTAGACGTCGGTCGCCCGCGGGGGGATGCGCAGGTGCCGGGCGAGGTGTTGGGCGATCCGGGCCTCGGGCACCGGCGTGCGGGTGCCGGGGACGAGCAGCCGGCCCTCCTCGTCCAGGTCGACGGTGGCGGTGGCGATGGGCGTGGGCGCCGTCACGGGGTCAGCTCCAGGATGCTGTCGAGGCCGCAGTGCAGGGAGTAGGTGAGCGCCAGCGGGTTGCGGTACTCGCGGGCGAACCGCCGGACCAGCTGCTGGGTGATCTCGCCCGCCGTGAACTCCCCGGTCAGGTAGAGGTCGAGGAAGGCGAAGGCGTACTCGGCGGCGAAGACCTGCGGGATCTCGATCTGCGGGCCGAGCACGCCGTTGGCGCCGAGGTCGACCAGCGCCCGGCCGAGGTGCTCCAGTTCGGCGGCCGTGGACTGCCCGGTGTGGCACGCGTTCAGCAGCACGAACGGCCGGAACATGGCGTCCGGCGCCTCGGCGTGCCGGCGGCGGTGGCGGCGCACCAGGTCGGCGTCGATCTGGCGGTCGTCGGAGAGCCGGACGGCGAGCTGCTCGTACGGGGAGTCGCCGGCGACGAACTGGCCGTGGCACCAGAAGTACATGACGTCCTCGTCCAGCACGGCGGAGGACAGCGCCTTGAGCAGCGGCTCGGACTCGGTGCGCACGGTCAGCTGGGAGCGGTCCTCCAGCAGCTTGCGGACCTCGGGGGCCCGGCCGACGTCGGTGAGCTGGTCGTCGGTGTTGAGGCTGGTGACGGGCCTGGTGCGGGCCGGGTACGGCGGCTGGATCGGCGGGTAGCCGGCGCCGGTCTGCTCGACCTGGTGGCGGTGGCCGAGGAAGTCCGCCCACGGGTCGGCGTGGCCGCCGTCGACGGCGAGCATCGGCCAGGGCAGGTGGAGGTCGGAGTCGAAGCTGATCCGCAGCGAGCCGTGCTCGGTGAGCGTCCGGGTGAGGTACTCGCGGAAGACGGTGAGCTCGCGCTCCGGCCCGTCGAGCATCACCTCCAGGAAGTACCGTCCCTCCTCGGCCAGTTCGGCGACCTGCCGCTCGGCGACGCCGGCCAGCCGGTTGAAGTCGACGGCCTGGGCGAAGGGGTAGCCGCCGATCGGCTCCGGGTCGTACTGGACCAGGCGGTCGCGCCAGACGGTCCGCAGCCGGGAGGCCCGGGCGAGCAGGGCGGGGGCGGACACCTTCAGCTCCGCGCGGTGGGGGCGGGACCAGGGCGTGCGCTCGCCGGGCCGGAAGGCGGAGACGAACAGGTCGTCGCGGTGGCGGCGCAGCGAGACCACGAGGTCCAGCGGGGCCGGCTCCTTGGCCTGCGGGGCGTCCGGCGCCTGCTGCCGGGGGAGCCGGGTGAAGTCGGCGGAGGGGTTCTGGCGGATCTCGACGAGGAGGTCCCGGGCCACGCGATTACTCCTCGTCCTGGGCGATGTCGGCGACGGTGATGGCTTGAGAGGTGACGGCTTGGGCGGCGACGGTGGCGGCTTGCGCGACGGGCGGGACCTCGACGACGGCGCACAGGTCCTGGAGCACGGCGCCGTGCCCCCGGTCGTAGACGGTGATCCGGACGGTGTGCGGCCCCGGCACGGACGGGGTCAGCGCGAAGCGGACGGGCTCCCCGGCGGGGCTGTAGTCGGCGACGGGCGGATCGAGCACGGCGTCCGAGGCGGCGACGGCCACCAGGCGCAGGCCCGGCAGCTCGCCGGGGTCGCTCTGCGGCACCTCGGGTTCCAGCCGCAGTTCCAGGTGCACGGCGGCCCCCACCGCCGGCTCGTCGAGCAGGGTGAGCCGGGGCCGCCAGGCCGTCCTGGCCGGCGCGGGCGCCGGGGGGCGGTGCCGCGACCCGCGCGAGCGCCGGATCAGCGCGGCCGGCTCGGACGGTTCCGGGCCGAGCTCCGCGCGGACGGGTGCGGCCGGCAGCGACTGCGGCCCGCCGCCGTCGAGTCGGGCCGGCGACTCGGCTGCGCCGCCGTCGAGTCGGGCCGGCGACTCGGCTGCGCCGCCGTCGAGTCGGGCCAGGGCCGTCCGGCTCTCCACCGCCAGCGGATGGCCGGGGCCCATCAGGGTCCGGCGCGCGGTGTGGACGGCCGCCAGCAGGCCCTGGGCGGCGTCCCGGCGCCCGCTCGCGGCGAGCGCGGCGGCCAGGCCGACGGCCAGCGTGGGGAACACCGGGAGCAGCCCGGGGCGCAGGGTGCCGAGGCTGACGGCGACGTCGTCGGCCTGCCGGTGCCCGGTCAGCAGTGCCCCGGCCGGGATCCGGTCGGCGACGATGCCTTCGTACACCCGCACCGCCCCGACGGCGTCGCCGGCCCGCAGCCGCGCGTGGGCGAGGCTCTGGCGGATGCTCAGGGTGAGGGAGTTGCGGGGGCCGTGGCTCGCGGCGCACTCCTCGGCGAGTTCCTCCAGCCGGACGACGGCGCGCAGCGGCCGCGGGCCGCAGGCCAGCAGCAGCGCGTGGGCCTCGCGGGCGGTGAGGGTGGCGTCGTCGGTGCTGCCGAGGGCGTCGTCCGCGCAGGCGGCGAGGGTGGCGGCCAGGCGCACCGCCGCGTCGTGCTCCCCGTTGAGGTGGCGGGCGAGGGCGAGGACGCACCCGGACCGGACGAGGCCGGGCAGGGCGGGGCCGGCGGGTCGGGTCCAGTCCGGCGTCAGGGGCGACAGTTCGGCGATCGCGCCGGCGTGGTCCCCGGCGAGCACCAGGGCCTGGGCGAGGCCGTACCGCACGGCGTGGGCGAGGAGGTGCTCCGGACCGAGGGCCGATTCGACGGCGGCCAGCACCTCCCGGTAGCAGTCGGCGCCCTCCGCGTACCGGCCGGCCTCGACGAGGTTGAGCGCGATGCTGTCCCGGTCGTCGAGAGCGTCGAGGGTGTCGAGGGCGTTGAGGGAGTCGAGGGCGCCGGGGTGTTCGGCACCGAGGATCCGGGTGCGGTCGGCCAGCAGGGCGCGGTAGAGCGCGTCGGCGCGGTCGTGCTCCCAGCGGCGGCGGTGGGCGTGGGCGAGGTCGGCGCGCGCGGTGAGGGCGTCGGGGTGGTCCTGGCCGTGTACGCGCTCGTGGTCGGCGAGCAGCATCAGCCGTTCGACGATCTCCTGCCGCTGCCGGCCGGCGCGGGCGTGGGTGGAGGCGAGGCTGGAGCGCTCGCCGAGGGTGTCCGGGTGGTCCGCGCCCTGGACCCGGCTCCGGTGGGCGATCAGCTCGGTGAACAGGGCTGTGGCGCGGTCGAGTTCGCCGGTGGCGAGGACGGCCTCGGCGAGTTGGGAGAGCTGGTGGAGGGTGTCCGGGTGGTCGGGGCCGTGGATGCGCGCACGGTCGGCGGCCAGTGCCTCCCGTTCGGCCTCGGCCTGGTGCAGGAGGCCCGCGAGTCGGCGGTCCTGGGCGAGGCTGCCGCGACAGGCGAGGGTGCCGGGGTGGTCCGGGCCCTGGAGCCGGATCCGGTCCCGCAGCAGCGCCTCGTCGAGTTCCGTCGCGGGGCGGTGGTCGCCGCCCGACCGGTACGTCCAGGCCAGCAGGAACCGGGCGCCGAGGGCGTCGGGGTGGTCCGGTCCGAGCACCCGCTCGGTGTCGGCGACCAGGGGCGCGGCCAGGTCGAGCGCGCGTTGGAGGTCGTAGCCCGCGCGGTACGAGGACGCCTGCCACCAGCGGGCGTTGAGGGTGTCCGGGTGGTCGGCGCCGAGCACCCGGGCCCGGTCGGCGGCGACGGCGCCGAAGGCCTCGGCCGCGCGGCGCTGGTCGTCCGCGTCGCGGTGGGCGGCGGCCTGCCACCACCGGGTGGTGAGCGTGTCCGGGTGGTCCGGGCCCTGCGCCCGCTCCTGGTCGGCCAGCAGCGCCGTGTACAGCTCGGCGGCGGCGGGGTGGTCGCCCGCCGCCACCACCGACCGTGCGAGGCCGAGCCGCGCGTCGAGGGTGTCGGGGTGGTCCGGTCCGAGCACCCGTTCGTAGTCGGCGACCAGGGCCCGGAACAGGTCCACCGAGCGGTCGTGCTCGGCCGCGTCGCGGCAGGTCCGGGCCAGGCCGAGCCGGGTGTCCAGGGTGGTGGGGTGGTCGGCGCCCAGGACCCGGGCCAGGTCCGCGACCAGTGCCTCGTACAGCTCCAGGGCGCGGTCGAGTTCGCCGACCTCGCGGTGGCCCGCCGCCTGCGAGCGCCGGGTGTCGAGGGTCTCGGGGTGGTCGGGGCCCTGGAGCCGGGTGCGGTCGGCCACCAGCGCGGAGTGCAGCTCTGCGGCGCGGCGGTGCTCGCCCGCCTCGCCGTGCGCCCAGGCCAGGGAGCCGCGGGCGTCCAGGGCCAGCGGGTGGTCGGCGCCGTGGAGCCGGGTGCGGTCGGCGGCCAGGGCCTCGTAGCGGGCGATGGCGCGGCGGTGGTCCTTCGCGGCGGAGGTGGCCCAGGCCAGTCCGGCGCGCGTGGCCAGGGTCTCGGCGTGGTCGGCACCGCGGATCCGGGTGTCGTCGGCCACCAGTGCGTCGAACAGCTCCACCGCGCGGCGGTGGTGGCCGGCCCGCTGGTGGCCGTTCGCCTGCCACCAGCGGGCGGTGAGGGTCTGGGGGTGGTCGGCGCCGAGGATCCGGCTGCGGTCGGCCGCCAGCGCGTCGTACAGCTCCACCGCGCGGCGGTGCTCGCCGGCCTGCTGGCAGTCGTGTGCCAGCCACCAGCGGGCGTTGAGGGTGTCCGGGTGGTCGGGGCCCTGCAGCCGGGCCCGGTCCGCGACGAGCTCCTGGTGGAGCTCCAGCGCCCGGCGGTGCCGGCCGGCGGCGGTGAGTGCCTGCGCCAGCGCCAGACGGGCGCCCAGGGTGTCGGGGTGTTCCGGTCCGTGGACGCGGGCGTGGTCGGCCACCAGGGCTTCGGACAGCGTGACGGCCTGCCGGTGGTCGCCCGCCTCCCGGCAGCTGTCGGCGTGCCACCAGCGGGTGTTGAGC
>NZ_JBHVWW010000122.1:0-10569 GCF_042882025.1 Kitasatospora sp. NPDC058243
AGGCCAAGAACATCACCCTCACCGCCGTCGCCAACCACTTCGGCGTCTGGCCCGCCACCATCTCCACCCTCGAACGCGGCACCCGCCGAGACGACAACCTCGCCAACGCCTACCGCGAATGGCTCACCACCGCTTGACAACCCATAGGAGCATCAACCAGGTGCCCGCCGAGCTGGCCGCGATCGCGGTCGAGCTGGTCTCGCCCTCCAACCCCGAGAACGACTGGGTCGGGAAGGTGCGGGACTACCCGCTGATGGGGATCCCGCTGTACCTCCTGGTCGACGCGCGGGAGAAGACCGTCACCCTCTTCAGCAGGCCGGACGGCGCCCGGTACCACCGGCGCGAGGACATCGCGTTCGGCGAGACGATGCGCGTTCCGGCACCCTTCGGCTTCGAGCTGGTCACCGGCGACCTGCTGCCCTGCTGATCTCGGGCGGCTCCCCTCGGGTCAGCTCGCCAGGCGGCCGGGCGAGCTGACCCGAGGGGGAGGTGGGCAGGTCGCGCGGGCGGCGTCGAGGCCGGCACGGCGCCGGGAGGGTTCAGTAGGAGCGGAACCAGCTGGCGTCGGTGCCCAGCACGGAGCCGTCCGCCGCGTAGTACGTGAACGTGCGGGCCTGGGCGCCCGGCTTCCTGGCGATCGCGTACCAGCGCGTCGGGGAGTCCCCGAGGGCGACCGGCGCCGACTCGCTGACGCCGCCGGTGTCCCAGGTGACCACGATCTTCGCAACCCGGGGCCGGACCCCGGCGATCACCACCGGCGAGGCGCCCAGCTCCCCGCCCTTGAACCCGAGCATCGTCCCTCCTCCGGAGGTGGCCCGGTCGATGATCGCCCCGTCCGGCACCCCCGGGGCGGGGGTGTCGTGCATCGCGTCGTCGACCTGGCGCTGCCCGTCCACGGTGGCGTAGAGGTTCACCAGGTCCACGTCCGGGCGCCAGCTCCGGTCGATGTCCGCCCGGGTGGTCTCCGGCAGTTGCGGGATGGCCGCGTGCCGGTCCTCCCAGATCAGCCGGGCCTGTCGGAGGGCGTCCTCCTTGGTGGCGGCCGCCGGCCAGAACGCGGCCCACGCCTGCCACTGCCTGCCGTTCGTGGTGCCCTGGCCGACCACGACCCGGACCGGGGTGAACGGATCCCGCGCGGGAGCGGTCGGTGTCGCGGCGGCCCCGGCGGCCCCGGCGGCCCCGGCGGCCTCTGCGGCGGTGACGGTCGAGGCGTCCGCCACCACCGCCCCCGCGTCGGCCGCGTTGCCCGGCCCCCGCCCCCGCCCGAGCCCGCCGAGCGCCGTCCCCCCGACGACGGCCGCCGCGACCAGCACCGCCACCGCCCCGCTGGTCAGCAGCCGCCGGCGCCGCAGCCGGCGCCGCCCCCCGGCGACCAGCCGGTCGTACGGGACGGCCCCGATCTCGACGCTTCCGGCCAGCTCGCCCAGGACCCGCGCCGCCGCGGCCTCGGCGCCGGCCGCGCCCCCGGCCCCCGCCCCGGCCGTGTCCTCGCCGCCCGCACCGCCCACGTTGCCCATGGCGCCCTCGCCGCCCACGTTGCCCTCGTCGCTCATCTTCCGCCTCCGATGCTCGCCAGCCCGTTGAGTGAGGAGGCCTCCCGCAGCTTGGCCAGGCCCCTGGCCGCCTGGCTCTTCACCGTCCCGACCGAGCAGCCCATCGCCGCGGCGGTCTGGGTCTCGGTGAGGTCCTCCCAGTACCGCAGCACGACGGCCTGCCGCTGCCGGGGCGGCAGTGTGCCGAGGGCCGTGAGCAGCGCCGCCCGTTCGTCCAGCCGCGCGTAGCCGTCGGGGCCCTCGGGTGCGGCCCGGTCGGGGACGGCGGTGACCAGGTCCTCGGCCGCTCGGCGGCGGAACCGCCGGGCGTGCTCGTTGATCAGGATCCGGCGCACGTAGGCGTGCGGGTCGTCGGCCGCCCGGACCCGGCTCCAGGCGACGTACGCCCGCTCCAGGGCCTGCTGGACCAGGTCCTCGGCGGTGTGCCTGTCCCCCGCGAGCAGGTACGCCGTCCTGAGCAGCCGCGTCCACGCGCTGCCGGTGAACGCGCGGAACTCCTCGTCCCTCGCGGTCTTCTGGGCTCCCATGAGCACCTCCTCAACCCCCAGAGCCCGAAACCGCCGCGAACCGTTGCCTGGCCCGGCCCGGAGCCGCCCGGCCCGACGTCGCCGGCACCCGGACCCGCCGTTCGCGCTCGGCCGCCGGTGGCTGTGACACTGGAGAGGCTCGAAAACCGAGGTGCGCGCCGCCGTACCTCCTTGCGAACCTAGAGGGATGCCCGCAGTGAGTTCTCCCGCAGTCCAGTCCGCCCCCGCACCCGCCGAGGGTCCCGGTATCGGCGAGCTGGCCGCCCGCCTGCCCGAGCTGACCCTTCGCGACCAGGTGCGGATCGGGCGCCGACTGGAGGGGGCCCGTCGGGTCCGCAAGCCCGAGGCCCGGCAGAAGGTCGCCGCCCAGATCGCCGCCGACATCGACCGCGCCGAGCTGCTGGTCGAGCAGCGCCGCGGTGCCGTCCCGCCGATCAGCTATCCCGCCGAGCTGCCGGTCAGCCAGAAGAAGGACGAGATCCTGGCGGCCATCCGGGACCACCAGGTGGTGATCGTCGCGGGTGAGACCGGCTCCGGCAAGACCACCCAGATCCCGAAGATCTGTCTGGAGCTGGGCCGCGGCGTGCGCGGTCTGGTCGGCCACACCCAGCCGCGCCGGATCGCCGCCCGTACGGTCGCCGAGCGGGTCGCGGAGGAGCTGCGCACCCCGCTGGGCGAGGCGGTCGGCTGGAAGGTCCGGTTCACCGACCAGGTCGGCCAGGACACCCTGGTCAAGCTGATGACGGACGGCATCCTGCTCGCGGAGATCCAGACCGACCGCGAACTGCTCCAGTACGACACCCTGATCATCGACGAGGCGCACGAACGCAGCCTCAACATCGACTTCATCCTCGGCTACGTCAAGCAGCTGCTCCCGCGCCGACCGGACCTCAAGGTCGTGATCACCTCCGCGACCATCGACCCGCAGCGCTTCGCCCGGCACTTCAACGACGCCCCGATCGTCGAGGTCTCCGGCCGCACCTACCCGGTGGAGGTCCGGTACCGCCCGCTCGTCGACGACCTGGACGAGGACGACGACGCGACGGACGCCGACCGCGACCGGGACCAGATCCAGGCGATCTGCGAAGCGGCCCAGGAGCTCCAGGCCGAGGGCCCGGGCGACATCCTGGTCTTCCTCTCCGGCGAGCGCGAGATCCGCGACACCGCCGACGCCCTGGACAAGCTGAAACTCAAGTCCACCGAGGTCCTGCCGCTGTACGCCCGGCTGAGCTCGGCCGAGCAGCACCGGGTGTTCCAGCGCTCCGGCAGCCGCCGGATCGTCCTCGCCACCAACGTCGCCGAGACCAGCCTCACCGTCCCCGGCATCAAGTACGTGATCGACCCGGGCACCGCCCGGATCTCCCGCTACAGCCACCGCACCAAGGTGCAGCGGCTGCCGATCGAGGCGGTCAGCCAGGCCAGCGCCAACCAGCGCAAGGGCCGCTGCGGCCGCACCTCCGACGGCATCTGCATCCGGCTGTACTCGGAGGAGGACTTCCTCTCCCGCCCCGAGTTCACCGACGCCGAGATCCTGCGCACCAACCTGGCCTCGGTGATCCTGCAGATGACGGCGGCGGGCCTCGGCGACATCGCCGCCTTCCCGTTCCTGGACCCGCCGGACTCCCGCAACATCAAGGACGGCGTGCACCTGCTGCACGAGCTGGGCGCGCTGGACCCGGACGAGAAGGACCCGCGCAAGCGCCTCACCGCGCTCGGCCGCCAACTGGCCCAGCTCCCGGTGGACCCGCGGATGGCCCGGATGGTGCTGGAGGCCGACAAGAACGGCTGCGTGCGCGACGTGATGGTGATCGCCGCCGCGCTGTCCATCCAGGACCCGCGCGAGCGCCCCGCCGAGAAGCGCCAGGCCGCCGACGAGCGGCACCGCCGGTTCAACTCGGAAACCTCCGACTTCCTGTCCTACCTGGCGATGTGGCGCTACGTCCGGGAGCAGCAGCGCGAGCTGTCCTCCTCGGCCTTCCGCCGGATGTGCAAGGCGGAGTTCCTCAACTACCTGCGGATACGGGAGTGGCAGGACATCTACACCCAGCTGCGCACGGTCGCCAAGCAGTTGGGCGTCACCATCGAGGAGCCGCACGAGGACGCCGAGCCGGACGCCGACCGGATCCACCAGTCGCTGCTGGCCGGCCTGCTCTCCCACATCGGCCTGTTCGACGTGGAGAAGCGCGAGTACGGCGGCGCGCGCGGCGCCCGGTTCGCGGTGTTCCCGGGCTCGGGCCTGTTCAAGAAGCCGCCGCGCTGGGTGATGTCGGCCGAGCTGGTGGAGACGTCCCGGCTGTGGGCGCGGATCAACGCCAAGATCGAGCCGGAGTGGGTGGAGCCGCTGGCCGGCCACCTGATCAAGCGGACGTACAGCGAGCCGCACTGGGAGAAGAAGGCCGGAGCCGTCCTGGCGTACGAGCGGGTGACGCTCTACGGGATGCCTGTCGTCGCCCAGCGCAAGGTCAACTACGGGCGGATCGACCCGGAGCTGTGCCGCGAGCTGTTCATCCGCAACGCGCTGGTCGAGGGCGACTGGGAGACCCACCACCGGTTCTTCGCCGAGAACCGCAAGCTGCTCGGTGAGGTCGAGGAGCTGGAGAACCGGGCCCGGCGCCGGGACATCCTGGTCGACGACCAGACCCTGTTCGAGTTCTACGACGCCCGGCTGCCGGAGGACGTGGTCTCCACCCGGCACTTCGACTCCTGGTGGAAGACGGCCCGGCACGAGCAGCCGGACCTGCTCAACTTCGAGAAGTCGATGCTGATCAACGACTCCGCGGACGGCGTCACGGAGGCCGACTACCCGGACCACTGGCAGCAGGGCAAGCTGCGCTTCCAGCTGACCTACCAGTTCGAACCGGGCAGCGACGCGGACGGCGTGACCGTCCACATCCCGCTGCCGGTGCTCAACCAGGTCACCGCGGAGGGCTTCGACTGGCAGATCCCGGGCCTGCGGACGGAGCTGGTCACCGCGTACATCAAGTCGCTGCCGAAGGCGATCCGGCGCAACTTCGTGCCGGCGCCGGACTTCGCGAAGGCGGCGCTGCGCGCGGTGAAGGACCGCCAGGAGCCGTTGCTGCCATCCCTGGAGCACGCCCTCAAGCGCCTGACGGCCATCACCGTGCCGCCGGAGGCCTGGGACGACGAGCGGGTGCCGGACCACCTCAAGGTGACCTTCCGGGTGGTGGACGGCCGCCGCAAGCTCGCCGAGTCCAAGGACCTGGAGGAGCTGCGGCTGCGGCTCAAGCCGAAGCTCAAGGAGACGCTGTCCTCGGCGGCCTCCGGCCAGGGCATCGAGCAGGGCGGGCTGACCGCCTGGCCGGGCGGCCTGCCCGTGCTCCAGCGCACCTTCGAGCAGCGCTCGCGCGGCCATTCGCTGCGCGCCTACCCGGCCCTGGTGGACGAGGGGGAGTCGGTCGGTGTGAAGCTGTTCGACACCCCGCAGGCGCAGACGCAGTCGATGTGGGCGGGCACCCGCCGGCTGCTGATGCTGACCACCACCTCCCCGGCCAAGTCGATCCAGGGCCGGTTGGGCAACCAGGCGAAGCTGGCGCTCTCGCACAACCCGCACGGCTCGGTGAACGCCCTCTTCGAGGACGTGGTGGCCTGTGCGACGGACCGGCTGATGACCCTGGCCGGCGGACCGGCCTGGGACGAGGCGGCCTTCGGCACGCTGCACGACAAGGTGCGGGCGGACCTGTACGACCTGTCCGCGGACACCACGCTGAAGACGGCCACCGCGCTGATCGCCTTCCACAAGGCCTCGACCCGGCTGAAGTCGGTGAGCAGCCCGGTGCTGCTGAACGCGGTGAACGACATCCGGCTGCACCTGGCCTCCCTGGTGCACCCGGGCTTCGTCACGGACACCGGCTGGCAGCGGCTGCCGGACCTCAAGCGCTACCTGCTGGCGGTGGACCGCCGGCTGGAGGCGCTGCCCAACCACCCGCAGCGGGACGCCCAGCAGCTGCTGAAGGTCCAGCAGGTGCAGCGGGAGTACGGGGAGCTGCTGGCGGCGGTGCCGGCCGGCCGGCAGCCGTCCGCGGAGGTGCTGGCGATCCGCTGGATGATCGAGGAGTTGCGGGTCAGCTTCTTCGCCCAGTCGCTGGGCACACCGAGCCCGGTGTCGGAGAAGCGGATCACCAAGGCGATGGAGGCTGCCAGGGCCACGCTCTGAGCTGGGCGGCGGCCTCCTCGAGGGCCCTCAGGTGCCAGTTCGACCTGGGGGCCCACCATGGGCTACAGTCTGTCTTGTTCGCAGCGCGGCAAGCGAGTGAACGAGATCAGGAAACTCTGGTCCCGTGGAGCAGTTGGTTAGCTCGCCACCCTGTCAAGGTGGAGGTCGCGGGTTCAAGTCCCGTCGGGATCGCCGCAGTGCGAGAGGCCCGGAACCGTCAGGTTCCGGGCCTCTCGCTTTTGGCGTCCGGTGTTTATCCCGGACCAGGTCCAGACCACAAGTGACAGACGGTGTGACGGTCGTCACTTATCTTTTCCCGAGAGCACCCCCGCACCACCCTCACCAAGACCTCACTAATTTAATATGTAAAATTGTACAGCCATTAACTGTAAATCCCCCCCGCATCATGCGCATCATGCGCATCAAATCGTTATCCGGAGTTCAGCATTCCGTACGTTGTGCCGAGTACCCGGGCACGGCGGGCGGGCATGGCAAAGGGGCCGCTTACCGGACCCGGCGGAGTCCGGTAAGCGGCCCCTTTAAAGAGCCTTTGGCCTATCAGGCCTCAGTGCGCTGAGCGGGAATCCCGGCCAGCAGAGCGCGCACCTCCGCCTCGCGGTAACGGCGGTGACCGCCGAGCGTGCGAATGGACGTCAGCTTGCCCGCCTTGGCCCAACGAGTGACCGTCTTCGGGTCCACGCGGAACATGGTGGCGACCTCTGCCGGCGTCAGCAGGGGCTCAGCATCAGGGGTACGAGCGGTCATGAGCGGCCTCCTCGGGAGAACCGAACCAGGGCGGTTCTATCCTTCAAATTCTGCACCTTGGCCCGCGATGCCCGAAATGGCATAGACGGGCCGAGTCGGTTATAGGACGAACGGCTTGTCCTGGTGTCTACAACTACACCATCCGTCCAGCCCTATCGACCAAACCGCCAAAATTGACCCCTCACGGGTTCAAGAGCGACGGATGGCGATGGACCACCCCATAACGGGCAGTCACGCGGCCGTGACGCCTGGTTACGAGGGGACCAGACCCCCTGTTTCCCCGCAAAGCACGCATCGACTCCAGAACCACCCAAAAGTGGGCATGCCCGCGTGAAGTTGGGCTGGTTGTCCCATTTTTGCACATAGGGGTAAGTTCGCGTCAACGGTGAGTAGTGTCACGTTCGACAGCTATTGACCCGAACCGGGACCTTGGTCATCCAGCTCGGGCCATAGGACTCTTACAGTCATACACGGGTGGTCGGACGTCAGTTCGCGTACCGCAGCGCCAGCACCCTGCGCCAGCGCGCCGTCAGTTCCCCGTACGCGTGCAGCGCCTGCGCGGTGTCCCCCGCCCGCAGCGCGCGCAGCCCCTCCTCCAGCTCCCCCGCCGAACGATCCGCCAACAGCCGCTCCGGCCCCAGCACATGCACCAGCCCCCCGTAGTCCAGCTCCACCAGCGAGCGCGGATGGAATTCCTCCAGCCACCGCCCGATCTGCTCCGCCCCCCGGACCAGTTCCCCGTCCGGCACCTCTTCACGCAGCGCCCGGAAGGCCCGGGCCACCCGGCGGCGCGCCTGCGCCATCGGCACCAGGTAGAACAGCGCCGCCGCCCGCCCCGGTTTGCCCGGCTCCTGCGCCGGCACGAAACAGCGGTCCTCGTCCCCGAACGGCAGGAACCAGCGCACCGGCACCTCCCACCGGCTGGTCAGGATCCACGGCCGGGCGTCCGGATGGCCGGCCCGCCAGCGCTCCCGGTCCGCCTCCGCCGCCGCCCGGGCCACCGGCGGCACCGCGGTGTCCAGCAGCGCCACCGGCGCGGCCGCCCGCAGCTCCTCCAGCGCCTGCCAGCTGCGCAGCCTGGTCGCCCACGGGCAGACGTACAGCACGCCGTCCACCACCCGCAGGTAGGCCCGCCCGCTCTCCCGCTCGGGCAGCGCCCGGGGCGTCCGGGCGGCCAGCTCCGCCAGCGCCTCCCGCTGCTCCTCCAGGACGGCCGCGGCCACCGGCTGCGCCGCCTCGACGGCGTCCGGGCCGTGCTCCGCCGCGTAGGCCTGCCAGCGCACCCGCTCGGACTCCGGGTAGGCGGCCAGCGGCTCGTAGACCCGCAGGTGGGCGGCGTAGGGCGGCAGTACCGAGGTGCGCACGACGGTCACGTCCTGCATGGTCGCACGCGCCGACCGGCCCCGGGAGGGCGCGCCCCCGAACCGTTCGCGCCCGCACCGCGCACCCCCCTGCGTCTCACTCCTCGGACCACCGGGACAAGCTCGGACAAGAGGGCGGATCGGCGACGCTCCCGCGACTACGCTTCGCCCTAGGCGCCCGCACCACAGCAGGCGGGCCTTCGATACTGGAGTCACCACAGTGACCGACGTACAGACATCCGCCACGCACCCCGCACCCGGAGTGCTCAGCAGGATCTTCCGCACCGAGCAGGACGGCGCCCCCGGCGACGGCCACGAGCAGGTCGTCCTCTGCCACGACCGCAGCTCCGGGCTCAAGGCGATCATCGCCATCCACTCCACCGCGCTGGGCCCGGCCCTCGGCGGCACCCGCTTCTTCCCGTACGCCTCCGAGGAGGCGGCCCTGGAGGACGCGCTCAACCTGTCCCGCGGCATGTCCTACAAGAACGCGCTGGCCGGGCTCGACCTCGGCGGCGGCAAGGCCGTCATCATCGGCGACCCCAACAAGGACAAGAACGAGGCGATGCTCCGTGCCTACGGCCGCTTCGTGGAGTCCCTGCGCGGCCGCTACATCACCGCCTGCGACGTGGGCACCTACGTGCAGGACATGGACGTCATCGCGCGCGAGACGCAGTTCGTGACGGGCCGCTCGCCCGAGCACGGCGGCGCCGGCGACTCGTCCATCCTGACCGCCTTCGGCGTCTTCCAGGGCATGCGCGCCACCGCCCAGGCCCGCTGGGGCCAGCCGACCCTGCGCGGCAAGCGGGTCGGCGTCGCGGGCGTCGGCAAGGTCGGCCACTACCTGGTCGGCCACCTCGTCGCGGACGGCGCCACCGTCGTCATCACCGACGTCTCCGAGACCGCCGTGAACCGCGTCCGCGCGGCCCACCCGGAGGTGGAGGTCGTCGCCGACACCGCCGCCCTGCTGCAGGCCCGGCTGGACGTCTACGCCCCCTGCGCCCTGGGCGGCGCGCTGACCGACGACACGGTGGCCGCGCTCGGCGAGTCCGGCACCACGATCGTCTGCGGCGCGGCCAACAACCAGCTGGCCCACCCGGGCGTCGAGAAGGACCTCGCGGACCGCGGCATCCTCTACGCGCCGGACTACCTGGTGAACTCCGGCGGCGTGATCCAGGTCGCCGACGAGATCGAGGGCTTCAACTTCGACCGGGCCAAGAACAAGGCCACCAGGATCTTCGACACCACCCTGGAGATCTTCACCCGGGCCGCCTCCGACGGCGTCCCGCCGGCGGTCGCCGCCGACCGCCTGGCCGAGAAGCGGATGCGCGAGATCAGCGCGCTGCGCACGGTCCTGCTGCCGGGCGCCCGCCGGGCCTGATCCGGCGCCCCCGGAACCTCGGACGCGCGGGGGGCGGCCGCACCCCCGTGACCCGCCCCCGGGCGGGAGGGGCCCAGCCGTCCCCCGCGCATCACGATGTGGAACCGGATTCTCACTTCTGCGCCCGATCGGGTGATCCAAGGTCCCCCTTGGGGGGATAATCGGTCCTGGAACGACGGACCTGAGACACCTCCGGACAGCGCGCAAACCGCCGCAAAACCTCCCCTGACCTGGGAAGACCTGGTCTCGGGTGCGGTCGGTGCGCGCCACGTCACACCGACGACGTACCGTCCAGCGGCGGAAACAGGTACCGTTAATGCTCCAAGGGACGGTCCTCCCATTCGGGCAGGCCGCTCCTGATCATGAACACGTGTCAGACTCGGGGCCGTGAGCCCCATCGTTGAGGGGGTCGACCCATGGGGCGCGGCCGGGCCAAGGCCAAGCAGACGAAGGTCGCCCGCGAGCTGAAGTACAACAGCGGCGGGTTTGACGCTAACCGTCTGTCCAACGAGCTGGGCGCATCGCCGTCCACCGCTCCGATCGACCCGGAGCCGATCGAGGAGGAGGAGGACGACGACCCGTATGCCGAGTACGCCGCCCGCTATGCCGACCTCGACGACGAGGACGACACCGAGCCGGGCACCGGGCCGTCGCAGGCCTCTCGCCGCTCGTAGCCAGTAGTTTCGCCGACCGGCCCAGCGCCCAGCGCGCCAGGCCGGTCTTCGGCGTTTCCGCGTACCGGATGGCGTACCGGGTGGTCGCCGCCCCCGGGTGGCGGGACGACGGAAGGGCCCCTCCGGTGCGCCGGAGG
>NZ_JBHVWW010000123.1:0-9321 GCF_042882025.1 Kitasatospora sp. NPDC058243
GAACGTGCTGTGGGCGCTCCTGCGCGACAACCGGATCTTCACCTCCGCCCCACCGGTCGCGCAGGCATCTTGACTTCATCATTGAGACTCCAGGAATTGACGCAAGACCTGTTGGTTCTTGCGGGCCCCCTCGGAGTTGTAGCGGGGTGGGGTGCCGGACGGTGCCACCCCTCCCAGGATGCCGCGCAGGAAGCACCTGCGCATGGCGCCGGTGGGCGTTCGGGGGGAGCTGGAGGAGCAGCTGCAGCTGGGTGTACGGCGGCCGTAGGTGGATGCGCCGCCCCGGTGGCCGCTGCTGGCCCCGCGTGGCCCTTCGCCCAGGCCCGCGCCCAGTCGAGGCCGGCCTCGAAGCGGGCTTCGGAGGCCGACTGGATCATCCCGAGTGCGTCAGGACCAGACGGTGACCTGCTCGGATGCCGGTCCCTCGCCGGCTCGCGCGGGCGTTGCGACACACGGCGTTTCTCATTGTCCCGCTACCTCGAAGTGCTTGGGTATGGGCGTCTAATTGTGGTTTGTCATGATTTTTCATCAGGTGTCCTGTGTCGCTTGCGCCTTGTCGCGCGGGGGTGCGGGGCGCTTTTTTGTGAGGAGAGGTGAACCTGCGGATGAGCGCTCGTACTCGTGGACAGGGCGATCCGCCGTGGTACCGGGTCGGCCGTCAGCGGCCCGTGACCGTGTTCAACAGGGCCCTGTCCGGTGAGGCGACCCCGGGCGGTGCCGTCGTCGCATCCGATCCGGTCGGCTCGGGCGGACGGCGTGGGGAGCGCGGTGCGGGGGTGGTGTCGGTGGGGAGCGCGCTGCTGTCCGGTATGGCACTGCTGGCGGCCACGGCTCCACCGGCGACCGCCGCGCCGGTGGGGGCCGTGCCGGTGCGGACGCAGCGGGCTGATCCGTCGCAGACCTTCACCTTCACCGGCGCTTCGCAGACCTTGACGGTTCCGGCGGCGGCGGTGGTGACGATCACCGCGGACGGTGCCGGCGGCGCCGACAACACCGGCACCGCCTGTTCCGTCACGGGGACCGGTGGGGCGGGGGCGCGGGTGGTGACCACCTTGCCGCAGACCACCACATCGACGACCTTCACCGTCAACGTCGGCGGCACCGGTGGCAAAGGCTGCAACGCCACCGGGACGCCGGGTGCCGGCGGGTTCAACGGCGGCGCCCCAGGGGGCGGTTTCCCGCTCACCGGTTTTCATTTCGAGGGCCCGGGTGGAGGCGGGGCCTCCAGCGTCAGCACGGGCGGCTCCCTGCTGGTGGTCGCCGGGGGCGGCGGTGCCGCCGGCGGCACCGGAGCGGGCTCCAGGGGAGGGAACGGGGGCAACGGCGGGACAACGCCGGACGCCACCGGCGGCACCTCGGGAAGTGCCACCGGCCCTGGGGCTTCGCCGGGGCAGGGCGGGGGCGGTGGCAGCACCAGCACGAGCACCGGGGGTGCCGGCGGGGCCGCCGGCACCGTTCCGTCCTGTGCGGTCATGAACGGTGGGCCGGGGAGCGGGTTCTCGGGTGCCACGGTCGGTACCGGTGGCGCCGGGGGCAGCTTCGACGGCGGCTGCGCCGCTTCTGAGATCGCTAGTGGTGGCGGCGGTGGGGGTGGGTACTTCGCCGGCGGGGGCGGCGGCAGCGGCGCTGTCAACAACAGGGGCACCGCAGCAGGTGGGGGAGGGGGTGGTGGGGGCAGCAGCTTCGCCACTCCCACGGGTACCGGCACGAGCTATGCGCTCTCGACGATCGGGACGGCGAACCACAGCGGCCAGGTGATCATCTCCTACACGGTCCCGTCCCTGACCATCACCAAGACCCACGCCAGGCACTTCACCCAGGGGCGGGACGGCACCTACACCATCGCCGTCGGCAACGCCGCCGGGGCCGCCCCGACCGACGGCACCACGGTCACCGTGCACGACACCCTCCCCGTGGGGCTCAAGGCCGACAGCATCAGCGGCACGGGCTGGACCTGTGACCGGGGCACGCTCACCTGCACCCGCAGTGACGCCCTTCCCGCCGGGAGCAGCTACCCGCCCATCACGCTGCAGGTCGATGTCTCCTGCCGGGCCGACGACGAGGTCACGAACACCGCGACCGTCACCGGGGGCGGCGACACCACCACCCACACCGCCACCGACCCCACCACGATCAAGCACCACAAGCACGACGAACACGACGAGTACGACATGCGCTGCGACCACCACGAGCACTGGTAGACCAGCCCGGGGTCCGACGGGACGAAGCACCGGCCGCCAGCACGGTGGCCGGTGCTTCGTGCTGTCCGGTGAGGGCCCGTCCTGCGGAGTTCTTGTTGCCAGTTGAGGCGGTCCTCGGCGAGCCAGATCTCGAGGGCCAGGTGCTCGCTGCGGCGTTCACGTCCCACGCTTCGGCTTCGTCGCGCACCGCCTGGTCACATCAGCTGGGAGAGTTGCCCGGCGTCCCCGTCCCTATCCGTTCGGGACGCCATCCCGGTCCGCGCCGTCCACACCCTGAGCCCGGCCACCGAGCCCGGCCGGGCGTGGCCATCGCCTGCTCAGTCGCAGATCTTGTGATGCTGGGTCGTCCTCGGCTCCCACGGCGATCGACCCCCTTGAGTGGCCTCCCGGAACGCCGTGCCATGCTGGCCGACCACGGGTGACCGTGATCGCCATTGCCGCAAGCGGAAAGAGACACGATGCGAATCCCATGGCGCCGACGGCAGGCCGGGCGATCACGACGGCTCCTCGAACTGGCGGGTGTGAGGCCAGGATCGGTAGATCACAGCGACGACCTGGACGTCTGCCGGCAGGTCGCATTTCGGGCAGCCCGGCGGGACTGCGGCGCGACCGCTGAGGTGATGCTGGTCGTCGAGGAGTTGCTGAACGACGAGG
The DNA here is from genome assembly GCF_042882025.1 of Kitasatospora sp. NPDC058243. Lineage (NCBI taxonomy): Bacteria > Bacillati > Actinomycetota > Actinomycetes > Kitasatosporales > Streptomycetaceae > Kitasatospora > Kitasatospora sp. NPDC058243. The sequence goes on from NZ_JBHVWW010000123.1 coordinate 2,856, forward strand.
CCGAGTACGAGTTCGTTGTCGCGCTCCTGGAGAACCTCCAGAACCTCGTCTCCCACGGACTCGACACGTTCCGGTCTCCCGACGAGATGCGCCTGCTGCTTGGACCCCGAAGCGCGATCTGCTGGGACACCGTGGCCGGCTTCTGGACTGCGGTAGCCGACTGGCGGGTTGGCATCGGTGCGCCGCTGGAGCCTGCCGCCACTCTCCTCGACGTCCAGAACGAAAACCTGCGGATGCTTCTGTGGACGGCGAACAGAACCCTCTCCACTGGCGAGAAGCTCGGGATCGCTGACGCTGTTCGCTACGAGAAGGCCGTTGGGTCGCCCATCCCCGGATTCAGCCACATCGAGGTCGCACGGCGCATCACCGGACAGGACAGTCCCTGACCCGCCGACGGGGGAGCGTGCAGACGTCACAAGATCAGCGACGCGGCTCCGCGCGAGGCCACCCCGCCGGCGGATCGGCCCCCCGCGATCTCTGCCGGGCCGGCAGCCTCGCGTCTCCCGGGCCTCGTTCCTGGAGGGTCCTGGGCGGGGCCGCCGGTCCGGTGCGGATGCGCGTTGGGTCATTGGTGTGCAGGGTGGATGGGTACGGTCCGGGCTGCCCGGCGGCGGCAGTCCGTCCAGCCGGGGATGCGCTCGGTGGGTGGGTGATCGCCCGGCCGCCGGTGGACTTCCCGGGAGCGCCGTCGACGACCGAAGGAGACACCATGCCCACCTGGAAGGTCCTCCGCCGGGCTCTGGCCCCGACCGCCCTCGCCGCCGTGTTGGCCGCGCCGTTCACGATGCCGTCGCCGGCGCTCGCCACGGGGGCCTTCGCCCCGCAGGTGGTGACCGCTGTCGCACCGGTCTCGTTCGTCGGCCTGCCCGACCGGCCGCTGCCGTCCGACCACGCGGCGCACCCGATCACGGTCACCTACCGCAACGACTCGTCGGCGGACCGGACCGTCGCCCCGCAGATCCTCGTCGAGTCACCGGACGACGGGCCCTTCCTCGCGCCGACGGACATCAAGCTGGAGATCCTGAGCGGCGGCCACTGGAAGACCGTGCGGCTGGCCAGCGAGACCGGCACGCTGTACACCGACCTCACCCCGGCGAAGCTGGTCCTCCACAGCCATCACACCCTCACCCAGCGGTACCGGCTCACCGTCGTCAACGCCGGCCCGGGTACGGTCCAGCCCAGGATCGCGCTGTACGCCTGAAATCCTCGGGGCTTCGCCGGCCGCGTGGGCCGCGTGGGCCGCATCGAGATGCCCGGTGACTCGTACACGGTGACGAACGACGCCGGGACGTCTTCGGAGCGGGGGAAGCCGGCGGGACGGGCGTCTCGGTGGCCGGCCGGGGTCCCGTGACGGCTTCGCGCCCTGCCCGCCTGTCGCCGTGCCGACCAGGGGGCCGACAGCCGCGGCGACGCGCTGTGGTGCCGTTCCCGCGTCGGCCGGGTGTGGTGGCGGTCTCAATGGCAGCCGATTGGCACTGACTCAAGGTGATGACGGTGGGTCGGTCGGTGACGGCTCCGGGGGCGGGGCCGTGAGTGCGCTCACATGCGAATGCGGTGTACGACGACGGATAGTGGTGTCCGTTTTGCACTATTTTGCAACTATTTGGCATGTTATTGGGGGGCGTTTGCGCAGGCCGGGAGGGTTCGGCGCGCTCCGGGCGGCCCGCCTCTCGAATCAGTGCCGGTCTCTTGGCTACGACGGCGGGTCGTAGCGAGGGGGTCTTGGCGAGCGCCGATCCGGTCTGGCAACTTTGCATTCATCGCCAGCCACACCGGCTCCTGTCCCGCCGGTGAACGGCTCACCGCCGAGTCACATCCCGCGACCGTTCGGCCCCTGTCCGGCCACGGTCGAGGCGGGGAGTGACACCGGCCCAACTGATTGAGGTCTTGTCTATATGCCCGCTTTCAAGCTCCGCATGCGTACCTCTGCCGTGATTCTCGCCGGTGCCGCCGGTGTGACCGCCCTCGGTGCCGCGGTGGTCCCCGCCGTCGCCTCGGCCGCGGACGCCTCCCCGCAGGCCCTCGCCGCGCAGATCGTGCCGGCGGACCAGCTGGCCTCGTTCAGCCAGATCATCTCCCACGAGTCGGGCTGGAACGTCACGGCGACCAACCCGAGCTCGGGCTCGTACGGTCTGGGCCAGGCGCTGCCGGCCTCCAAGATGGCCTCGGCGGGCGCGGACTGGAAGACCAACCCGTCCACCCAGATCAAGTGGTCGCTGGACTACATGAACACCCGCTACGGCAGCCCGAACGCCGCCTGGAACTTCTGGCAGGCCAACCACTGGTACTAAGCCGACCATTCGGCTTCCCCTCACCCCGGGGGCCGGACAGGGGCAACCGGAGTGACCCACGAAGGGCCTGTTCCCGCGCATCTGCGCGGGAACAGGCCCTTCGTGTTCGGGTCAGCCGAGCTCGTTCTTGTGGACGACGCCGTCCTTGACGATCAGTCGCAGGTTGCGTTCGGGGTCGGCGAGGACGGACAGGTCGGTGGTCGGGTCGCCGTCGACGACCAGGAGGTCGGCCCATGCTCCCGGCGCGATGACGCCGAGTGGCGCGGCGCGATAGGGGTCTCGGCGGCCGGACAGGCGGAACAGCTCGGCGTTGCCGGAGGTGGCCGTCCGCAGGGCCTCGACCGGGCTGAGGTAGCTGCCGAGCCGGACGAGCATCTCGTTCTGCCGGTGGGCCTTACCGGGGTCGAGCACCAGGTCGGTGCCGAAGGCCAGCCGAACGCCGTGCTTCACCGCCCAGGCGATGGTGCGGGCGACGCCTTCACAGACCTCGCGGTTCTTGCGGTCGCTGTCCGGAGAGGCGTAGTGGTGGTCGTCGACCTCGAACGGCTGGGTGCTGAGCCACACGCTCTGCTCCGCGAGGTAGCGGATGGTGTCCTCGTCGACGAGGTGCCCGTGCTCGATGCAGCGCACTCCGGCCCGCACCGCGCGGCGGACGCCTTCGGAGGTGTAGACGTGCACGGTCACGTAGGTGCCCCAGTCGGAGGCCGCGGCGACGGCGGCCTCCAACTCGGCCGTGGTGAACTGCAGGACGTCCAGCGGGTCGAACTCGGAGATGACCCCGCCGCCGGCCATCAGCTTGATCTGGGTGGCTCCCTTCTTCAGCTGCTCGCGCACCGCGGCGAGCACCCGTTCCGGCCCGTCGGCCACCCGGGTGAACCCGATCTGTTCGGTCCGGGCCGGTGGCCCGCCCAGGGCGGTCGGGGCGTCGTGGACCGTCCCGAAGTCGCCGTGGCCGGCGGTTTGGGAGACGGCCGCCTGGCTCGGGTAGATCCGTGGGCCCGGGAACAGCCCGCGGTCCAGCACGCGCCGGAGAGGTTCGGTGTCTCCGGCCATGTCCCGCACGGTGGTGAAGCCGCGCATCAGCATGTCGCGGGCCGCGGCCAGGGCCTGGTAGTGGAGGGTGCCGGTCGGTGTGAGCCGGAGCTCCGTCATGGTGCTGCCGATCGCGAACAGGTGGACGTGCGCGTCGGTGAGGCCGGGGAGGAGGGTGCGGCCGCCGCCGTCGAGCACCGTCGCGCCTTGGGGAATGCCGCGCGGGATCGGGGTGCCGAGGACCACCTCCGCGATCCTGTCCCGTTCCACCCGGACGTGCCCAGGCACCGACTCCGCTCCGATCCCGTCGAAGACACGCACGTTCGTCACCAGCAGTCCGGCACCCGGTTCGTCGACACCCATGTCGCCATCTTCGGCCGGTCACAGGGCCGGGACCAGGGGGCCGGACGGATCGGTCGGTCCGGCGGTGCCGGGTCGTCAGCCGACCGGCCCAACCTCGGGTGCGTCCGGCCACCCGGACTGGTGGGCTGTGGGGGAGTTCTTCCGGGTGAGGGTGCGAGCGGGGGAAAGAGGCGGACAGGGGTCAGTTGTCGGACGCGCGGGAACTCGGAGATCGCGATTGATCGCTAAATACTATTATCTGCCAAGTTGATTGGCACACATACCTTGATTCGTTGCGGTTGGTGGTTCGGATTGCACTCGCACGAGTGAATCCCGTTGAGAATGTTTGGTTTTGGTGAGCTTGGCTCGACTACGGTGACGGAGGATCGGGCGGTGGGCCCCGGCGGCGAGGACTTTCGGTTCGGCGGGAAATCCGCGACGGGAACCGGTCACCCCGCGAGAGGGGTACTTCCGTCCGTCCTACTGTGCGCGCTCCGGAGTCCCAAGCGCCCGGGTCCCCTGTCATCTGTCTGCGTAGAGAGGTTGGAACACCATGCCGCCCGTAGTTCCGCCGTTCCTGATCGGTCTTGTCGTCGCGCCGCTGGCCAAGCGCCTCCTCAAGCCACTGGTGCGCGGCGTCGTCAAGACGTCCGTCGGCCTCGTCATGGAGGTGAAGAAGGCCGCTCAGGAGGCCGGCGAGAACATCCACGACCTCGCGGCCGAGGTGGCCGCCGACATGGTGGCGGCTCAGGTCATCTCCGGTGACGGCCATCGCGCCGCCGAGCATGCGGCCCCGGTCGAGGAGAAGACCGAGGTGATCGACCCGGGCGAGGCCGAGGCGAGGACCCCGAAGATCCGTGCGACCGTCGGTGCCGGAAAGGCGCACTGACGCACCGGCACGACCTGACCCGCCGCCTGGACGCACACCGCGACCGAGCTCGCGAGCTGTGTCCACGCGGTGGTCGGCCGCGGGCCTTCCGGCCGCATCGGCCGCCCGTTCATAATTCCCACTCCGTCGCAGTGCTCCGTCGTGCCCGATGACGGATCGCCCGTGACCTCCGCAAACAGGTGATCGTACACATGCCATCTCTGCTGGGTGCCGCAGCCGGAATCCGCTCCGTGGATCTGGACGCGAGCCCGCGCTCGGTCATTCCGGGCCGCCAGCGCTGGGACGTCAAGCTGGTTCTCGGACGGCCCCGGACGGCCGACGTCCTCGCAGCGGCCCTGCGCCGCACCCCCGGGATCACCGAGGCGCAGGCGAACCCGATCACCGGTGGGGTCCTCGTCCGGCACGAACCGCAGATGCCTGCCGCGGATGTCGGCCGGATCCTGCGCCGGGCGGTCGCCCAGGTGGCGGCGCGGCCGGTCGCGACAGGACGTCCGGCGCCGACCCGGCCCGCCGCCGAACCGGCTTCGTCTCCGGGTCGCGGTCCCGCGCTGCGACCCGTCCTCGCCGTGGGTGCTGGGGCAGCGGCCGGCATCGCGCTGATCCGCGGGTCGGCGCTGAGCAGGCAGCTGGTGGCGCTCGGCGGGGTCACGGTCGCGACGGTCGCCGTCGTCCGAAGGGCTTGGCACAGAGCGGTCGAGCGGACCAGGGAACTGTCCGGGGCCGGCACGGGTCTGCACCCGTTGCGGGAGATCGTCGGGCCGCACCGTCGGCGCCTCTACCGGGCCTCCGCGCTCTCGGTCGCCTGCCAGGTCTCGGAAATGGCGCTCGGCACTTTCCTCGGCTGGACCGCCCTGGTTCTCATCAAGGGCGAGGCCGCGCCGCTGGTCCGCTTCGGCCTGACCACCGCGACCGCCCAACTCTGGGGCTTGGCAGGGCTGGTGACCATCGCCTGTGCTGCCGTGGCAGGTCTCTCGTACGCCTCGAACCTCCAGTGGCGCGGGCTCGGCCAGGACATCGAGCACGACTGGCGGAGCCGCACCTACGCCCACGTGCAGCACCTCGAACTGGGGCACCTGGAAGGCGAGCGGACCAGCCGGATCGCCGGCGTGCTCACCGACGACGTCCGGCAGCTGGGCAACTTCTTCGCCTCCTCGGCGAACGACGTGCTGCAACTGGGCACCAGCCTGGCCCTGTTGGTGCCGGCGTTCCTGCTGCTGGCACCGCAGATCGCCTGGATCGCGTTCCTGCCGATCCCGGTCATCGCCTGGCTGTCGCTCCGCTACCAGGACAAGGCCGCGGCCGACTACGCCCTGTCCGGCGAGCGCCGGGCCAGGCTGCACAGCCAGCTGGTGAACACCCTGGAAGCCGGCGCCACCGTCAAGAGCTTCTGCACCGAGGACTACGAGGCCGAGCGCATCGACCGGCTCAGCGAGGAAGCCCAGGAGAGCAACCAGCAGACCGACCGGGGCACGATCCGGCACGCCGAGGTCGTCCGGGTCTGCACGACGAGTTCGATGGCCGGCACCCTGCTGATCGGCGGCCGCTCCGTGCTCAACGGCACCCTGAGGTTCGAGGTGTTCAGCCCGCTGATCGGGCTGCCCCAGATGGTGATGCTGCGGATGAACCGGCTCGGCGGCATCGTCGACCAGTACCAGCGCACGCTCGCGGCCTACGACCGGGTCCAGCGGCTGCGGGCCCTGCCCGTCGAGACCGAGGGCACCGGGGGTCCGCTCGACGTCGAGACGGTGAAGGGCGAGATCGTCCTCGACGACGTGACCTTCGCCTACCCCGGCCGGCCGCCGGTCCTGGAGGACCTGTCGCTGACCATCCCCGCCGGGCAGGTCACCGCCCTCGTCGGCGCCACCGGCTCCGGCAAGACGACCATCGCCAAGCTGCTGATGCGCTTCCAGGA
>NZ_JBHVWW010000124.1:0-9047 GCF_042882025.1 Kitasatospora sp. NPDC058243
TCCCTCCCCCCCCCGGTACTTCGCGGTCCCCTGACGCCCCCTCCATCCCCTGCTCTGGGCCCGGCGGACCCCCCCCGGCCGCGACGCGCCGGATCAGCCGACCGCCGCCCCCACCCGCGGCGACGGCTCGGCCGCCGGGCCGGCCAGGGCCGCCAGCCGGCGCAGGCCGGCCCGGCGCTGGAGCGCGCCGAGGCCGACGGTCGCCGCGCCGAGGGCCAGCCAGCCGGCCGGACCGGCCGTCATCACCACGCCGGTGAGCAGCAGCGGGCCCACCGACTTCTGCACCGACTGGGCCATCCCGGCCACCCCCAGGTAGGAGGCCTGGGCCCCTGGGGGCGCCAGGACGACCGCCAGCTCCCAGGAGCTGACCGAGCGCATCAGCTCCGCCAGCGTGACGAGCATCGCCGCGGCCAGCAGCGCGAGCGAGGCCGTCCAAGGCCCGCCGCCGGTGGCGAGCGCGGTCAGCAGGCAGCAGCCGAGCAGCGTCAGGCCGTACCAGCCCACCGCCGCGGCTGCCCCGCGCGGGCCCTGCGCCCGCGCCGAGACGCGCAGTTGCAGGAGCACCACGAGCACCGTGTTGAGGATCAGGAAGACCGGGACGACGGCGTGCGGCGCGCCGGTGTGGTGGACGAGCCAGAGCGGCAGGCCGACGTTGAGGATCGAGTCGTCCAGGTTCAGCGGCATGTCCAGCGCAACGAACAGCAGGTAGCCCCGGTCGCGCCAGGGGCTCGGAGCGGCTGCCGCGGCGGCGGGTTCCTCCTCGGAGGCCGCGGCGACCAGGCCGCGCCCGGCCGGCTCCCGGGTGCGCCAGACCAGGACGGCGGCGAGGGCGAAGGAGAGTGCGTTGGCCACGATCAGCGCGCGGTAGGCGTTCGTGGTGCCCATCGCCAGGCCGATCGCCGCGATGCCCGCGCCGAGCGCGTACCCGGCGTTGGCCACGCTGCGGAACAGCGCCTGGTACGTGCCGCGCCGCTCGCCCGCGATCCGGGTGGCGAACAGCATCTCCAGGGTCTTGGCCGCGCGTTCGGCCAGACAGGTCAGGGCGACGGCGGGGAGCAGCGTGGCGAAGTCGTCGACGACCAGCAGCAGGCCCATCGTTCCGATCCGCAGCAGGTGGCACCCGATCAGCAGCCACCGCACCGGCAGCCGTTCGGCCGCCCGCCCGGCGAGCGGGGACCCGGCGATCCCCGCCGCCGCGCCCACGCCCAGCAGCACGCCGAGCTGCCGGGCGTCCATCCCGCACACGTAGGTGAAGTACAGCACCGAGGCCGCCGCCCACACCCCGCTCCCGGTCCGGTCGACGCACTGCGCCAGCAGCATGATCCGCGCGTCGCGCCCGCCCGGCGGCTTCCGCAGCTGCGCCATCAGTCCGTTCCCCCGCATGGCAGGCCCCCGTTGCATGATCGACATCAATCTCGACATCAAGATACTTCACGTCGAGATAGATGCGGAAGCCCCGGCCGCACACCCGCCGGGCCCCGAACCTCGGACCTCGACGGCGGGCGGGCGGTGCGCCACACTCTCCCCAGCAGCATCCGCGCTCCCAACGCACCGGCACGACGTCACGATCCACCGCCACATCGGAGAGCCACACGGTGACCACTCGTCAACTGCTGGAGATCGCCTTCTCGTCCGGCCGGGCCGGGTCCGGCCCTGCCACCTGGGGCCAACAGGCCATCTGGGACGTCCTGAGCCGGCTCACCCCGGCCGACGCGCCGCGCTACAACATCGCCGCGGCGGCGCCGCTCGACCCCGGGCTGCCGCTGCCCGCCCTGCTCGCCGGCCTGGAGGGGCTGCTCCACCTGCACGACTCGCTGCACACCCGCCTGGTGCCGGGCGAGGCCGGCCGGTTACACCAAGTGGTCGACGCCGAGGGCCGGTTGGAGGTGGAGGTGCGGCACTGCGCGGAGCCGGCCGATCCGGTCGAGGCGGGCGCGCGGCTGCACGAGGAGCTGGCGGCACTGCCGTTCGACACCGCCACCCAGTGGCCGATCCGGGTCGGCGTGGTGGAGGCGGGCGGGTCGGCCCGGTACGTGAGCCTGGTGCTCTCGCACACCGCGGTGGACGGCACGGGGATGAACCGCCTGGTGGCCGACCTGACCGCGCTCTGCCAGGGCACCTCGCCGGACGAACTGGCCAAGATCCGCGAGCCCGCCCAACAGCCGCTGGAAGAGGCGGAGTTCCAGGCCTCCGAGCGCGGTCGGCGGCGGGACGAGGGCGCCCGCAAACAGTTCCTGCGCAAGCTCCGGCTGGCCCCGGCCCGGCTGTTCCCCCCGCCCGGCGAGCCGGCCACGCCGGGCGCCAGGTTCCCGAACGCCGTCCTGCGCTCGCCCGCGCTGCCCCGCGCCGTGGACCAGGTGGCGGCCGCCCACCGGGTGACGCCCTCCTCGGTGCTGCTCGCGGCGACGGCGGCGATGACGGCCCGGCTGTCGGGCTCGACGGAGGCGGTGCTGAACGTCGTGGTGAACAACCGCTTCCTGCCCGAGCTGACCAACGCGGTGAGCGTGGTCGCGGGCGACGGGCTGTTCCACCTCCCGGACGCCACCGCCGAGTTCAGGGACGTCGTCCGGCGCACGAACGCCGCCGCGATCGGCGCCTACCGCCACGCCTACTACGACAAGCTGCGACTGCAGGCCGAGATCGGGCGGCTCGCCGCCGAGGGCGTCCCGCTCGCGGACCGGTCCTGCATCTTCAACGACACCCGCGAGCTGGTCACCGCCTCCCCCGACACCGGGACGGGCGAGGAGACCACCCTGACCTGGCCGGTGGAGTTCGAGCCCCGCCCCGGCCTGACCTACGCCCTGGACGCACTGCAGTCCCCGGGCGCACTGAGCCTGACCATGACGGCCGACCCCGCGGTGCTCCCGCGTCCGGCGATGGAGCGCTTCCTGTACGGGATCGAGGAGTTGATCCTCACCGAGGCCCGCACCCTCGGAGCAACCTAGGCCTGTCCCGAGACCGGAGGGCACCGCGCACCACGCGGCGCCCTCCGGCGCCTCCCCGCCACCCGCCGCTCCCCCCGGGCCCGTTGGCCCCGCCGCTACGCTGGGCCCATGCGGATCCTCCTCCTCGGCGGCACCTCCTTCGTCGGCCGCGCAATCGCCGACGACGCCCTGCGCGGCGGCGCCGAGGTCGCCCTGTTCACCCGCGGCCGGACCAACCCCGGTCTCTTCCCCGCCGCCGCCCACCTGATCGGCGACCGCGACACCGGCGACTACACCGCCCTGCGCGGCCGCTGGGACGCGGTGGTGGACGTCAGCGGCTACCGCCCCCGCCAGGTCGGCCAGGCCATGGACGCACTCGGCGACCGGGTCGGCCGCTACCTGTTCATCTCCAGCCACGCGGTGTACGAGCGCGCCGGCCTCGCCCCCGGCTCGGACGAGTCCGCCCCGCGCCGCGCACCCCTGCGCGACGCCGAGCAGCTCACCGAGGAGACGTACGGCCGGCTCAAGGTCGCCTGCGAGGACGACGTCACCGCCCGCTACGGAGACCGGGCGACGATCGTGCGCCCCGGAAAGGTGGCCGGCCCCCACGACGAGCAGCGCGGGCTCACCTACTGGGCGCGCCGGGCCGCCCGGGGCGGGCGGATCGCGCTGCCGGGGCGGCCGGAGCAGCCCGTCCAGGTGGTCGACGTGCGCGACCTGGCCCGGCTGGTGGTCCGGCTGCTCCAGGACGGCCGGGCGGGCGCCTTCCACGCCGTCGGCCCGGCCGAGCCGACCACGCTGGGCGGGCTGATCGCCACCTGTGCCGAGGTCGCGGGCGCCGAGGTGGAGGTCGTCCCGGTGCCGCCGGAGAGCGCGCCGCCGCCGTTCTTCCCGCTGGTCCGGGCCGCGCCGCTCTGGCCCGGACAGCAGCGCAGCGCCGCCCGGGCCAGGGCGGCCGGGCTGCCGGCGACCCCGCTCGCGGTCACCGCCGCCGACGTGCTCGCCTGGGACCGCGAGCGCGGCGAACCGCCCCTCGGCCACGGCTTCACGCCCGAGCAGGAGGCCCGGGTGCTGGCCGAAGCGACGGGGTCGAGGCCCTGAACGGCCGCCGACCCTGCACAGCACGACCGGTCAGGACGGACTGCCGGACGGCCAGCCCGTCCTGACCGGTTGTCAGTGTCACGCGCTATGGTCGGCCCCGAACGATCCCACCAGCACCTGCACAGCACCGCCAGGGGGCACCATGACCGCGCACCGCACCACCGCGCACAGCGCCGGCCCGCGCACCACCCCGCTCGACGCACCGCTCAGCACCGCCGATCTCGTCGACGGCTGGCGGCGGGTGGGCGTCCGCGAGGGCATGGCGATGATCGTGCACTCCTCGCTCTCCAGCCTCGGCCGGGTCGACGGCGGCGCCGCGGCCGTGGTGGCCAGCCTGCGCGAGGCGGTCGGGCCCGGCGGCACGGTCGCGGTGCCCACCTTCACCACCGCCGTCGTCCGGGACCCGGCACCGGAGCACGCCGGCCTGCCGAGCCCCGAGGTCGCCGAACGGCGCGCCGCCGTCCCGCTGTTCCACCCCGGGCTCCCCTCCCCGATGGGCGCCGTACCGGAGGCGCTGCGCGCGCTGTCGGAGAGCCTGCGCAGCACGCATCCGCAGGCCTCGGTCGCCGCGGTCGGGGCGCACGCCCGCGAGGTCACCGCCCGCCGCTCGCTGGGCTTCGCGGTCGGCCGCGAGTCGCCCTTCGGCGCGCTGCACGACCTCGGCGGGTACGTGCTGCTGATCGGTGTCGGGCACAACCGCAACACCTTCCTGCACTACGCCGAGACCTTCGCGCCCAACCGCCGCCTCAAGCTCCGGCGCTTCCCGATGGCGATCCAGGGCGAGCGGGTCTGGATCGAGGCGCCCGACGTGGGCGACGACAACGACACCCACTTCCCGCTCGTGGGAAAGGAGTTCGAGGAGCGGGCGGGCATCCGCGAGGTGCTGGTCGGCAACGCGCCCTGCCGGCTGATCCCGGTCCGGGAGCTCATACCCTTCGCCGTCCGCCGCCTCACCGAGCTGCTGGCGGCGGACGGCCTCGGAGCGGCGTAACCCGATCGACCGCCCGCTTCCTCAAGCGGCCGACCGGACCACGCCCGTCACCAGGTCACCAGATCACCAGGTCACATCCGGGGGCTCAACGCACCCAGACCTCAATGCTCCTCGTCGTGCAGCGAGTTGGTCTCCTGGATCTTCTTCCAGGACTTCGGCTCCGCCGGCAGCTGCCCGTCGGCCTGTCCCGCGCCCGCACCCGGCGCGAGCGAGGCCGCCGCTGCGGCCGGCGCCGGCCCGACGGCCGGCTTCGAGGCCGTGAACAGCCAGGTGGCGAAGAGGTCCCCGAGCTTCTTCCCGGAGACCTTCTCGGCGTACGCCTGGAACTCCGGGACGGAGGCGTTGCCGTAGCGGCGCTCGGTGGGCCAGCCCTTCAGGATCTGGAAGAACTTGTCGTCCCCGACGGCATTGCGCAGCGCCTGGATGGCCACCGCGCCCCGGTCGTAGACGGCGTTCGCGAACTGGTTGGCGGCGCCCGGGTCGCCCGGCTTGACGGTCCAGAAGGGGTCGTCGGCCGGGTGCGAGGCGTAGACGTAGTCGGCGATTTCCTGCGCCGTGCCCTCGTTCTCGTGCTCGGACCAGAGGAACTGCGAGTACCGGGCGAAGCCCTCGTTCAGCCAGATGTCGCTCCAGTGCGAGACCGAGACGCTGTCGCCGTACCACTGGTGGGCCAGCTCGTGCACGACGACGGAGGTGTTGGAGCCGCGCGCGAACTGCCGGGGGCTGTAGAAGACCCGGGTCTGGGTCTCCAGGGCGAAGCCGGTCTTGACGTTGGGCACGTAGCCGCCGACGGAGCTGAACGGGTAGTCGCCGAAGTAGCCGCTCAGCCAGTCGACGATCTCGCCGGTGCGCTCGACGCTGGCCTTGGCCGCGTCGGTGTTCTCGCCGAGGTCCTTGCTGTACGCGTTGTAGACGGGCAGCCCGCTCGGCGTGGAGTCGGTCGTGACGTCGAACTTGCCGACCGCGAGGGTGGCCAGGTAGGTCGCCTGCGGCTTGTTCTCGCGCCAGCTGTAGCGGGTCCAGCCGGCCTGGGAGACGGCGCCGGCCAGGATGCCGTTGCTGATCACCTGGTTGCCGTCCGGCACCTGGACCGAGACGTCGAAGGTGGCCTTGTCGCTCGGGTGGTCGTTGCTCGGGAACCACCACCACGCCGACTCGGGCTCACCGGCGGCCACCGCGCCGTCCGGCGTGCGCAGCCAGGCGGTGAAGCCGTACTTCTTCACGGTGGACGGGACGCCCTTGTAGCGGACCACCACGGTGGCCTGGCTGCCCTTGGCGAGCGGCCGGGCGGGCGTGACCTCCAGCTCCTGCTCCCCGCTGGTGGCGAAGGTCGCCGGACGTCCGTTGACCCGGACCTCCTGGACGTTCAGCGCGAAGTCGAGGTTGAAGCGGGAGAGGTTCTCGGTCGCCGTGGCGAGGATGGTGGTGGCGCCCTCCAGTTCGTCGGTGGCGGGCTGGTATTTCAGCCGGATGTCGTAGTGCGAGACGCGGTACCCGCCGTTCCCGTAGGTCGGGTAGTACGGGTCTCCGATGCCGGCCGCGCCGGGTTGGAAGTCGGCCGCCGAGGCGGGGACGGCCAGGAACAGGCTCAGGGCGCTGGCAGCAGAGACGATCAGCCTCTTGCGCACGTGGTCCTCCAGGGTCACTGGGACGATGGGTCGGATCGATCCATGTCCCGGCGGCTCCCGGTCCACTCCCCAATTGTGAGATGTTCATGAAAAGAAACAGGCCGACATGGCGCCGCCGCGACACCGCCACACACCCCGGGGACCCCCTGCGCCCCACCCGCCCCTCACGCCCCGGCCCCCGCCCCCCTCACCCGCCGAGCGTCACCGGCGCCCGCACCAGCGAGCCGTACTCCGTCCACGAGCCGTCGTAGTTCTTCACGTGCGGGTACCCCAGCAGCTCGGTGAGCGCGAACCAGGTGTGCGCCGACCGTTCGCCGATCCGGCAGTACGCGATCACCTCGCGCTCCGGTTCCACACCCTTCCCCCCGTACAGCGCCCGCAGTTCCTCCGCCGAGCGGAACGACCCGTCGTCGTTGGCCGCCTGCGACCAGGGGACGTTCACCGCGCCGGGGATGTGCCCGGGCACCTGCGCCTGCTCCTGCGGCAGGTGCGGCGGCGCGATCAGCTCGCCCCGGTACTCGGCGGGCGAGCGGACGTCGACCAGCACCGCGTCCGAACCGGGCTTGGCGAACAGCTCGGCCTTGCCGAGCACTTCGTCCCGCAGCGCCCGCAGCTCCGGGCGCTCGGGCCCGGTCAGCCGGTAGGAGGTGTGCTGGTAGTCCATCACCTCTTCGGTGAGCCCGCGCCCCTCCAGCTCCCACTTCTTGCGCCCGCCGTCCAGCAGCCGCACGGGCCCGAAGCCGCGCAGCCGCAGCAGCCAGTAGGCGTACGCGGCGAACCAGTTGTTGTTGCCCCCGTAGAGCACCACGGTGGTGTCGTCCTCCACGCCGGCCGCCCGCAGCAGGTGCTGGACGCCCTCCCGGCCGGCGTAGTCGCGGCCGACCCGGCTGTGCAGGTCGGTGGTCCAGTTCCAGCCGATCGCGCCGGGGATGTGGTCCCGGTCGTAGGCGGCGGTGTCCTCGTCCACCTCGACGACCCGGATCGTCCCGTCGTCCAAGTGGCGGGCCAGCCACTCGGTGCGGACCAGCGCCTCGGGGTGTGCGTAGCCGTTGCCGGTCATCCCAGGCCCTCCTTCGCTCTGCCCAGGCTTTCGGCGCCCGACCAGGGGCACAGCGAGCCGCGCACGGGCACGGCGGGGCGCCGGCGACCGGGCCGGACAGTTCGACGCTACGCCGACCGTCCGGCCCGGGCCACCCGGCTCAGGAGAAGATCACGGAGCGCAGCTTCAGCCGGTCGCCGAGCTTCTTGCCGGGGTTCATGACGTAGTAGACGTCGCCGTCGCAGTCGTAGTCCAGGAAGACGGTGGCCGTCGAGGTGGTGAGGTTCTCCGGCGCGAAGGCCGGGTCCTTGTCGGTGGCCCCGAACAGGTTGATGCACACGCGGCTCTCCGGGTCGGCGAGCCCGGCCGGCGTGCCGGGGAGACGGCCGACCTTGTAGAGGAAGTCGCCGGTGGCGGCGTTGGCGGAGGTCGGAACGGCGAGGACGAGGGCGACGGCGCTGGCGACGGCGAGTGCGGTGTTGCGGAGACGCATGATTGATGGCCTTTCAGGAGGTACCTGGTGGTACCTGATGCATTGATGCGAGATCACCCTAGAGGCCCAAAATCAGCAGAAACGGTTCTCCCAATCCACTCTTTCAGGTGGTTTAAGCGGCAAAGCCGCGACTTCTACCGGGAACCGTCACCCGCACCCGCCGCCCCGCGCCCGCACTCAGTTCGCCGGGGCCGAGAAGGAGTACCCCTGGTCGACCAGCACCGGCAGGTACGCCTTCAGCGCCGCCACCGTCTGTGACCGGTCGCCGCCGCCGTCGTGGTTGAGCACGATCGACCCGGGCCGGACGTTCTTGAGGATCCGCTCGGCGATCACCGAGGTCCCGGGCGTGGCCCAGTCCTCCGGGTCCACCGTCCAGCCCATCGGCCGCATCCCGAGTTCGGTGGTCACCCTGATCGCGACCGGCGACCAGTCCCCGCCGGGCGCGCGGAACCAGGACGGCTGGCGCCCGGTGGTCCGGTACAGCAGGTCGGAGGTGCGCTCCAGCTCGTCCCGCACCGCCTCGTCGGACATGTGCCGCAGGTCGGGGTGGGTCCAGGTGTGGTTGCCGATGTGGTGGCCGTGGTCCGCGATCTCCCGCACCAGCCCGGTGTTCTCGACGGCGCACTCGCCGACCAGGAAGAAGGTCGCCCGGATCCCGTACTGCTGGAGCAGCGCCAGGACGGTCGGCGTGTACCGGGGATCCGGCCCGTCGTCGATGGTGAGCCCCACCACCCGTTGGCCCGGGTCGAGTTGGTTGACCGGCTTGGCCTCCTCCTCCGTGAGCCGCCGGCGGGCGGGCATCGGCGGCGGGGCGGCGGCGGGTGTCGGCGGGGCCGGGGCGGCCTGCGGGGGCGCGGCGGAGGCGGCGGCC
>NZ_JBHVWW010000125.1:0-8417 GCF_042882025.1 Kitasatospora sp. NPDC058243
CCGCGACGACGATCTTCGCGGAGGTGGTGGCGCGGGTGGGGGCGGCCGCGTTAGAGCTTGCGAAGTCCACTGAGGACCCTTTCGAGCAGCGTGACGTCGGGCTGGTTTCCGGATTCGCCGCCGGAAGCGGGCTGGTGGATGGCGACGAGGCCGGCCTCGGCCAGGTCGGCCACGAGGATGCGGGCTACTCCCAGGGGAAGGGAGAGCAGCGCCGACACCTCCGCGACGGATTTGACCTCCCTGCACAGGGTGCAGATCCGCTGGTGCTCGGGGAGCAGGGTGGCCAGGCGCTGCGGGTCGACGTCGGCGGAGACGAGGGCCTCCAGCGCGAGTTCGTAGCGCGGCCGGGTGCGTCCACCGGTCATCGCGAACGGCCGGATCAGCGGGCCGGAGTCGGGCTCGTCCTCGAACTCCTCGACGTGCCCGGGCTCGTGGGCCGGCCGGTGGTCGGGGGCGGGCGCCGGGTAGCCGGGCGGCGGCGTGTCGAAGGCGGGCTGCGGCTGTCGGTACTGGCCGGGCGGGCCCTGCCGGTCGTACTGCTCCTGCTGCGGCTGCCCGTACGGGTGCTGGGGCTGCCCGTACTGGTGCTGGCCGTACTGCTGTCCGTGCTGCTGGCCGTGCTGAGGCTGGCCGTACTGCTGACCGTGGCCGACGCCGGGTGCTCCGAAGGCGTCATGGCCTGTGCCAGGGTACGGAACGCCGTACTGGCCGCTGCGGTCGTCGGGCGGTGTCACGGTTCCTCTCCTCACAGGGTGCGGCGGTGCGGTGCGAGCTTCGGCGCAGGTCCGGAGCCGGTGGTGCGAAGGCCGTACAACGTCCGAACCCGAGCCCGCCGAAGCGGGCCCGGGAAGGACGCGGAGGTACTTCGAATACCTGGACGGTATCCGACGGACCGTCAGTGCAGGAGACTGCCCTGGAGTTCCGCGCGGAGTGCGGGGGTGAGGACGGCGCCGGCGCGGTCGACGAGGAGGGCCATCTCGTAGCCGACGAGGCCGATGTCGGAGTCGGGGGAGGCGAGTACGGCGAGGGCGGAGCCGTCGCTGACGGCCATGAGGAAGAGGAAGCCTCGTTCCATCTCGACGACGGTCTGGTTGACCTCGCCTCCTTCGAAGATCCGGCTGGCGCCGGAGGTGAGGGAGGTGAGGCCGGAGGCGACGGCTGCGAGCTGGTCGGCGCGGTCGCGGGGGAAGCCCTCGGACATGCACAGCAGGAGGCCGTCGGCGGAGACCACCACGGTGTGGGACACCCCGGGGGTGTTGTCCACGAAATTGGTGATCAGCCAGTTCAGGTTCTGTGCGGCCTGGCTCATCTGAGTCAACTCAACGCTCCTGGTGGTTCGAGCCGCCGAAGAGATCGGTGCTTCGGTTCTGTCCGTTGCCGGACGGGTCTACCTGATCGGGGTCGATCCGGAAGCTTCCGGTGTTACCGGCACTGCGGCCCTGCTCCACGCCGCGGCGCAGGTTGGTGAGCCGACCGCGGACCTCCTCGGGGCTGCGGGAGACCTGCGGCCCTTCCTGCGGAGTGGGCTTGGCGTTTCCGGCCACCAGGTTCTGCTTGGGCACGCGCCGCGGCAGGCCTGCCCCGGTGGTGCCGCCGGAGGCGGGCTCGCGGGTCTGCTCGGCCTGCTGCCAGGCGCCGTCGTTGGGCGACTGCCAGGGCGAGTTGGTCGGGCCGGTCGGGCCGTAGCCGCCCAGCGCCGACACGTCGTGGCCGCGCGGCTCGTCGACCGCCGAGGTGTCCTTGGCGCCGGCGAACCAGTTCGGGGTCTCGCCGCCGGAGCCGCCGCCCGCCGGAGCGGTCGGGGCGCCGAAGCCGCCACCCGCCAGCTGCTGGCCGGGGCGGCGCTGCGGCAGCCCGGACGGCAGGGTGGGGGTGGGCTCGGCGGCGGGCAGTGCGGGCGGCTCCGGGGCGTACGGGTGGCCGGCCGGGGCCTCCTCGGCCTGCTGGCCGTACTGGTCGGCGTAGCCGTCCTGGTAGCCCTGGTAGCCGTCGCCCTGGTAGTCCTGGCGGCCGTACTGGTCGTCGGCGTAGCCGGACTGGTCGTAGCCCTGCTGCGGGTACTGGCCGTACTGGTCCTGGCCGTACTCGTCCTGCTGGTAGCCGTCCTGGGCGTAGCCGTACTGGTCGTCGGCGTAGCCGGACTGCTGCTCGTAGCCCTGGGGGGCGTACTGGTCGTAGCCCTGCTGGTACTCCTCCTCGACCTCGGCGTCCAGCACCGGCGGCTCGCCGTCGTGCGGGCCGCTCTCCAGGGCCGCGCGGCGGACCTGGTCGAGGCGCTGCGAGCGCTGGACGGCCTCCAGGGCCGGGCTGAAGCCGCTGGATCCGGCGTTGCCGGTGCCGGTGAGGTGGTCGTCGAAGCCCAGCTCGGCGGCGCTGCGCGGCTGGCCGTTGGGCGCCCACTGGGAGGTCGGCTCCTGCTCGGCGAAGATCCGGGAGACGGTGAACTGCTCCTCGGGCTCCGGCGCGGCGCCCGACCGGGTGATGAACGGCGGGATCATGACCAGCGAGGTGGTGCCGGCGGACTCGCCGGACGGGCGGAGCTGGACGCGGACGTCGTGCCGCTGGGACAGCCGGCCGACCACGAACAGGCCCATGCGGCGGGAGATGGTGGCGTCGACGGTGGGCGGCTCGGCCAGCTTCTCGTTGATCTCGGCGAAGTCGTCGGCGGTGAGGCCGATGCCCTTGTCGTGGATCTCGACCAGCACCCGGCCGTCCGGCAGGCGGGTCGCGTTGACCAGGACCCGGGTCTGCGGGCTGGAGAACGAGGTGGCGTTCTCCAGCAGCTCGGCGAGCAGGTGGACGAGGTCGGTCACGGCGGCGCCGACGACCTCGACCTCCGGGATGCCGGACAGCTCGACGCGCTCGTACTGCTCCACCTCGGAGGAGGCGGCGCGGAGCACGTCGACCAGCGGGACCGGGGTGTTCCAGCGGCGGCCGGCCTCCTCGCCCGCGAGGACGAGCAGGTTCTCACCGTTGCGGCGCATGCGGGTGGCGAGGTGGTCCAGCTTGAAGAGGTTCTCCAGCTGGTCCGGGTCGGCCTCGTTGTTCTCCAGGTCGGTGATCAGCGCCAGCTGGCGCTGGATCAGGCCCTGGCTGCGACGCGACAGGTTGGTGAAGATCGCGTTGACGTTCCCTCGCAGCAGGGCCTGCTCGGCGGCGAGCGCCACGGCCTGCTGGTGGACCTGGTCGAACGCCCGGGCGACCTCGCCGATCTCGTCCTTGCCGTGCAGCGGGATCGGGGTGACGGAGGTGTCGACCCGGTCGGGGTCGGTCTTGGAGAGCTTCTCGACCAGGTCCGGCAGGCGGTGGTCGGCGATCTCCAGGGCGGCGCTGCGCAGGGTGCGCATGCCGAGGATCATCGAGCGGGCGACGTAGCCGGTGAGCAGGCCGGCCAGGATGAGCGCCGCGACGACGATGATCGTGTTGAGGATGGCGTCGTAGAGCGCGTTGTCCTTGAGGCCGCGGGAGTCCGTGAGGACGTCGTCCAGCAGCTGGACCTCGGTGTCGCGCAGGGCCTGGATGTGGGTGTTGGCGGCCTGGTTCCAGTTCTCCGGGGTGAGACCGGAGTCCTTGGCCTCCTTGTAGGCCTGGTCGGCGGCGGCCTTGCCCTTGCTCTGGCCCTCGGCGGCGGCCTGGCTGTAGGCGGCGCCGAGGGAGAGCAGGGTCTGCATGGAGGGCGCGGTGCCGTTCGGCATCTTGTAGGCCGAGCGCTCCTGCGCGGCGGCCTGGACGACCTGCGCGTTGGCGTACTTGCGGGCGTCCTCGGGGGCGCTGCCGGTGTTGAACTCGGTCAGCGAGACCTGCTCCAGCCGCTCCGCGACCAGGATCTGCTGGATCACGTCGGCGTTCTCGAACCGGGTGGTGGCGTTCTGGGAGATGCCGACCAGCAGGTGCAGCATGAGCGCGCGCTGGGTCGAGGCGGAGGCCTTGGCGAGGGACATCGCGTAGATCGCGCGGCCCTTGCTGGCGGCGTTGGTGGAGCCGATGCCGACCGAGTTGTCGTAGGACAGCAGCGGGGCGAACATCACCGAGTAGGCGTTGACGGTGGCGCCGGCGAACAGCTCGGATCCGTACGCGCTGGACCGCAGGTGCGGCAGGTCGACCACCAGGGCCTGGAAGCCCTCGTGGCGGCGCGGCAGTTCGCCGGACTTGTCGGAGGCCGCGTAGGCCGCCTCGTACGCCTTCAGCGCGGCGTCCGTGTTGGCGCGGATCTTGGCGACCTTGCCGTCCGGGTCCTGCTTGGTGAGCAGGGGTATCAGCGTGGTGTCGCGCTCGATCTCCAGCGCTTCGGCGAGCTCGGTGGCCGCCTTGGCGAGCTCGGCGGTCTTCTCGGCGCGGGAGGCCTTGATGTAGCCGTCGACCGAGGTGTTCACGCGGAGGCCGCCGAAGACGAGGCTGATGATCACGGGGATCAGCAGGATCGCGATCAGACGGGTCGGCACGCGCCAGTTGCGCGGGCGGAGGAAGTCGTACCGCCTGGAGGCGTCGCCGTCCGGACCGCCGCTGCGGGGTTCCGTGGACGCGGCCGGGGGCTGCGGGGCCGGGGAGGCCTGGGAGCGCTCCTCGGTGGGGGTGAAAGCGGAGAATCCGGCCGGGTCCGCTGCGGTACCGTTCGGCTCGCTCCGGCGGGGCTCGGAGCGCCGCTGCGGGGCGGGTTGCTGCTTACGCCTCACTCGACAACTACCTCTCGGCCGACTGTCGGCCATGGATCAATCCAGCGCTACCCCCGGGCCCTGGCCCGTCACCGGTGGGCCGGCGCGAGGGTTTCAGGGGTAGCTGGAATTTCAGCACGTGCAGGGATGGGGGACAAACAGCCGCAGGATGGCCCCCGCGTCGGCGCAATAGGGACATTCACCGACATGACGGAGCAAAACCGTGGTCTTCTGGCGCTGAGTGGCGCTAGTTCACCACGCAGAGTCACTGTTGATCACAAAATGCCTACCGAACTGTTATCCGCTGCTTATACAGCGGGTCTTGCGCGATGCCCCTGGAGGACATCGGCCGGTAGCGGCTCCGCCCCGGGGGCCGTCACGCCGACGGCCCCCGGGGTCCGGATGTCCGGCCCGTCATCGGAGTCGGGCGAGGAGGGCGTGTTCGACGAGGGTGATGAGGGCGCTCTTGGCGCTGTCGCGGCGGCGGGCGTCGAGGGTGACGACGGGGGTCTCGGCGCTGAGCTGGAGTGCTTCGCGGACCTCGTCGGCGGTGTGGGGCTGGTGTCCGTCGAAGCCGTTGAGGGCGACGACGAAGGGGAGTCCGCTGTTCTCGAAGTAGTCGAGGGCGGGGAAGCAGTCGGCGAGGCGGCGGGTGTCGACGAGGACGACGGCGCCGATGGCGCCGCGGACGAGGTCGTCCCACATGAACCAGAAGCGGTCCTGTCCGGGGGTGCCGAAGAGGTAGAGGATGAGGTCTTCGTCGAGGGTGATGCGGCCGAAGTCCATGGCGACGGTGGTGGTGGTCTTGCCGGAGACGTGGCTGAGGTCGTCGATGCCGGCGGAGGCCGAGGTCATGACGGCTTCGGTGCGCAGGGGGTTGATCTCGGAGACGGCGCCGACGAGCGTGGTCTTGCCGACGCCGAAGCCGCCCGCGACGACGATCTTCGCGGAGGTGGTGGCGCGGGTGGGGGCGGCCGCGTTAGAGCTTGCGAAGTCCACTGAGGACCCTTTCGAGCAGCGTGACATCGGGCGTTCCGCCCGACTCGCCCGCGGCGGCGGGCTGGTGGATGGCGACGAGGCCGGCCTCGGCCAGGTCGGCCACGAGGATGCGGGCCACACCGAGCGGGACACCGGCCAGTGCGGAGATCTCCGCGATGGACTTGACCTCACGGCAGAGGTTCACGATCCGGGCGTGCTCGGGCAGCAGGCCGCCGGTCCGTTCGGCGTTGCCGGTGGTCGAGATCAGGGCCTCGATGGCGAGCTGGTACCGGGGCCGGGTGCGGCCACCGGTCATCGCGTACGGGCGGACCAGCGGCTGCTGCTCGTAGCCGTCGGACTGCTGCCCGCCGTAGCCGCTGCCGTACCCGTTGCCGTACGAGCCGGCGGGTGTCGAGGGCGGGGTCATGGGTCCTCCTTGTGCTGCAGCCTTGGGCAGCCGGTTCCAGCTGGGGCGGTGCCAGCTGAGGCGGGATCAGCTGCCTGAGGGTAGCTGAGGGTGAGACGCCGGGGCCGGTCGGGTCGGACCCGGCGGGGGAGGTGGGACGGTGGACGGATCCCGCTCGGACTCCGGTCAGTGCAGGAGACTGCCCTGGAGTTCCGCGCGGAGTGCGGGGGTGAGGACGGCGCCGGCGCGGTCGACGAGGAGGGCCATCTCGTAGCCGACGAGGCCGATGTCGGAGTCGGGGGAGGCGAGTACGGCGAGGGCGGAGCCGTCGCTGACGGCCATGAGGAAGAGGAAGCCTCGTTCCATCTCGACGACGGTCTGGTTGACCTCGCCTCCTTCGAAGATCCGGCTGGCGCCGGAGGTGAGGGAGGTGAGGCCGGAGGCGACGGCTGCGAGCTGGTCGGCGCGGTCGCGGGGGAAGCCCTCGGACATGCACAGCAGGAGGCCGTCGGCGGAGACCACCACGGTGTGGGACACCCCGGGGGTGTTGTCCACGAAATTGGTGATCAGCCAGTTCAGGTTCTGTGCGGCCTGGCTCATCTGATTCAACTCAACGCTCCTGGTGATCTGCGCCGTTGCCGTCGGTCCGGCCACCGAAACTATCGAATCCGGGCTGCTGGGCACCATGCTGGGAGCCCGGCTGGTTGGCCTGTTCGGCCCCGGCCCGGCGGCCCTGCTGGATGCCGCGGCGCAGGTTGGTCAGCCGGCCGCGGACCTCTTCGGGGGCCCGGGAGACCTGCGGACCGGTCAGCGGCGAGGCCTCGGCGGTGCCGGAGACCAGGTTGGCCTGCGGGGTCCGCCGGGGGAGACCGGACATCGTGACGCCGCTGGTCGAGGGCTCGCGGACCTGCTCGGCGCGGCGCCAGCGCTCGTCGTTCGCGGACGGGCGCCAGGGGGCGTCCCCGGTGCCGGGCTGCGGTTGCTGGCCCTGCTGCGGCTGCTGCTGGCCCTGCGGCTGCTGGCCCTGCTGCGGGGCCTGGGGCTGCGGAGCCTGGGGGGCCTGAGCCTGCGCGGCCTGCTGCGGAGCCTGGGGCTGCTGGGCCTGGGCCGGCCGGCCCTGTCGGCTCTGCGGGTCGGACGGCTGGAACTCCGGCGCCGAGGTGCCGGGCCGGCGCGGCTGGTACGTCCGCGGCCGCGCCTCCTGCCCGCCCTCCTGCGGGTACCACGGCTGCTCGGCCGCACCCCCGGACGGGCCGGTCGGCAGGGCCATCGGCTCCGGCCGGGCCTGCTCCTGGCGCACCGGCTCGGGCCGGGCCTGCTCCTGACGGACCGGCTCCGGACGCGCCGGGTTCGGCAGCACCGGCTCCACCAGACCGAGGCCCAGCGGGTCACGCGGGTCGATCTGGCTGGCCTCGAAGCGCGGCCGGGCGAACTGCTGGGTGCTCTCCATCGGCGCCGGCTCGGCCGACGGCAGCGGCTGGGCCTGCTGCTGCGGCGGCAGCTGCGGCTGGCGGTCGCGCTGCGGCGCGTCCGGGCCGGGGCGCTGCGGGCGGCGCTGGCCCTGCGGACCGGGCTGACCCTGCGGGCCGCCCTGACCGGGGCCGCCCTGGCCCTGCGGGGCCGGCCTGCGCTGCGGCAGGCCCTCCTGCGGGCGGTTGCCCGGGCGGGCGCCCTGCTGCTGCGGAGCGCCGCCCGGCCGACCCGGCCGGCCGTGCTGCGGCTGCTCGCCGGTCCGGGGGCCCGGACCGCCGTCGAACTCGCCACCCGGGCGCGGCCGTTCCTGGCCGGGGCGGCCCTGGGCGGGGCGGCCCTGGGCGGGCTGCTGCTGCTGGCCGGGGCGGCCCTGGGCGGGCTGCTGCTGGCCGGGGCGGCCCTGGGTGGGCTGCTGCTGACCGGGTTGGCCCTGGGCGGGCTGCTGCTGGCCGCGGCGGGGCAGGCCGCCGGGGCCGCCCTGCGCCGGGCCCGGCCGGTTCGGGCCGCGCTGCGGCAGGCCGCCCTGCGGGGACTGCTGGGGCTGCGGGGCCTGAGGGGCCTGCTGGGTCGGCTTCTGGCCCTGGGGCTGGGGGGCCTGCCGGCCCGGGCCCTGGGGCCCCTGGGGCTGCTGGCCCGGGCCCGGCTGGCCCGGCTGGACGGGGTTCTCGCGCAGCGACTTGCCGACCTGGCGGGTCGGCAGGCCGCCGGCCCGGCCGCCGGGCGCGGCAGGCGCACCCGGTCCGGTCGGAGCACCCGGAGCACCCGGAGCACCCGGAGCACCCGGAGCGGTCGGAGCACCCGGAGCGGTCGGAGCGGTCGGAGCGGTCGGAGCGGTCGGAGCGGTCGGGCCGCCCTGGCCGAGCTGCGGGCGGCCGCCCTGCGGGGCGCCGCCGGCCGGGCCCTGGCCG
>NZ_JBHVWW010000126.1:0-7995 GCF_042882025.1 Kitasatospora sp. NPDC058243
GCAGGGGGGACCCTGTGGGAGAGTAGGACGCCGCCGAACAATCATTCACAGAGAACCCCCATCCGGGAAACCGGATGGGGGTTCTCTGCATTTCCAGACAATCTCAAAAATCCGCTCGGGCTATGTCCACCCGCAGGTGGTGCTAGGACCACCTCGCAATTGGGGTGGCATGGCCAGTGCCTGGAGCGGGTCGTTCGTGAACACTTGTGGAGGACGATCGAGACCGGCATCAGGAGCTTCCGTGGCAACAGCGAGTCGAACGAGCGGTGCGACGGTGCGCGCGCAGACCGAGGCGGCCGTCGCGTCGGGCGGCCAGGGGCTGGCGCGGCTGGCTCTCCTGGTGGTGGGCGCGGTGCCGGGGCTGGTGCTGCCGGTGGGGGCGGCGATGGCGGCGGGTGGGGTCACGGCCTCGGTCTTCCAGGATTCCTACTACCCGGTG
Organism: Kitasatospora sp. NPDC058243; assembly: GCF_042882025.1. Classification (NCBI taxonomy): domain Bacteria; kingdom Bacillati; phylum Actinomycetota; class Actinomycetes; order Kitasatosporales; family Streptomycetaceae; genus Kitasatospora; species Kitasatospora sp. NPDC058243. The sequence continues at coordinate 440 of NZ_JBHVWW010000126.1, forward strand.
GTCCTGTTCGGCCTCGCGGTGGCGGCCGTCGCCGGCGCCCTGGTGGCGGCTCTGTTCGTGCGCCGCACGGCGAGCCGGACGCGCCAGCAGCTGGAGCGCTGGTACGGCATCCGCCTGCCGGCCGTGTACCAGCCACGGCCCGCGTTGGAGCTGGACGAACGCGGGCACTGGTGGACGGGCTACTCGTACCACCGCTCCCGGATGGTCGCGAAGTACGCGCAACTGCTGCACTGGGGCGCCCGGGACCGGACGACCCGGTCGGAGGTGGCCTGGCTGGCCATCAGCCCCGCCCTGGTGGTGGCGCTGGCGGGCCCGGTGGCCGTCCTGATGGTGCTGGGCGTGGCCTGCATCCTGACGCCGCTGTCTGTGGACGGGTTCGGGCCGGTGCCCGCACGCCTGGTGTCGGTCCTGCTGAGCGCCGTGCTCGGGCTCGGCATGGTGGCGGTCGGGGTGCTCGTGGCGCCGTACGCGGTGCGCGGGTACGCCGAGGCGGCCCGCCGGGTGCTGGACCAGGACGGCCGGGCGACGCACGCCCAGCTGACCAGGCGGGTGGCCGAGCTGACCGAGACCAGGGCGGACGCGGTCGGCGACCAGGCGGCGGAGCTGCGGCGGATCGAGCGGGACCTGCACGACGGCGCGCAGGCGCGACTGGTCGCGATAGGGATGACGCTGGGCACCATCGAGCACCTGATGGATACCGACCAGGCGGCCGCCCGGGAACTGCTCTCCGAGGCGCGGCAGTCCTCGGCCCGGGCGCTCCAGGAACTGCGGGACCTGGTCCGCGGCATTCACCCGCCGGTGCTCGCCGAGCGTGGACTGGGCGACGCCGTGCGCGCCTTGGCGCTGGACAGCGCCCTGCCGACCGAGGTGTGCGTGAGCCTGCCGGACCGTCCGCCGGCGCCGGTGGAGGCGGCGGCCTACTTCAGCATCTGCGAGCTGCTGGCCAATGCGGCCAAGCACTCCGGGGCGGAGCAGGTGTGGGTGGACATCCTGTACCGGGCCGGGCTCCTGCGGATCACGGTGACGGACGACGGGGTGGGTGTGGCGGATCCGTCCCGGGGCACCGGCCTGCGCGGGATCGAGCGGCGATTGGGTACCTTCGACGGTGTCCTCGCCATCGACAGCACGTCGGGCGGTCCGACCACCATCACCTTGGAGCTGCCGTGCGAGTTGTCCTCGCCGAGGACCTCTACCTCCTTCGCGAAGGCCTGATCCGACTGCTGGAGGCGCACGGTTTCACCATCGCCGCGGCCGTGGAGACGGGCCCCGAACTGCTGGAGGCGTTGCTGACCCACCGGCCGGACGTGGCCGTGGTCGACGTCCGGCTGCCCCCGACGCTCACCGACGAGGGGCTGCAGGCGGCGCTGAAGGCCCGCAAGGAGATCCAGGGTTTGCCGGTGCTGGTGCTGTCGCAGCACGTTCAGCAGCTGTACGCGCGCGAGCTGCTGGCCGACGGCACCGGCGGGATCGGATACCTGCTGAAGGACCGGGTGTTCAACGCCGACCAGTTCATCGACGCGGTCCGCCGGGTGGCGGCCGGCGGAACGGCGATGGACCCGGACGTGATCGCGAAGCTGATGCAGATCACCTCGCGTCGGCCCGGCCCGTTGCTGCGGCTGTCCCCGCGCGAGCGCGAGGTGCTGGAGCTGATGGCCGAGGGCTGCTCCAACTCGGCGATCGCCGCCCGCCTGGCGGTCAGCGACGGTGCGGTGGCCAAGCACATCGCCAACATCTTCACCAAGCTCGAACTGGCCCCCGCCGAGGATGCCAACCGCCGGGTGCTCGCGGTGCTGACCTACCTCAACGGAACGGCCGGGCCGAAGGGCTGACGATCCGCCCGGTCCACGGCGGGCGGGTCGTCAGCCCCGGACGGTGACACGCCAGGCTGCGGAAACGCTGAAACAGGTGTACGAGTAAACTCCGGTGGGCCGAGCCCGGAGGTCGCTCAGCCGTCCGGCGCCCCGACAAGCGGGAACCGGCAGCCGAGGCAGCGTACGGCAGCAGCCGACATCCAGGGGTTGATAGACGTAATGGCACGCCCAACGCTCACCAAGGCCCATCGGGGCCTGCTCGGCCTGGTCGCGGCCGGCGCCTGCATCATCTCGGGCATCGGCTTCGCGGGCTCGTACAACGCGGTGCGCGAACTGGCCCAGGAGAAGGGCTTCGGGGCCTTCTCCTACGCCTTCCCGATCGGCGTCGACGCCGGCATCGTCGTACTCCTCTCGCTCGACCTGGTACTGACCTGGCTGCGGATTCCCTTCCCGATGCTGCGGCAGACCGCCTGGGTGCTGACCGTCGCCACCATCGCCTTCAACGCGGCCGCCTCCTGGGGCGATCCGCTCGGCATGGGGATGCACGCCGTCATCCCGGTGCTCTTCGTGGTCGTGGTCGAGGCCTCCCGGCACGCGGTCGGCCGGATCGCGGCGATCACGGTCGACCGGCACATGGATTCGGTCCGGATGATGCGCTGGCTGCTCTCCCCGGTGCCGACCTTCAAGCTCTGGCGCCGGATGAAGCTGTGGGAGCTGCGCTCCTACGACGAGGTCGTCCGGCTGGAGCAGAACCGCCTGGTCTACCGGGCGCAGCTGCGCTTCCGGTACGGCCGCGGCTGGCGCCGCTCGGCGCCGATCCAGGCCCTGCTGCCGCTCAAGCTGGCCAAGTACGGGGTGCCGCTGGACCCGACGCTGTTCGATCGTCTGGACGAGGAGGCGCGCGAGCGCGAGGCCCGGGAGGCTCTGGCGGAGAAGGAGGCACTGGAGCTCCAGCGGCAGGACGGCCGCGCCGCCACGGCCATCGCCCCGGCCGAGGCCGCCGCCCCCGCGGCTCCCGTCGCCGCCGCCCCCGCGGCTCCCGTCGCCGCCGCCCCCGCTTCGGCTTCGGCCCGCCCGGAGCCGGCCCGGCAGGCGCAGCAGATATCGCAGGTCCAGCCTCAATCCCAGGCCCAGGCTCAGACCCACGTCCAGCCCCAGCCCCAGCCCCAGCCCGAACCGGCCGCGGCCCCGGCTCCGGTCGCCGTCGCGCCGATGTCCGCCGAGGTGGCCGCGCCGATGCTGGCGAAGCTGGCAGCCGTCCGGCTGCGTGCCGCGCAGGAGCCGAACGGCGTGGCGGAGGAGGCCCCGCAGCCGCACCGCGAGGAGCTGAACGTGTGGACCGAGCGCCCGGTGCGCACCACGGGCCACCCGTCCGACGCCGCCCCCGGCGGGCGGGTGCCCGGCCAGGCCTCGCCGTGGTTCAAACCCCCGCGTCCGGTCGCCGAGGAGCCGGTCCTCCCGCAGCAGCCCCAGGCCCAGGTCGCCCAGGATGCGGGGTTCGCCGCCGAGCCGCAGCCCCGCCACCCGGGGCAGCCCCTTCCGGCTGGGCAGCCCGCTCCGGCCGAGCAGCCCGTCCACGGCGAGCAGTTCGTTGCGGCCGAGCAGCCCCCCGTCCACGACGAGGAGTCCGCGCCGCGCTCGGCCCCGTCCCGGCTGGATCCGGACCTGGCCTATGACGCCCTGGTCAGCTACATGGACAACCACGAGCACCAGCCCGACCCGCAGCGCCTCGCCGAGTGGCTGACCAAGCAGTACGGCGTCACCGGCAACCGCCCGGACGGCTCGGTCCACCCCAAGGACGTCGCCGAGCTCTACCCGCAGCTGCGCGACCGCTACGCCGCCGCCGGGAGGGACTGACCCGGGCCGCCTCGGCCGGACGCCCCGTGGAACGTTCCTCCGTCGAACGCTTCTCCGTCCACCGCTCGGTCGGCCGTTGACGCCCGATCCGGCCGGAGCTACCTTCTCCTCAACAAATTGTTGAAGTGCTGGTCCGGCGTGGAGGAGTGCGGATGTCGCAGGTCGAGGTCGACGGTAACGGACCGACGGGCGGGGCCTCCTTCTCCGCCACCGCCCGCGCCGCCGTGGAGGCGCTGCTCGCCCCGGTCGACGCCGACCTGGCGCGCCGCTATCCCGGCGACACCGGTACCAGGCAGCCGGTGCACACCGTCTACGTCCCGGCCGACGCCTTCGCCGCCGACACCGTACGGGAGTGGGGCCGCCAGGCTCTGGAGGCCTTCGACACCCACGCCGGCACCCCCGCCGAGCTGGCCCGCGCCCTCGGCCTGGCCGACGACGAGCTGCTCGCCGACGTGCACGCCCGGGTCCGCGCCAAGCTGGAGCGCGAGCCGGTCGAGGACCTGCGGATCGACTTCGAGGACGGCTACGGACCCCGCCCGGACGCCGAGGAGGACGCCGCCGCCGTCCGCGCCGCCGAACTGGTCGCCGCCGCCGTGGCCGAGGGCGCCGCGCCGCCGTACCTCGGCATCCGGATCAAGTGCATGGAGGCGGCCGTCCGCGACCGCGGCATCCGCACCCTGGAACTGTTCCTGGCCACCCTGCTGGCCGGCGGCGGCCTGCCGGACGGCCTGGTCCTCACCCTGCCCAAGGTGACCTACGCCGAGCAGGTCACCGCGCTGGTCCGGCTGCTGGAGGACTTCGAGTGCCGCGCCGGGCTGCCCGCCGGCCGGATCGGCTTCGAGATCCAGATCGAGACCACGCAGGCCATCCTCGGCCCGGACGGCCGGGCCACCGTGGCCCGGATGATCGAGGCCGCCGAAGGCCGCGCCACCGGGCTGCACTACGGCACCTTCGACTACAGCGCCTCCTGCGGCGTCAGCGCGGCCCACCAGAGCATGGACCACCCGGTCGCCGACCACGCGAAGGCGGTCATGCAGGTGGCCGCAGCCGGCACCGGCGTCCGGCTCTCCGACGGCTCGACCAACGTCATCCCGACCGGCTCCACCGAACAGGTGCACGCCGCCTGGAAGCTGCATCACGACCTGGTCCGCCGCTCACTGGCCCGCGCCTACTACCAGGGCTGGGACATGCACCCGGCGCACCTGCCGACCCGCTACGTCGCGGTGTACTCCTTCTACCGCGAGGGCCTGGCGGCCGCCGCAGCCCGGCTGGCCGCGTACGTCGCCAAGGCGGGTGGCGACGTGATGGACGAGCCGGCCACCGCCCGGGCGCTCAGTGGCTACCTGCTGCGCGGCCTGGACTGCGGCGCCGTCGACCCGGCCGAGGTCACCGCGCTGACCGGCCTGGACCGCGCCCGGCTGGACGCCCTGGCCGGGCGCTGACCCCGCGACCGGCCGACGAAGCCCGGCCAGGGCCTAGGCTGGCGGTGCCGCCCCGGGACGCCCGGGGTGTGCGCCGCCAGCCGTCGTCGTTTCCGGGAGAACCACCGCGTCATGTCCGCCACGCCGGAACCGACCGCCAGGCCGTACCTCACCATCCGGCGGGCCGGCAGCCACGAGACCGAGATCAAGAAGTCCCGGTTCATCTGCCACCTCGCCCGGGTCGCCGACGAGGAGGAGGCGCAGGCCTTCATCGCCGGCATCCGCAAGCAGTACTGGGACGCGCGGCACAACTGCACCGCCTTCGTGGTCGGCGACGAGCAGCGCCGCGAACGCTCCAGCGACGACGGCGAGCCCGGCGGCACCGCCGGGGTGCCGATGCTGGAGGTGCTGCGCCGGCGCGGCCTGACCGACACCGCCGCCGTGGTGACCAGGTACTTCGGCGGCATCAAGCTCGGCGCGGGCGGCCTGGTGCGGGCGTACGGGAATGCGGTGTCCGAGGCGGTGGACGAGATCGGTCTGCTGGAGCGGCGGCCGGTGGCCCTGCTCGCGGTGACGGCCGACCACGTGCGCGCCGGGCGGGTGGAGAACGACCTGCGGGCGGCCGGCTACACGGTGAGCGACCTGGCCTACGAGCCGGCCGGGGTGCGGATCGAGGTGGGCGTACCGCAGCCGGAGGTGCCGGCCTTCCACGCCTGGCTGGCCGAGGCGACCGGCGGTACCGCCGTCGCGGTCCCGGCCGGCCGGACGTACGTCGAGGTGCCGGTCTGATGCCGGAGCAGGCGGGCGGCGGCGCTTTCGGCCACCTATTCGGCCAGATCGCGGCCGATCCGTTTCGGAGCCTTGCGGGGCGTGCCTAGCCTGGTCCGGTCGTCGAGCAGGAAGCCGCCCCGAGATGCCCGTCGTCCAGACCGTCACCCTGCCGCCGGGGGCCAGCACCGGCTGGCACTACCACCCGGGCCGGGTGGACGTGGTGGTGTTGTCCGGGACGCTGACCCGGACCCTGCATGACGGCCGGGTCGAGGTCAGCCGGGCCGGGGACTCGCTGGTCGAGGAGGCCGGACCGGTCCACGTCCACGTGGGGCGCAACCTCGGGGACGAGCCCGTGGTGCTGATCGCGAGCTACGCCGCCCCGGCCGGTTGCCCGTTGGCGGTGCCGGTCGCGGAGCCCGCGTGGAGTCGCAGCGGCGCCCGGCCCGCTGAGGCCTGACCTGCTGAGGTCTGACCAGGGCTGCTCCGGCGCTGTCGCCCGTGCCCCGCCGTCCGCCGTCCGCCGTCCGCCGTCCGCCGTCCGCCGTCCGCCGTCTGGCGGCGAGGGCGGGTCGGGCCCGGGAGCCGCGCCACGCGGTGCACGGCTTGAGCAGATTCACCCGAACGTATTGACGTGGCCCGGAGTTGGAACTTCCGCTCCGGGCCGTGGCGTTTCCTGGGCAAGGATCCGGCCGAACCGGACGAATAACCCATCGATGGAGGACACCAGACCCCACCCCGCACCACGGAGGTATGCGCATGACCTCAGACCGCTTTTCGTCGCCCGCCGGCGCCGACCTGACCGGCCCCGCGACGCCCTACCGGATGACCGTCACCACCGCCCTCCCGCACCGCGAGGCCGTCGCCCTGGCCGACGAGCAGCTCGCCGCCTGGCTGAAACAGGAAGGCTGCGAGGAGCCCCCGCCGGCTCCCCGCGCCCTCACCGGGCCGCCCCCGGCCGGAGCGACCTCGACGGGGACGGCTCCAACCCGACCGAAACCGCCCGAACTGACGCCCCCTGGGCTGACGACGTCCGGACCGGCGCAGCCCCGATCGGCCCCCGCCGCCGAGCGACTGCGCCTGGGCGACCGCGTCCTGCTCGACCGCGACCAGGGCCCGCTGCGCGGCGGCCCGGCCGCCGGCCGCTACGACCGCCGACGCCTGCGCACCCCGACCCCGCACGGCACCCAGCAGCTCACCCTGACCGTGGCCACCGCGGCCGACGGCCCCACCTGGGTCCGGCTGGAGGCCGAGACGCACAGCACCGGCAACGGCGTGCGGACCCCTTGCCGGGTGCCGGTGCCCGAACTCGCCCGCACCCTCCTGCCGCTGCTCGACGCCACCGACGGCCCGGCCGCCGTCCACCCGGCCCCCCGGGTGATCACCGTCGGCGAGGTCGACGGCCTGATCGACGAACTCTGCGACCCGGAGCGCCGGCTGCCCGTCGTGGTCGCCAGCGTCCCGGTGAACCTCCCGCTCGACCGCTGGGTCGAGGACGTCGTCCGCCCGCTCTGCCACCAGCTTCCCGGCCTGGCCACCGCCTACGTCCTGGACCCGGGCGCCCGGACCGGGTTCAACGTCGCGCTGGAGTACCACAGCGTCTACGGCGGAGCGGTGCGCACCTACCTGCCCGAGGTGGACCCCGCCTCCCGGTGCGACGGCGCCCGGCACCCGGTGCTCGCCCGGGGGCGAATAGAGC
>NZ_JBHVWW010000127.1:0-7886 GCF_042882025.1 Kitasatospora sp. NPDC058243
CCCTCGTCGACGCCGGCGCCCGGGCGGTGGTCGCCTCGCTCGGCCCCGACGGGCTCCTCGCCGTCACCCCGGACGGCAGCTGGCGGGCCCGCCTGCCCCCGGAGGCCGTCGTGCGGGGGAACCCGACCGGCGCGGGGGACGCGGCGGTCGCGGCGCTGGCCGAGGCCCTCGCCGACCGCACGCCGTGGCCGGCGGCGCTGGCCCACGCGGTGGCCCTGTCGGCCGCCGCCGTCCAGGCCCCGTACGCCGGCCGGTTCGACCCGCAGGCCTACCGCGGCCACCTCCCGCTGGTCCTGGTCACCCCGGCCACGCCCTTCGCCGGCTCAGCTCCTTCCGACTGAACAGCCCCACCCGACAGGAGAGTTCATGCCCCTGGCAGCCACCGGCGGCCTCGTCGCCCGGGCCGCGGCCCGGCACGGCGGCGTCGCCGCCTTCAACGTCATCACCCTGGAGCACGTCGAGGCCGTCGTCTCCGCCGCCGAGACCGCCGGCACCGCGGTGATCCTCCAGGTGAGCGAGAACGCGGTGCGGTTCCACGGCGGGCGGCTGGCCCCGCTCGCCGCGGCCGCCGTGCGCTGCGCCGAGCCGAGCACCGTCCCGGTGGCGCTGCACCTGGACCACGTGAAGACCGGCGTCCTGCTCCGCCAGGCCGCCGAATGCGGGTTCAGCTCGGTGATGTACGACGCCGCGCACCTGCCCTACGCGGAGAACGTCGCCGCCACCCGCGAGGCCGCCGTCTGGGCGCACGGCGCCGGGCTCTGGCTGGAGGCCGAACTCGGCGAGGTCGGCGGCAAGGACGGCCGGGGGCCGCTGGACGCCCACGCGCCGGGGGCCCGCACCGACCCCGCAGAGGCGCGGCGCTTCGTCGAGGAGACCGGCGTGGACGCCCTCGCCGTCGCCGTCGGCAGCTCCCACGCGATGACCTCCCGCGACGCCAGGCTCGACCACGGCCTGCTCGCCGCCCTGCACGCGGCCCTCGACGTCCCGCTCGTCCTGCACGGCTCCTCCGGAGTCCCCGACGACGAGCTGCGCCGCGCCGTCCACGGCGGCATAGCCAAGGTCAACATCGGCACCGCCCTGAGCATCGCCATGACGACCGCCGTCCGGTCCCACCTGGCGGCGGACGAGCGGGGCGTCGACCCCCGCGCGTACCTGGCCGCGGGCCGCGGGGCGATCACCGAGGCCGTCGGCCGGCTCCTGCCCGTCGTCGCGGGGACCGCCGGATGACCGCGCCCAGGGCGACCGAGCCCCGGCCGACACCGTCCCCCGAACCACCCCCTCAAGGACCACTCATGCTCCAGATCTCCCGGACCGGGTTCACGCTCGACGGGCGCCCCCTGCGCCTGCTCTCCGGCGCCCTGCACTACTTCCGCAGCCTGCCCGGGCAGTGGCCGCGCCACCTGCGGATGCTGCGGGCGATGGGGCTCAACACCGTGGAGACGTACGTCCCCTGGAACCTGCACGAGCCCCGCCCCGGCACGTACGACTTCACCGGCATCGCCGACCTGGAGGCCTTCCTGCGGGCCGCCGCGGACGCCGGACTGCACGCGATCGTCCGCCCGAGCCCCTACATCTGCGCCGAATGGGAGAACGGCGGCCTGCCCTGGTGGCTCCTGGCCGAACCGGGCAGGGCGGGCCGAGGCCTGCCGCTGCGCACCGGCGACCCGCGCTTCCTGGCCCACGTCGACCGCTGGTACGACACGCTGATCCCGATCCTGGCGGCGCACCAGACCACCCGCGGCGGAAACGTCCTGATGGTCCAGATCGAGAACGAGTACGGCTCCTACGGCACCGACCGGGCCTACCTCGCCCACCTCGCCGACGGCCTGCGCGCCCGCGGCATCGACGTCCCGCTCTGCACCTCCGACGGGCCGGAGGACTTCTTCCTCACCGGCGGCGCCCTTCCCGGCCACCTCGCCACCGTCAACTTCGGCAGCCGCGCCACCGAGGCCTTCGCCGAGCTGCGCCGCCACCGCCCCCAGGACCCGCCGATGTGCATGGAGTTCTGGAACGGCTGGTTCGACCACTGGGGAGAGCCGCACACCACCCGCCCGGCCGAGGACGCCGCCGAGGCCCTGCGCGAGATCCTGGCGGCCGGGGCCTCCGTCAACCTCTACATGGCCCACGGCGGCACCAACTTCGGCACCTGGGCCGGCGCCAACACCGCCGACCCGCGCACCGGCCGGGGCTACCAGCCGACCGTCACCTCCTACGACTACGACGCCCCGCTGGACGAACGAGGCGCCCCCACGGCCAAGTTCCGGGCCTTCCGCGAGGTCCTGGCGGCGTACGCGGACGGCCCGGTGCCGGAGCCCGAGGAGCTCCCGGCCACGCTGCCGGCGTGCCGGGTGGAGCTCGACAGGTCCCTGCCGCTGGCGGACGTGGTGGACCACCTGTCCACCGGCGAGGTCCGCTCCGCCGTCCCGCTCTCCTTCGAGGAACTCGGCCTCCCGCACGGCCTCGTCCGCTACCGGACCACCATCCCCGGCCCGCGCACGGCGTACCCGCTGACCGTCGAGGGGCTCGCCGACCGGGCCCACGTCCGCGTCGACGGCACCCACCTCGCCACCCTGGAACGCGACGTCGAGCACGAGCCCCTGCTCCTCCCGGTGCCCGGCGCGGGTGCCCGGCTGGAACTGCTGGTCGAGTCGATGGGCCGGGTCAACTACGGCGCCGGGATCGGCGACCGCAAGGGGATCGCGGGGGCCCTGCACACCCAGCAGTACCTGCACGGGTGGACGGCCGACCCGATGCCGCTGGCCGACGGGACACCGGACCGGCTTCCCTGGGACGAGGCCGTCGCTCCGGCCGCCGGCCCCGGAGCGGCCTTCCACCGCGGCGCCTTCGAGGTCGGGGAGCCCGCCGACGGCTACCTGGCGCTGCCGGGCTGGGGCAAGGGCTACGTCTGGGTCAACGGCTTCCTGCTGGGCCGCTACTGGGACCGCGGACCGCAGTGCACGCTCTTCCTGCCCTGGCCGGTTCTGCGCAGCGGGACGAACGAGATCACCGTCCTCGAACTCGACCGCTCCGGCGAACCCGCCGTGCACCTGGTGGCCGGGCCCGACCTGGGCTGACGCTCCGCGCACCCGGCCCGTCGCCCGGCTCTCCGCCCGGTTCTCCGCGCGACGGGCCGTGTCGAAACCGAGACCGCTTCGTGCTCCGAAGCCCTAGGAACCTGCTCGATATTGAGCAATACTCATCCGAACTGCGCACCATAGAGCAGGGGGTGGTCCGATGGGCACGCGACCACCGACACCCGGACCGGGCCCGGACCAGGACCAGGATCCGGAGCCGGAACCGGTCCGGTGAGGAAGCCGCCGACGCGCGGCGGCACTCCCGGCCGGCCCCAGAACCTCCGGAACCCGGGCACCCTGCCGACCCCCACCGCACCCCCACCCCCACCCTCACCGCACCGCACCCTCACCGCACCGCACCCGCTCGCGCCGGCCGCCGTCCACCCGACACCGCGCCGCGACGGCCGAGGGCCAGTACACGTAAAGGACGAGATCCTCATGGCGAAGACACGAATCCGCACCCGCCTGCTGGCCGCCGCCGCCACGCTGCCGCTGCTCGCCGGCATCGCGGCCTGCGGATCGGGCGGTGACGGCGCCTCGGGCGGCGGAGGCTCCGCCGAGGTCACGTTCTGGGGCTGGGCGCCGGGCTACGAGGAGGCGGTGGCCCAGTACAACGCGGCCCACCCGGACGCCAAGGTCAAGTTCGAGAAGATCGTGTCGGGCAGCAAGGGCGGCTACGCCAAGATCTTCGCGGCCGTCAAGGCCGGCAACGCCCCCTGCCTGGCCCAGGTCGGCTACGAGTCGCTGCCCAGCTTCGTGGTGGAGGGCGCCGTCCAGGACGTCAGCGGCGAGGCCGGGCAGTACCAGTCGCAGTACGGGGACGGCGCCTGGAACGCGGTGAAGGTCGGCGGCCAGGTGTACGGCATCCCGGTCGACGTGGGCCCGATGGCGCTCTACTACCGCACCGACCTGTACGCCCAGTACGGCCTGAAGCCGCAGGCCACCTGGGAGGAGTTCGCCGCCGACGCCGCCAAGGTGCACGCCACCAACCCCAACGGGTACCTGAGCGTGTTCAACCCGGACGACCCGTGGTGGTTCGCCGGCATGTCCGCCCAGGCCGGCGGCAGTTGGTTCGGCACCGACAGCAAGGGCTGGAAGGTCTCGCTCGCGAGCGACCCGGCCACCACCAAGGTCGCGAAGTACTGGCAGGGCCTGATCGACCAGGGCCAGGTCAAGTCCGAGCAGGGCTTCAGCCCCGACCTCTACAAGGACCTCCAGGACGGCACGCTCGCCGCCTACCCCGGCCCGGTCTGGTTCTCCTCCATCCTCGAACAGAACGCGGCGCAGGCGTCCGGCAAGTGGGCGGTCGCCCCGATGCCGCAGTGGCAGGGCGGCGCCAAGTCGGTCGGCAACGACGGCGGTTCGTCCACCGCGGTGGTCAAGGGCTGCAAGAACACCGCCGCGGCGCTGCGCTTCGCCAACTGGATGAGCACGGACGCCGCCGCCGTCGGCACCCTCGTGGACAAGGCCGGCATCTACCCCGCCTCCACCAGCGGCACGTCGGCGCCGGCGCTGGCGAAGCCGAGCGCCTACTTCGGCAACCAGCCGATCTTCGACGTCTTCAAGCAGGCGACGGCGCAGGCCCCCAAGTGGAGCTGGGGCCCGACCATGACCCAGACCTCCAGCGACCTCACCGACGCCTTCGGCGCGGCCGTCGCCGCCCACGGCGACCTGACGGCGGCGCTGGGCACGGTGCAGAACAAGACCGTCGACGCGATGAAGTCCAAGGGGCTGACGGTCACCGCCGGCTGACCGGCTCGCCGGCGGACCCCGCACGGTCCGCCGGCCCGGGCGCGCCCGACACGTCCGACACGCCCGAGGGACCGACCACCGCCCGCACGAGAGAGAACCCCAGATGAGCGCAGCAACCCCGGCGGTGCCGGGCCGCACCGCCCCGAAGGCCGCCACCGCACGACGGAGGCCGTCCCGCAACCGCGCGGCCCTCGGCTTCCTGGCCCCCTTCGGCCTGCTGTTCACCGTCCTGTTCCTGCTGCCCATCGGGTACGCGCTCTGGCAGAGCCTGTACCGCGTGGAGCGCTCCGGCCTGGGCTTCGGCCCGGCCAGAACGGTCTTCGCGGGGCTCGACAACTACACCGCGGCCCTGGGTGACGGCTCGTTCCTCGCGGGCGTCGGCCGGGTGCTGCTCTTCGGCGTGGTCCAGGTCCCGGTGATGCTCGGACTGGCCCTCGGCCTCGCCCTGCTGATCGACGCCAAGGGCACCCGGCTGCGGAAGTTCTTCCGGCTCGCCTACTTCCTGCCGTACGCGATCCCGGGCGTCGTGGCCACCATCCTCTGGGCGTTCCTCTACCTGCCCGGGACCAGCCCGCTCGTCGCCGGGCTGAGGGACATCGGCATCGACGCCGACTTCCTCTCCTCCGGCACCGTCCTGTGGTCGATGGCCAACATCGTCACCTGGACCTGGACCGGCTACAACATGCTGGTCATCCTCTCCGCCCTCCAGGCCATCCCCAGCGAGCTCTACGAGGCCGCCGACCTCGACGGCGCCGGCCCCTGGCGGACCGCCTGGCACATCAAGATCCCGCTGGTGGCCCCCGCCCTGGTGCTGACCGGGATCTTCTCCATCATCGGCACCCTCCAGCTCTTCACCGAGCCGATGGTCCTGCACTCGCTGGCCTCGACCGTCTCCGCCGACTACACGCCCAACATGGCGGCGTACAACGCGGCGTTCGGCACCAACGACTACGGCAAGGCGGCGGCCATCGCCGTCCTGCTGGCCCTGGCCACCTGCGTCCTGTCCTTCACCTTCCTGCGCCTCTCGGTGCGCATCACCGGAAACCGGGTGACCGCATGAGCACCGCCGACCTCCGCCGCCGCCCCGAGACCGCCCGCCCGGCGCGCCGCCGCCCCGCCCACCCGGGTGCTCCCGGCCGCCGGCCGCGCCCCAACGTCCTCGGCACGGCCGTCCTGTTCGTGCTCTCCGCCTACTTCCTGCTGCCCGCCTGGTGGCTGCTGGTGGCCTCCACCAAGAGCAGCAGCGACCTGTTCGGCAGCGGCGGCTTCTGGTTCTCCACCCTCCACCTCGGCGACAACCTGCACGACCTGGCCACCGCCAACAACGGGCTCTACTTCCGCTGGCTCCTCAACACCGTGCTGTACGCGGGTGTCGGCGCCGCGGCCGCCACCCTGCTCGCGGCGATGGCCGGTTACGCGCTCACCAAGTACCGGTTCCGGGGCCGCGAGGCGGTGTTCAACACGATCCTCGCCGCGGTGCTCGTCCCCGCGCCGCTCCTCGCCCTGCCGGTCTACCTGCTGCTGTCCAAGGCCCATCTGGTCAACACCGTCTGGGCGGTCCTGCTGCCCAGCATGGTCAGCCCGTTCGGCGTCTACCTCAGCCGGATCTACGCCGCCGCGTCCGTCCCGGACGAGATCCTGGAGGCCGCCCGGATGGACGGCGCGGGGGAGTTCCGGATCTTCTTCACGGTGGTCCTGCGGATCTTCTCGCCGGCGCTGGTGACCATCTTCCTGTTCCAGTTCACCACCATCTGGAACAACTTCTTCCTGCCGCTGGTCACGCTCTCCGACCAGAAGCTCTGGCCGGTCAACCTCGGCCTCTACTACTGGAACGGCCTGCGGGACCACACCCCGTACAACCTGGTCGTCACGGGCTCGCTGGTCTCGGTCGTCCCGCTGGTCGTGGCCTTCCTGCTGCTGCAGCGGTTCTGGCGCACCGACCTGACGGCGGGCGGCGTCAAGGCCTGAACCGGGGGCCGCAAGGCTTGAACCGGGGCTTCGGGGCGTGGCCGGTGGATCAGGCCGCGCCCCGGGGCCCGTCGGCGGTCAGGCCCGCCGGACCCGGACGCCGCAGCCGGTGACGGCCCGCTGCTGCGCGTCCGTCAGGCCGTCGTCCGTCACCAGGTCGTGGACGTCGGAGAGCGGGCAGATCCGGGCGAAGGTGACCTTGCCGACCTTGGTGCTGTCGGCCAGCACGACCGAGCGCGCGCTGCTGCGCAGGAACGCCCGGTCGGTCTGGGCCTCCATCTCGTCGTGCGTGGTGCAGCCCTCCTGCGCCGTCAGGCCGTCCACCCCGATGAAGGAGATGTCCAGGTGGTACTGCGAGAGCATCCGGTCGGCGGCCGGACCGACCAGTTCGTAGCTGGCCGTGCGGGCGATGCCGCCGATCACCACGAGGCGCACCTCGGGGCGGACGATCAGGTCGGCGGCGATGTTCACCGCGTTGGTCACGACGGTGATGCCGGTGCGCTCGGCGAGCACCCGGGCGAGCTCGCTGGTGGTGGTGCCGCCGCTGAGGCCCACCACCGCCCCCTCCGGCACGAGCTCGGCCGCCGCCAGGGCGATCCGGCGCTTCTCCTCCCGCTGCTTCTCGCCGCGGTGGCGCAGCGGCAGTTCGAGGTTGACCGAGCCGGTCACCGCGCCGCCCCGGGTGCGGTGCAGCAGCCCCTGCTCGTGGAGCTCCTGGAGATCGCGGCGCACGGTCGCGGTCGAGACGTCCAGGAGTTCGGCGAGCGCGTGCACATCGGCGCTCCCCGCTTCGGTGACGTGCGAGAGGATCCGGGTGGCGCGATCAGCTTTGAGCATGACGCGATTCTAGCCCGGCCGGAAGCCAAAGCCCTGGGTGGCGCCGGGTCGGACTGATTTCGGCGAGCAGGTCGCAGGTCTGGTCGTCCGCTCGAATCTGACTATCATGGCTAGGAAACAAGCAACTTCACTCAGTTCTACGGCTGCCCGGAGCAGCGCCGGAGGTGACCGCGTGACCACCGCGGACCGTGACCGTACCGCACTGGCCGGCGCCCGGCTGGTCCTGCCCGGCGGCGTCGTCGAGGGCGGCCGCCT
>NZ_JBHVWW010000128.1:0-7630 GCF_042882025.1 Kitasatospora sp. NPDC058243
TCCGCCAGGGGGGTGGAGGCGGAGTCGGCGAAGGAAAAGCACTTCCCGGGGAGAAGGCAGGGAGGGCTCGGAAGACCCCGCCCGGCGTACCACGGCCTCCGGTCGTGCGACCGGGAGCCTCGGCACGCCGGGCGGGGATTCAGTTCTGCCTGCGTGTCACGGTAGGCACGCGTCCGCTCACGGCGCGCAGTGGAGTGAGCCAATGGAAGGGTTCACGGCCGGTGAGCACCGACGGGGCATCAGGGTGAAGGCCAGTCATCGGGCCGCGGCCCGACACCCCCTCACCCCTGCTGGTCGGCCTCCGCCAGCAGCTGCTTCTTCAGCACCTTTCCCAGCGCGTTCCTGGGCAGTTCGGGCACCAGCACGACCCGGCGCGGCCGCTTGTGCGCGGACAGCCGCTCCGCCACGAAGGCCGTCAGCTGTTCCCCCGTCACGGCGCCGTCCGGGATGACGTACGCGACGATGGCCTGCCCGAGGTCCTCGTCCGGCGCACCGACCACCGCCGCGTCGGCGACCGCCGGGTGGTCGCGCAGCGCGGCCTCCACCTCGCCGGCGCCGATCCGGTAGCCGCCGCTCTTGATCAGGTCGACGGAGGCGCGACCGACGATCCGGTGGAAGCCGTCCTCACCGATCACGGCGACGTCCCCGGTGCGGAACCAGCCGTCCGCCGTCCAGGCCTCGGCATCCGCGTCGGGCCGGTTGAGGTACCCGCTGAACAGGGTCGGCCCGGCGACCTGCAACTCTCCGACGCTCTCCCCGTCGGAGGGCACCGGCGCGCCGTCCTCGCCGACCAGCCGGGTGCGCACCCCGTCCAGCGGCAGGCCGACGCTGCCGGGCCGGCGCTCGCCGTCCGCCCGGGTGCTGACGGTGATCAGCGACTCGGTCATCCCGTAGCGCTCGATCGGGGCGTGCCCGGTGAGCGCAGCCAGCTTCTCGAACACGGGTACCGGCAGCGGCGCGCTGCCGGAGACCAGCAGCCGGGCCGAGGCCAGCCGACCCGCCGCCCCGGGGTCGGCCGCCACCCGGGACCAGACGGTCGGCACCCCGAAGTACAGGCTGCCGCCCGCGGCCGCGTACCCCTCCGGGGTGGGCCGCCCGGTGTGCACGAGCCGGCTGCCGGTCCGCAGGGCGCCGAGGACGCCGAGGATCAGTCCGTGGACGTGGAACAGCGGCAGGCCGTGGACGAGGGTGTCCTCGGCGGTCCACTGCCAGGCCACGGCGAGCGCGTCCAGGTCGGCGGCGACCGCCTGGCGCCGGATCACGGCTCCCTTGGGCGCCCCGGTGGTGCCGGAGGTGTAGAGGACGAAGCCGGTGGCGTCCGGCGCGGGCTCGGCGAACGTGGTGGCGGCGCGTTCCGTCGGGTCGACCGGCAGCCCCTCCACCTCACCCGGTACGACGTCACCCACGGCGTGCGCGAGCAGCACCGCACCCGAGTCGCGCAGGATGTGCTCGCGCTCCTTGGGCCCGGAGTCGGGCGGCAGCGGCACCACGGGCACGCCCGCCAGCAGGCCGCCGACCACGGCGACGACCGTCTCGACGGCGGGCCGGGCGAGCACGGCGAGCGCGGGCGCACCGGCCACCCGGTCGGCGACGGCGGTCGCCGCGCCCAGCAGCTCCTCGCGGGACAGCGCCCGCCCGTCGATCCGCAGCGCGTCCGCCGTGTCCCCGTAGTCGCCCTGAAGTGCGGTCAGCAGTGCCATGCTTCCGTCCTCGCCCTCGTCTCACGCTGTCGCGCCGACTCTACGGGCCGCACCCGGGCCGTCCGTGGGCGGCGGTCACTGGCCGCCGCCTGCCGCCCGCCTGGCTTGTACCGGCCTGGGCCGACCTGGGGCCGGAAACGCCGGAGGGCGTGGCGCCGGTTACCCGGTGCCACGCCCTCCGCCATGTGGTGCGCGGGGATCAGCCCTTGCGGGCCTTCACCTCGGCGGTCAGCTGCGGCAGCACGGCGAACAGGTCGCCGACCACGCCGTAGTCGACCAGCTCGAAGATCGGGGCCTCCGGGTCCTTGTTGACCGCGACGATGGTCTTCGAGGTCTGCATGCCCGCCCGGTGCTGGATGGCGCCGGAGATGCCGGCCGCGATGTACAGCTGCGGCGAGACCTGCTTGCCGGTCTGGCCGACCTGGTTGCTGTGCGGGTACCAGCCCGCGTCGACGGCGGCACGCGAGGCACCGACGGCCGCGCCCAGCGCGTCCGCGAGCTCCTCGACGACGCCGAAACCGGCCGCCTCGCCGACGCCGCGGCCGCCCGAGACCACGATCGCGGCCTCGGTCAGCTCCGGACGGCCGGTCGAGACCCGCGGGGTGCGCGAGGTGACCTTGGCCGCGTTCCCGGTGAACTCCACCGCCACGTTCTCCACCGCACCCGCGCCCGCAACGGCCTCGGGGGCCACCGCGTTCGGCTTGACCGTGATCACCGGCACGCCCTTCGTCACCTTCGACTTCACCTGGAAGGACGCGGCGAACACCGACTGGGTGGCGACCGGGCCGCCGTCACCGGCCTCCAGGTCGATGGCGTCGGTGATGATGCCGGAGCCCAGGCGCAGTGCGACGCGGGCGGCGATCTCCTTGCCCTCGCCGGAGGAGGTGACCAGGACGGCGGCGGCGTCGCCGGCCTTGGCGATCTGGGTGAGGGCGTCCACCTTCGGGACGACCAGCTGGTCGGTGAACTCGGCGCCCTCGGCGACGTACACCTTGGCCGCGCCGTACTCGGCGGCCTTGGCCGCGATGCCGGCGGCGGCGGCGCCGGCGCCCAGCACGACCGCGGACGGCTCGCCGATCCGGCGGGCCAGGGTCAGCAGTTCGAGGGCCGGCTTGCGGACCGCACCGTCGGCGTGGTCCACCAGGACGAGAATCTCAGCCATTGCTCAATGTCTCCGTGTTTCGCTGTGGCAGGGGGTGGGTGGCTCGGCCGGGCCGGCTCAGATGAACTTCTGGTCGGCGAGGAAGCCGGCGAGCTGCTTGCCGCCCTCGCCCTCGTCCTTGACGACCGTGCCCGCGGTCCGCGCCGGACGAGCCGCCACCGACTCCACCGCCGTCCACGCACCCGCCAGACCGACCTCGTCGGCCTCGATGCCCAGATCGTCCAGGTCCAGCGACTGGACCGGCTTCTTCTTCGCCGCCATGATCCCCTTGAACGACGGGTACCGGGCCTCACCCGACTGGTCCGTCACCGACACCACCGCCGGCAGCGCCGCCTCGACCAGCTCGGTCGCCGCGTCACCGTCACGACGGCCCCGCACCACACCGCCCTCGACCGACACCTCGGACAGCAGCGTCACCTGCGCCACGCCCAGCCGCTCCGCCAGCAGCGCCGGCAGCACACCCATCGAACCGTCCGTCGACGCCATCCCGCCGATCACCAGGTCGAACCCGGTCTTCTCCAGCGCCTTCGCCAGCACCGCCGACGTCCCGATCACATCCGAACCGTGGATGTCCTCGTCGTTCACGTGCACGGCCTTGTCCGCACCCATCGACAGCGCCTTGCGCAGCGCGTCCTTCGCATCGTCCGGCCCGACCGTCAGCACCGTCACCTCGGCGCCCTCGTTCGCCGCCGCGATCCGCAGCGCCTGCTCCACGCCGTACTCGTCGAGCTCCGACAGGAGGCCGTCCACACCCTCCCGGTCAGTGGTGTGGTCGTCCGCGAACCGACGGTCACCCGTCGCGTCCGGCACGTACTTCACACAGACAACGATCCTCAAGCTCACGGCCTGTCTCCTGTACTGGTCTCGTCCGGCGGCTGCGGCTGTGCAAGCGGGGCGCGAACACGGTGCGCACCCGCTCCGGGCAGCGAGTTCCCGTGCCGGTCCGGAACTTCCTGGCAGCATACTCGGCAGTAGTCCAGTGGTCACTACTGGCCAGTAGCTTAGGCCGGGCGGCTGCACTTCCGTCTGCGCCCATCCTGCCCCAGGGCAACCCCGACACCACCTGATCGGGCTACATATCCGCCACAGGACCGCCGGGGCCCCGGCTCACACCGTCTCGCCGAGCGCCGCGATCACGTCCACCTTGCGCGGCAGTCCGGCCGCCCGGCGCACCACCCGGCCACCCCCGTCCAGCACCAGGACGGTCGGCGTGCGCAGGATCTCCAGCCGGCGGACCAGCTCCAGCCGCTCCTCGGCGTCCACCTCGACGTGCGCCACCCCGTCGACCATGCCGGCCACCTCCGCGAGCACCCGGCGGGTGGCCCGGCACGGCTGACAGAACGCCGTCGAGAACTGAACCAGCGTCGCCCGCTCGCCGAGCGCCCCGCCCAGCTCCGCCTCCGACAGCCGTACCGCCCCGCCGTTGGTGCGCACCCTCAGCCTCCCGTCGCGCCGTACCCGTAGCAGCCAGGAGGCGGTCGCCGGCGCCGGCACGACGACGCACACCACCAACCCGGCCATCCCCCAGTCTGCGGCAGCGGCCCCGGGCCCCGAAAGGGAGGTCGACCACCGGGCCGGGCCCGCGTACGATCGCCGGGTGGAATCCGACCGCACCGCACCGCCGTTGCTGACCTCCCGCCGCGTCGTCGACCTGGGCCGGGCCACCACCACCCGCTGTCGCTGACGCGCCCCGCCGCCGCCCGTCGCGACCCTCCCGGAGCCCTCGTGCAGATCGACCCTCGCGGTCCCCGCTTCGCCGCCGCGCTCACCTCGGTCGTCCTGGCCGCCGCCCTCATCACCGGCAGCGACGTGCTGCTGGCCGTCCAGGCCCTCGTCTTCGCACTCGGAGCGTTCGGCGGCCTGCGGCTCTCCCCCTACGGCTGGCTCTACCAGGCCTTCCTCCTCCCCCGGCTGACCCCGCCCTCCGAGACCGAGGACGAGCGGCCGCCCCGCTTCGCGCAGGGCGTCGGCCTGGTGTTCGCCGCCGTCGGCGCCCTCGGCTTCCTCACCGGGGTGGCCTGGCTCGGCCTACTCGCCACGGCCGTCGCCCTGGCCGCGGCCTTCCTCAACGCCGCGTTCGGCTACTGCCTCGGCCGCGAGATCTACCCCCTCGTCCGGCGCGCCCAGGGGCGCCTCGGCGCCGGAGCCTGACCGCAGCCCTGGGGCCCCTGGGCCTTCGGGACGGACCGGGCCTCCAGGTCGCCGGGGAGGGAAAAGTTCCCACCCGAACTCATCACGGAGATCACACCGCGAATATCCGCTTGACCGCACGGCTCAGGTGACAGCAGGCACTCGTTCGGGGGATCATCTCCGTGAATCACCCGTGACCGCCGCGGCGTGCCGCGCTCCGGTCGGCCCCCACTCAGCGACGCGGGTACCCGCCGTACCGGGCTCCGGCCCGTGGAAGTCAGGACTGACCGTGGCAGAGTTCGTGTACCCGCCGGTGATCGGCGCCGCACTCACCGCCTTCCGTGCGCTCGACGTGCGGATCAAGATCGTAGGCGCCGAGAACATCCCCGCCAGGGGCGGAGCCGTACTGGTCAGCAATCACATCAGCTACCTGGACTTCCTCTTCGCCGGCCTCGGCGCCTACCGCGGCGGCAAGCGCAAGACCCGCTTCATGGCCAAGGACGACGTCTTCAAGCACCGGGTCTCCGGCCCGCTGATGCGCGGCATGAAGCACATCCCGGTCGACCGCACCGACGGGCAGCCCGCGTACGAGGCCGCCGTGCGCGCCCTCAAGGCCGGCGAGGTCGTCGGGGTGTTCCCCGAGGCGACCATCAGCCGCTCGTTCATGCTGAAGAAGTTCAAGACCGGCGCCGCCCGGATGGCCGCCGACTCCGGCACCCCGCTGCTGCCCGTCATCCTCTGGGGCACCCAGCAGCTCTGGACCAAGGGCCGCCCGAAGACCCTGACCAAGCGCCACGTCCCCGTCACCATCATGATCGGCGAACCGATTCACCTCGGCCCGGACGACAAGCCCGTCATGGTCACCAGACGGCTGCGCGCGGCCATGAGCGAGATGCTCGACCAGGCCCAGCGCGAGTATCCCGGCAAGCCCTCCGGCCCGGACGACACCTGGTGGCTGCCCACCCACCTCGACGGCACCGCGCCCACCCTGGAGGTCGCCGAGGCCGAGGACGAGGCGGAGGCCCTCGCCAAGGCCGAACGCCGCGCCGCCCGGGGCTGACGGGCTGACCAGCCCCGTCCCTGGTCCGCCCCGCACCGCCACTCCGCGAGACCTTCTACTCCGTGTGATCGATCGAACGCGAGGCGTCGCGTGTCGCCCGGTCGCCGACGCTCCCCGTCTGACACAGTGACAGCCCCTTTGAGGGTCCTTCGTCCAGCATCGGAGACGGAGCGAACGCCGGAGAGGTCGGAAAGGTCGGAGCGGATATGACACGGATGACCCGCACAGGGCAGTCCCCCAGGTCCACACCCGAGGCCCGCACCCGCGCCAGCGCCGGTGCGGGCCTTCTGCTGCTGAGCGCCCTGCTCACCGGGTGCGGCGCCGAACCCGGTGAGATCCCCCTGTCCGAGATCCAGGCGGACGCCCCCTCCACCGCACCCGAGTCGCCGACCGCCGCCGCGAGCCCCGGCGTGGTCGGCGCCGCCGCCGGAACGCCTGCGGCCCCCGCGCACAACGGCCTGATCGTCGGCGGGGAATTCCTCGACGCCGCCCGCACCACCAGCGCCATCGTGACCCTCGCACCCGACGGCACCAACTGGCACCAGGTCACCCAGCCGCCCGACCGCACCCGCGACGACCGCCCCGACTGGTCCCCGGACGGCAGCACGATCGCCTTCGACCGGACCGACCCACGGAGCGGCGCCGCCCGCCTCTGGACGGTCGCCAACACCGGCGACGGAGCCCAGCAGATCGGCCAGCTCTGCGAGACCGGCACCGCCGACTGCGCCAACGAGGACGAACGCGCCCCCGCCTACTCGCCCGACGGCAAGCAACTCGCCTTCAGCCGCTCCTGGGGCGCCCTCGACCCGGCCGACAAATACCAGGTCCAGTACTCGGACCTCTACCTGATGAGCCCCGACGGCACCGACGTCCAGCGGCTCACCTTCCTCACCAACGACAAGCCGTACTCCGGGCAGGTCAGCAACCCCAGTTGGTCCCCCGACGGCAAGCGACTCACCTTCGAGTACCGCACCAACGCCACCGGTCAGCCCGCCAACAGCCGCGCCATCTACGTCGTCGCCGCGGACGGCACCGGGCTCCGGCAACTCACCCCCTGGGAACTGCGCGCCGGAGACCGCGCCAACTGGTCCCCCGACGGCACCCAGATCCTCTTCACCACCCACCCGGCCGGCCGCGCCGACGCCCCCGGCGGCGGCATCTACACCGTCCACCCCGACGGCACCGCCATCGGCGCGCTGACCCCCGCCCCGTCCGACGTCTTCTACGGCACCGCCGCCTACGCGCCCGACGGCAAGTCCATCGTCTTCGCCCAGGACCCCGCCGGCTCCGGGGCCGACCTCTACACCATGCGGCCGGACGGGACGGGCATCGCCCGGCTCACCCACGACAGGGACGCCTGGCTGACCCGACCGGCGTGGGGAACGGCGGCGGTACCGCCCCAACCCGATGGCCGGGCGTCGGCCCAGGCACAATCACGGCGGTGGGAAGAGGACGAAGAACTCCAGGACGAATGAATCACAACGCAGAGAACCCCCATCCGGTTTCCCGGATGGGGGTTCTCTGTGAATGATTGTTCGGCGGCGTCCTACTCTCCCACAGGGTCCCCCCTGCAGTACC
>NZ_JBHVWW010000129.1:0-2839 GCF_042882025.1 Kitasatospora sp. NPDC058243
GTACGAGCAGGTGCTCGTACGGGCCGCCGCCGTTTCGCGCCGGGCGCGGGCCCGGTCAGGCCTTCTTGACCACGCTCGACTTGAGCTGCATCGCGCCGAACCCCTCGATCCGGCAGTCGATGTCGTGGCCGTCGACGCCGTCGACCAGACGGATGTTGCGGACCTTGGTGCCCGCCTTGATGCCGGAGACGCTGCCCTTGACCTTGAGGGCCTTGACGACGGTCACGGTGTCGCCGTCGCTGAGCACGTTGCCGACCGCGTCCCGGATCACCCGCTCGCCCGGGCCGGCCGGTTCGGCGGCGCCGCCTGCCGCGGGCATCCACTCGTGGCCGCACTCCGGGCAGACCATGAGGGCGTTCATCTCATAGGTGTACTCGCTGGAGCACGACGGGCACGGGGGGAGGTGGTCGCTCATGCGCGCGGGCTGTCCTCTCAGGTCGGGCCGGGGGTCGGCGGCTCGCCAGCATGTATGAAGTTGAAGAATTTTTCAAATCGCTTGTTCGAGGGCATCCGACCGCGGACGGTGACGTTCCCGGCAGGGCGCGCGCGGGCCGTGGACGCCGGTGCCCGATGGCTGGTATCCAGGCCACTGGCAGCGCGACCGGCGGCCGGCCGGCGCCCACCGCCCCCTGCGGGCTCACCAGCCCACGGACGGAAGGGTGTTGAGACCGGGCCGGGACGTACAACCAGGAAAGCGGAGACGATGCGCAGAGTTCTGATCGTCGGCGCCGGGCAGGCCGGCCTCCAACTGGCCCTGGGGCTCCAGGCCCACGGCTACGACGTGACGGTGATGACCGACCGCGACGCGGACGCGGTCCGCAGCGGCCGGGTGCTGTCCACCCAGTGCATGTTCGACGCCGCACTGCGGACCGAACGCGACCTCGGCCTGGACCTCTGGGCGGACGCCGCACCCCGGATCGAGGGCCTCGGAGTCTCCGTCGCCGGGCCGCAGTCCGTGCGGGTGATCGACTGGGTCGGGCGCCTGGACGCGCCCGCGCAGTCCGTCGACCAGCGGCTGAAGATGCCCGCCTGGCTGGAGACCTTCGCCGGGCGCGGCGGCCGGGTCGTGGTCCGCCCGGTGACCGTCGGCGACCTCGAACACCTCTCCGGCTCCTACGACCTGGTCCTGGTCGCGGCCGGAAAGGGCGACCTGGCCGCGATGTTCGAGCGCGACCACGAGCGCTCCCGGTACGACCGGCCGCAGCGCGCGCTGGCCGCCAGCTACGTGTACGGGCTCGGCCCGCGCCCCGAGCACGACTTCCCCGCCGTCCGCTGCAACGTGGTGCCCGGCATCGGCGAACTGTTCGTGATGCCGGCGCTGACCGCGGCCGGCCCGTGCGACATCCTGCTCTGGGAGGCCGCCCCGGGCGGCCCGGCGGACGCCTTCGACGGGGTCCGCGACCCGGCCGAACACCTGCGGGTGACGCTCGACCTGATGAAGGCCTTCACTCCTTGGGAGTACGACCGCGCCCGGGCCGGAATCGAACTCACCGACGCCGGCGCCACCCTCGCCGGGCGCTTCACCCCCGCCGTCCGCCACCCGGTCGGCGAACTGCCCGGCGGCGGAGCGGTGCTGGGCGTCGCGGACGTCGTCGTCCTCAACGACCCGATCACCGGCCAGGGCTCCAACAACGCCGCCCGGTGCGCGGCCGGCTACCTCGACGCGATCCTCGCCCACGGCGACAAGCCGTTCGACCGCGACTTCATGCGGGCCGCCTTCGACCGCTTCTGGCAGGCCGTGCGCCCAAGCACCGTCTGGAGCAACGCGATGCTCGCGCCGCCGCCCGAGCACGTCCTGCACCTGCTCGGCGCCGCCGGTCAACTCCCGCCCGTCGCCGTCCGGTTCGCCAACGCCTTCAACGACCCGGCCGACCTGGAGCAGTGGTTCCTCGACCCCGCGAAGGCGGCCGCCTACCTGGAGTCGTTCACCCCGCAGGACTGACCGCAGCGGATCGGCCGGGGCGGATCGGCTGGAGCGGATCGGCTGGAGCGGATCGGCTGGAGCGGATCGGCCGGGGCGCCCGAGCGGACGGCGGGCCCCGGCCGCCATGGGGGCGGTGCACCGGAGCGCCGGTCACGGCTCGCTCAAGTGCGGCTGAGGCAGGAGCCGGTGTTGCGCCCGGCGAGGTGGGCATCCGGCCAATGTGCCGAGCGCCCGGGTCCGGCGCGGCCGGCCGCGGCCTAGAGTCGCCGGTGGGCGGTGCGACGCCGGGGTCAGGACGATCCGCGTGCGCCGCCGCACCCCCGGGGGCCGGCACACCCTCGGCCCCCACCCCGCCACAAGCGCACCTCGGCCTCGTCCGCCACCCCAAAGGAGTCCGACATGTCCGACCTTGCCATGTCCGCGTCCACGTCCGCCCCGGGCCTCGTCGGCCAGGCGCTCGACCTCCAGGACCTGGACCTCAGCGAGCTGACCGTCACCGCGCTGCGCGACACCGTCGCCCTGCCGGAGAACGGCGGCTCCTGGGGGTCCTGCTCCTGCCAGGCCTCGTCCTCCTGCGCCCAGCCGAACCTGCCCGGCGCGGACTCGTTCTGACCATCCGTCAATTCATCTCGAACATCCGGGAGACCACATGTCGGACCACTTCGAGGACGTCCTCGCCCTCGACGACCTCGACCTCGGCGAGCTGACCGTCACCGCGCTGCGCGACACCGTCGCCCTGCCCGAGACGGGCGCCTCCGGGGCACCCAGCTCCAGCTCCTGCGGATCGTCCTCCTGCGCCGCTCCGCACCCGCCGACCCGGACCTTCTGAGCCCGGCGTCGCCAAGTCCCCGTTGAACAGCGCGTGTCGGCGTGGGGGGGGGAGAAAGGGAGACGGAGAGGGACAACACAAAAAAA
>NZ_JBHVWW010000129.1:2849-7388 GCF_042882025.1 Kitasatospora sp. NPDC058243
CGCCCGGGGCGGCCGCACGCCACGGCCGAGACGAGCAGCACCCAGGTCTGTCCGCCCCACGGGTCCGTCGGAGGGAGCCCGCCATGCCGCACCGAGCCCTGACCCACCCCGCCCGGCCGCAGGAGGCCCCGGCGCCGCCACCCGTCAGCACCGCGCCGTACACCCTGGTGCGCGCCACCGTCCTCGCCCGCCCCGCCCAGTCGGCCCCGGCCGCCGCCGTCCGGGCCCTGCTGGCCCGGCTCACCGCCGTCGAAGCCGCGGACGCCGCTCTGCGGCCCACCCTCTGCGACGACCTCCACGCCGGCCGCGCCGGCCACGGCGAGGCGTTCCACCGGCAGGTCGTGCTCCCCTTGCGCCGAGACCTGCACAACGGGCGCCCGCCGCGCGCCGTCCTGCTCGCCCGGCTCGCCGACCTCCCCGCCCGAACCCCGCGCCTCGCCGAGTGGCTGGAGCTGCGCGCGCGGCGCACCAGCCTGCTCGACGACCTCGCCGCCGCCGTCGCGCCCGCACTGGCCGCCGAACGCGCCGCCCTCGCCGAACTCTGCCGCTCACCCGCGTTCACCCGTGCCGTCGCCCTCACCAGCGCCGACCTGCTGCGCGCGGTCGGCAACACGGCGCGCGACGGCGGTGCGGCGGGGGAACGGCGGGGCCGGGCGCGCAAGGAGGAGGCCGCGGTGCTGCGCCACGCCCTGCGGGCCACCAGCAAGACCAGCCCGCTCTCCTGGTTCACCGCCGTCGGCTGGGCGGCGGGCGGCGACACCGCCCCGCGCGCGGTCGTCAAGGAGAACCGGACGCTGGTCGGAGCCCTCGTCCAGGCCCTGCTCGACGAACCCCGTCGCAGTCGCACCCTGCCGCACCGGATGGCCAGCGCCGCCCGGATCGACGGTGACCGCGCCCGCTACGCCCGCACCCGGGTGGTGTTCGCGGGCGGCCGCTACCTGGTCACCCGCGAGGAGGAGGTCGAACTCGCGGCCCGCCCCGAACTGGCGCTCCTCGGCGCGCTCTCCGACACCCCGGACACTCCGGCCCGGCTCACCGAGCGCCTCACCGCCGCCCTCGGCCGCGCCGACGGCGACCCGGCCGTGCACCGGTTCGTCGGACAACTCCTCGACGCCCGGCTGCTCGTGCCCGCCGACCCCGTCGATCCGCAGGACCAGGACCCGCTGCGACGCCTCGGCGACTGGCTGCGGCAGTGGCCCGAGGACGCCGACCTGAGCCGACGCCTCCACCAACTCTCCGATCACACAGCCCAGTTCCATACGACCCAGGCGGAGCGGCGCCCGGCGCTGCTCGCCGCTCTCGCCGCCGACTGGCGCCGGCTGCTCGCCGACGCCGGTCGGCCCGTCCCGCCCGACGCCGCGCCCCTCACGGTGCTCACCGAGGACGTCCACGCCGCACCCCTCGCGGTGCTCACCGAGGACGTCCACGCCGCAGCGCCGCCGCGGCCCCGGCTGGAGCCTGCCCGGCCGATCCAGCCCGGCCCGCGGTCGACCGGACACGACCTGGACGGCGCCGACCGGGCCGCGCTCGGCGAACTCACCGCCCTGGCAGAGCTGTTCGACCTCGGCCACCTGATGCGCCGGGCGGCCCGGGACCGCTTCGTCGCCCGCTACGGCGTCGGCGGCGTCTGCGTCACCCCGTGGGAGTTCGGCGCCGATGCCGGCGAAGCCTGGGCCGACGCCGGACGGACCGCCGGACCGCCGGAACTGCGCCTCCTGCGAGAGGAGTTCACCGCCACACCCGTGGTCGACGGCGAGCTGCTGCTGCCCACCGACCGGATCCGCGCCCTGGCCGCCCGCCTGCCGGACTGGACCGCCGCCCGGCCGCTCAGCTACTCCTGGTTCGTCCAACACGACCTCGCCGACGGCCTGTTGTGCGTCAACCACGTCTACGGCGGCTGGGGGCGCTTCACCAGCCGCTTCCTCGACGCCGGCACGCCACAGGCCGCCGACGTCGCCCGGCAGATCCGCCGCGGCCTCGGCGACGGCGCCCGCGCCGCCCAGATCCGCCCGGTCGGCGGCTTCAACGCCAACCTCCACCCCCGGCTGCTCGCCGACGAGATCGGCCCCGACCGCCGCTGGACCAACCTCGCCGAACCGGACCTCGACCTCGTCCACGACCCCGCCACCGATCAGCTCCGGTTCCGGCTGCGCACCACCGGTGAAGCCCTCGACGTGCTCTACCTGGGCTTCCTCGCGCCGATCATGCTGCCGCAACGGCTCGCACCCCTCCTCGCCGACCACCCCAACGGCATCGTCGACTTCCGCCCGCTGCTGCCCCGCACCACCCTGCCCGCTCCCGGCGGCACCGTCACCCGCACACCCCGGTTGCGCTACGGCCACGTCGTCCTCGCCCGCCGCCGCTGGCACCTGCCCGCGGCCGTCCTCGACGCCCTGCGCGCCGACCTCGCCGCCGAGACCGGCCCCGGCGACGTGCCCGCGGCCACCGCCGCCCGCTGGCGGGCCCTCCTCGACCTCCCCGAGCAGCTGTTCCTGCACCCCGTGCCGGACGGCCCCGCAGCCGGCCCCGAAACCGGCCCCGCAGAGGGTCACGCCGTCGACGCCTTCATCGCCCGGCTGCGCGCCCCCAAACCGCAGCCGGTCGACCTCGGCAACCCCCTCCACCTGCACCACCTCGCCAAATGGCTCACCCGCCACCCCCGCGGCGTCGTCCTCGAAGAGGCCCTGCCGGCGCTCGGTGGCCGGCCCCGGCCGACCGGGGCCGTGGAACTCGTCGCCGAGACGTACCGCCCTGCCCACCGCCGTCCCAGCGGGGCGTGGGGTGACCGCCCGGACAGGGCCCGGCGGCAGCCAGTGGTGAGCGGCCGCCGCACCGGGGCCGCAGTGGAGACGAAGTCCCATCCGTGCAGGCCCATCCGTAGAGGCCCATCCGTAGAGGTCCATCCGTGCAGCGTCGAGGAGGCGTTCGATGAGTGATCCGGCCGGTGGCCCGCGGGCCGTGACGGCGTGTGACGTGGTCCTGTACTACTACCAGCCCACCAAAGCCCGGGCGTTGCGCGAGGCCGTGCTGCCGTTGGCCCGGCAGGCGGCGGGGGACGGCCTGGGCGTGCACGTCGAGCGGCACTGGCGGTTCGGACCGCACCTGCGCCTGCGGCTGTCCGGCCCGGCCGACCGGGTGGCCGCCGCGGCCGAGCGTTCCGCGGCGGCGCTGCGGGCGTGGACGGCCGCCCATCCGTCCGTCGCGGACCGGACCGACGCCCAGGTGCTGGCGGAGGCGGCCGTCGCCGGGCGGGTCGAGCTGGTCGCGCCGCCGTACGGTCCGCTGGTGCCGGACAACACCGTCCGGGTGGAGCCCGTCGAGGCCGGGGCCGCGACCTCCCTGGACGCGCTGCTCGGGCCCGACGCGGCGGCCCTGCGGGACGAACTGCTGCGACTCGGACTGCCCGCCGTCGGCTCCGCCTGCGACTTCCTCGGGGCGCACGGCGACACGCCGCAGGCCAGGGTCCAGCTGGTGGCGGCGGCGCTGGCGGCGCACGCGGCCGCCCACCCGGACGGGCTGATCGGCGGTCACTACTCCTTCCTCTCGCACCTGGAGGACTTCCTCGTCCACGAGGATCCGGACGGGCGGCTGCGGGACGCGTTCGAGCGGCACTGGGAGGGGAGCGGCCGGGCCGTCACGGCACTGGTCGGCCGGATCGTCGACGGCGGGGCGAAGGGCTGGGAGCGGGACTGGGCGCGCTGGTCGGCGACGGCCTGGCGCCGGGCGGAGGAACTGCTGGCGGCCGGGGCCGACCTCGGCGGCGACCGGTCGGAGTACCGGGACCGCGCCGCCGCGCTCGGGGACCGGGCCACCGCCGAACGGTGGAACCCCGAACTGCGTACCGTCTACAGCGAGTTCCACCAGCTGCTGCACCGGTCGGACCCGGCGGGCACGATGTGGAGCCGCCCCGACTACCTGATCTACCGGGCCTGCACCAACGGCCTGTACAGGCTGCTCGCGATCTGTGACGTCCGGCCGGTGGAACGCTACCTCGCCGCCCACCTGGTGGTGCGCAGCGTGCCGGAGCTCACCGGGCACCAGTGGCGGGACCGGGTCGACGAGGTGATCGCCGTGGTCGAGGGGGCGGCGTGACGGCCCCGGAGCCCCGTCCCCGGCTGCGCCCGGGCGTGGCGGTGACGCCGCTGCGCGACGGGCTGCACCTGCGGGGGCGCGGCACCAGCCTCACCCTGGAGGGCAGTCGGGCGCTGCCGGCCCTGTGGAAGCTCCTGGAGGCCCGGCTGGGCCCCGAGGCGGACGGGCACCCGGAAGCCGTTCCGGCCCGGGTGGAGGCGGCGCTCGCCACGGTGACCGCACGCCTGCGCGAGTACGACCTGCTGGTCGACCGGCCGGGCCGCCCCGGGAACGCCGACCACCCCGACCGCGCTGACCACCCCGACGGCGCCGACCGGCCGGGCCGCCCCGACGACCGCGAACTCCCGCCGTGGCCCGCCGCGGTGGCCGCCCGGCCCGCGGCAGCCGCGGCGGCCCTGGCCGCGGCCCGCCCGGTGGTGTCCGCCGCGGACCCCGACGGGCCGGGCG
>NZ_JBHVWW010000130.1:0-7147 GCF_042882025.1 Kitasatospora sp. NPDC058243
CCCGGAGAGCCGGACGGCCACTCCAGGGAAGCCACGGTCGGCAAGAACCCATCAGCCACATCCGGCCCTCCCGGGCCACCTAACACCTTACGGAGAACTCATGAGCGCGTGGCGCAGGACCGTCGCGTCCCTGGTCAAGGCCGCCCTGGTGACGCACGTCGTGCTGACGGTCTTCGAGAACCTGCCCGACGACAAGCTGCCGATCAAGATGCGCCTGCCGTTCTTCCCCGACCTGCCGCAATGGCGCTTCTTCGCCCCGAACCCCGGCATCGAGGACCTGTACGTCTTCTACCGCACGCGCGCGACGCCCGCGGACGGCTGGACCACGTGGGCCGACCTGGCCATGCGGAACGAGGCGAAGCCGCTCGCCGTGCTGTGGAACCCGGGGAGCCGGGTTCCCAAGGCGCTGTTCGACATGGCATCGCAGGTGCGCACGCTCGCCTCGAACGGGGCCATGTTCGAGTGGATGCTGAACAGCGACGGGTACAACCTGATGGCCGGGGCCGTGCGGGACGCGTGCAGGAAGAGCAGCGAGTCGGGCGACTACCAGTTCATGATCGTGGCGTCCGTCCCGACCGAGGGTGCCGACGGGATCAAGCCCATCATGATCTCGCCGGAACTCGCCCTGTGAACCGGGGGAATACCGAGATGCCCGAAAGCACCAAAGGCAGCGGAACCGGCGGAAGCACTGGAAACACCGGAAACGCCGGAAGCAGCGGAAATCAGGAGATCCCCGATCTGGGCGAGAAGCGGATCCTGTTCATCGTGACCGGATCCATCAACGCCGCGCTCACGCCGTACTGGCTGCACTGGCTGCGCCAGTCGTTTCCCCGGATCACGAGCGATCTCCTGGTGACCAGGTCCGCACAGCGTTTCGTGACGCTGGACGCCCTGCGCCGACTGGTGGGCGGCGACGTGTGGACCGACGACTACGCCGACCCCTCCCTCCCGGAATCCGCGCACGTGGAGATCGGCGAACGCGTCGACGCCTTCGCCGTCTTCCCCGCGACGCTCGATTTCGCCATGCGGCTCGCCGCGGGAAACTGCAACACCCCCGCCACCATGGCGTTGCAGATCACCGAGAAGCCGATCGTACTCGCCACCGCCTTTCCGGCCGGAAATGCCGTCGTCGAACGCAACATGGAGCTCCTGCTGCAGCGCCCGAACGTCTCGGTCAGCCAAACCGTCGCGGCGTACAGCGTCGGGAAGCGAAAATGGGAGGGCGAGACCGGCTTCTACCTGCCGTCGGTCCTGAAGGAGCTGGAAGGAATGTTCGATGCGGAGGGCCGCCGGTAGCACCAGCTCCCGGTGAGCGGCCACTCCGCCCGTGGAATCCCGCGCGGCGGACCGACCACGAACGAGGCGGGCCGAGCATGAAATGGAACAGCGACGTCGCGGTCGTGGGCAGCGGGCCGAACGGCCTGGCGGCGGCCGTCACCTTCGCCCGCGCCGGGTTGCACGTGGACGTCTACGAGAGCCAGGACGAGATCGGCGGCGGCCTGCGCACGCACGCGCTCTTCGACAGCGACGTACGGCACGACATCTGCTCCGCCGTCCATCCGATGGCCGCCGTCTCGCCGTTCTTCCGCCGGTTCGACCTGTCGGCCCGCGGCGTCGACCTGCTCCAGGCGGAAGCGTCCTACGCCCATCCGCTGGCTGACGGGCGAGCCGCCGTGGCGTACCACGACCTCGACCGGACCTGCGAGGCACTGGGCCGTGACGGCGCCGGCTGGCGGCGGCTGATGGCACCGCTCATCGGCCGCAGCACCGAGATCGGGGAGCTCTTCCTCTCCGACTTCCGCTCCGTCCCCGCGTCCCTGCGGACTCCGGCGATGCTCGCGTGGCGGTCCCTGGTCCACGGGACGGCGCTCGCCACGCGCCGGTTCGCGACCGACGAGGCGGCCGCCCTCCTCGCCGGGGTGGCCGCGCACGCCGTCGGCAGGCTCCCCAGCATCGTCGGCGGGGCCGTGTCGGTCTTCCTCGGCCACCTGGCGCACAGTTCGGGGTGGCCGGTGCCGCGCGGCGGGAGCTCGGAGATCGCGGCCGGCCTGGCCGAGGACATCCGGCGCCACGGCGGGCTGATCCACACCGGTGCGCGCATCACCGAGCTGGCGCAGGTGCGCGGTTCGCGCGTCGTCATGTTCGACACCGGGCCGAAGGAGTTCTCGGCCGTGGCGGGCGACCGACTGCCCGCCGCCTACCGGCGACGACTCGGCAGGTTCCGGTACGGGCCCGCGGCGGCCAAGGTCGACTTCCTGGTGTCCGAGGCGATCCCGTGGCGCAACACCGACGTGGCCAGGGCCGCCACCGTGCACCTCGGAGGGTCGCAGGCGCAGATCTACCGCCGGGAGTCCGGGGTCGCCCGCGGCATCGACGCGGGCGACCCCTTCGTGCTGCTGGTGGATCCCGGCGTCGCCGATCCCGACCGGGTCCGCGCCGGGAAGAGGCCCGTCTGGGCCTACGCGCACGTGCCCAACGGGTACGCGGCGGACCCCACCGGCTCCGTCACGGCACAGATCGAGAAGTACGCGCCCGGGTTCAGCGAGACGGTCCTCGCCGCCAGGAGCACCAACGGCGTCCAGTACGAGGCGTACAACCCCAACTACGTCGGCGGGGACATCGGGGCCGGGGCCCTGACCCTCGGCCAGCTGCTCATGCGCCCGACCCTCCGGTGGAACCCGTACGCGACCCCGCTGCCCGGCGTCTACCTGTGCTCCGCGTCCACCCCGCCCGGTCCGGGCGTCCACGGCATGAGCGGCTACCTCGCCGCCGTCTCCGCGCTCCGCCGGGAGTTCGGCATCACCGCGCCGCCCTCGCTCGGGCCCCGTCCGGCGTCTTTGCGATGTGAACCGTGACGGCGGCGTCATCGATCGGAGAGGCTGCTCGGTAAGGGTGGTGGCGGCGGGTCCGCCCCGTGGAACCCCTGGCGCCTTGGAGGAGACCGATGTCCGCACCTGTTCAGCACCACCGGTTCGCCGTCGACGGGGACGGCAACGACCTGGGGTACGCCCTGTCGCTGCCGGACGGGTACGACGAGGGCCCCGGGCCGTGGCCGCTGCTGCTGTTCCTGCACGGCGCCATGGAGCGCGGCGAGGATCTGGCGGCGCTCGCCGTGCACGGGCCGGTGCGGCAGATCGCCGCCGGGGCGAAGCTGCCGTTCGTGGTGGTGGCCCCGCAGTGCCCGGCGCACAGCTCGTGGGTCGCGGAGGTGAGCGCGCTGGCGGCCCTGGTCGAGGACGTGGCGCGGACGTACCGGATCGACCCGGACCGGCGGTACGTGACCGGGCTGAGCATGGGCGGCACCGGCACGTGGGCGCTCGCCGCCCGGTACCCGCGCCGGTTCGCCGCCGCCGTGCCGATCTGCGGGTCCGGGCTGAGAGAGGCGGCGCCGCGCCTCGCCGCCCTCCCGGTGTGGGCCTTCCACGGCGGGGAGGACGACGTCGTCCCGGTCGCCCACACCGAGCGGGTGGTCGAGGCGCTGCGGGAGGCGGGCGGTCCGGTGCGGTTCACCCGCTACCCGGGGGTCGGCCACGACTCCTGGACGCGGACGTACGACGACCCCGAGGTCTACGCCTGGCTGCTCGCCCAGTCCCGCCGGTCCCGCAGCGCGGGCTGAGAACGCCGACGGGCCCGGCAGGCGCTACTGCTGGGGGCCGGTCGCCTGGCGGGAGCCGGTCCGGGGGCGGGTGGGGTGCGGGACGGACGCGGGCAGGGCGTGCCCGGTGCGGTCGTCGGTGTGCCAGGACTGCGACTGGAAGGCCAGGAACACCGCCGCCCACCGGCTCTCCGCCGGCAGGTGGATGAGCAGCGCGCCGTCCTGGTAGACGCCGTCGTCCGTCCGGAACCGCCCGCTGTTGCCCTGGTTCATGTGCACGTCGTGCACGCCGTTGCCGGGCAGGAAGCCGAACACCTTGTCCGGGACGCCGGGTTCGGGCCCGAAGCGCTGCCCGAAGACGTACACCGCGGCCGCCGGGTCGGCGATCGCCCGCTGGACGTGCTGGTCGAGCATGTCGGCGAGGTCGTTGTCCGGGCCCGGGAGGTCGGGCGGCAGGACGCGCATCGCCGCAGGGTCGAACAGGTGCCCGCGGACGAAGTCCAGGCTCGCCGTGCCCGGCCGGGACGGCAGCGGGTTCCAGCCGCTGCCGGCCGGCGGGAGGAGACCGGTGACGGGGTGCCGGAAGTCCTCGACCGCGAGGTAGCGCAGGTCCGCGGGGGCCTGCTGGGAGAGGACGTTGACCGCCGCGCGGTAGTCGGTGCCCCCGGCGTCGCGCAGGTGGATCTGGTAGTGCGGGGTGTCGGTGGCGCCCTCGCGGCGCCGGTCGACGGCGGTGGCGGCGAGCACGCCGTAGTCGCTGATCGGCATGGGTGTGGTTCCTCGGTTCCCTGGCTGCTGGTCCTGGTGCCTCGCCGGCCGGTCGGCCGGGGTCCCTCCGTTATCGCGCACACCGCCGACCGGGGGCTGTGGAATCCGCAGTTGTTCATCTGCCGTCCCCCGAACGGGCTTTCGCGCCGCAGAACGTTGACGTCGGGGCGCCGGCGTCCGGGGACTGGACGAGGACCGGACGAGGGCGGGCCGGTCAGTCGGCCGGTGCCGGCCTGCCCCGGCCGGGCGCGGCGTGGAAGCGTCTCGGCCGCCCCCGGAGCAGCTCGCCGGTGACGAAGGCCGTCACCGCGGCGACGATCAGCAGCGGCATCGCATCGGCGGCCTGGCCGCCCAGCAGCGCCGTCGCCAGCACCGTGCTGGTGACCGGAAGCCGGGTGACGGCCGCGCCGGAGGCGGCCAGTCCGACGGCCAGCGCGGGCGCGGTGCCGAAGCCGGGCAGCGGCGCGCAGGCCGCCCCGAGCGCGGCACCGATCAGGATCGCCGGGAAGATCGGGCCGCCGCGCAGGCTGCCCAGGGCGATCCCCCAGCCGACCGTCTTGCACAGCACCAGGGCGAGCAGCGCGCCGATCGACCAGGCCGCCGGGTCGGCCGCCAGCGCGCCCAGGGTGGCCTGTCCGGAGAGCGCGGCCTCCTCCGGCGAGCGACCGGTGAGCAGGGCGTACGCCGCGAGGCAGGCTCCGACGGCGATCGCGCACAGCACCGTCCGGACGGCGGTCCGACGAGCGGTCGGCACCGGCCGGGGGCCCGCCGGATCGCCCGTGGTGAAGGCCTTGACCCGCCGGCCGAGGGCCTGCCCGGCCACGCAGACCACGGCGATCACCACCGCCAGCGGGACGCCCCAGAGGAAGTCGCCCGGGTCCGGGACGCCGCTCTCGGGCACCCGCGGCAGCGAGAGCGCGCCGATCGACAGCCCGGTCCAGTGGCCGAAGCCGGTGAAGACCAGCGCACCGACGCCGCTGGCCAGCAGGCAGGGCAGGATCAGGGCGATCAGCCGCGGGCCGCCCAGCCCGGCCGCCTCGATCATCATCACGCCCGCCACCAGCGGGCTGCCGAAGATGGTGGAGATCGCCGCCGCCGCCCCGGCCGTGCCCAACACCGGTACCAGTTCCGGGCGTTGGGCCCGCCTGGTGGACCGGACGGCGAGCAGCGCGAGGCCGCCGCCGATCGCCATCAGCGGCGCCTCCGGGCCGAGCACCGCGCCGAGCGGCAGGCAGGCGAGCGCGGCCAGCACCACGCCGGGGACGGCGCCCGGCGGGGTGGGCGGGCCGCCCAGCCCGTCCACCGGGACGTGGCCGCCGCGCCCGGGCAGCCGGGTGACCACGGGGGCGAGCAGCAGGCCGGCCAGCAGCAGCGCGGGCAGCGGCCACCACCAGGGGGCGCGGTCGAAGCCGGCGGCGACCGGCAGGCTCTCCCAGACCCAGTGCTGGAGTTGGTGCTCCAGGCCGACGAAGCCGAAGGCGACCAGCGAGACCGGGGCACCGATCAGGGTGGCGACCAGCAGCAGGCCGAGGTAGCCCTTGCCGAGCAGCACCTGGCGCAGGGTGGGGCCACCGTTCTGCTGCTGGGGCGTCCCCGGCATCGCCGCTCCTTCGCGCTCCCGGGGCGCGCGGCCCCCGTCCTGCGACCGAGTCTCGCCCGGGGCCGGGCGGCCCGCACGGCGTGCGGCCCGTCAGCCGGGCGCCGGACGAGCGGAGTTGCGCCGTTCGGGTGAGAGCGCTCTCCGGGGCGGCTGGCGACCGGAGCGGGTGGGCGTCGACGGCGGCCGGAGCCAACAGCGGGCGGTCAGAGCCGGTGGGCGTCGCCGAGCGCGCTCTCGATGCCCTGGACCATCCGCCACAGCGGCGCCCGGCGGCTGGCGACCAGCACCACCACATCGTCCGCCCCGGACTCCCCGGACTCCCCGGACTCCCCGAACCCCCCACCCGCGCCGTTCTCGCCGCCCGGGCGGTCGTTCCAGGTGCCGGTGACGAAGGCCATCGCCGCGTCGACCTCGACCACCCAGTCGCTCTCGCCGCCCGAGCGCAGCCAGGTGCGCAGGGCGTGGTTGTGCGCGGCGACGACGGCGGCGGCGGTCACGTCGGCGCGCAGCGGGCCGTCCGGGCGGTCGGCGAACCGGCCGCGCAGGTAGGCCGCGAGCGTGTGCTCGTAGCGCCAGACCACGGAGAGCTCGTACGCCCGCAGGCCGGGGACCTTGCGGGTGAGGCGGTAGCGCTGGACGGAGAAGGAGGGCTGTTCGGCGTACATCCGCAGGACGAGCCGGGCCGCGTCGCACGCGTGCTTGACCGGGTCCTCCTCGCCGGTGCCGGACTCCAGGAACTCCGTCATCTCGGCGAGGCTGCGCTCGTGGTCCGGGAAGACCACGTCCTCCTTGGCCGGGAAGTAGCGGAAGAAGGAGCGCCGGCCGACCCCGGCGAGCGAGACGATGTCGTCGATGGTGGTCTGCTCGAAGCCGCGTTCCAGGAAGAGCTCGAAGGCCGCGGCGACGAGCGCCTCGCGCATCGCCGGCTTGGCGGGCCCGTCGTTCATGGGCAGGTCCTGCTCTTCCTTCTCGCTCATTCCCGGAACATAGCATCGGCCCCGAACGGCCGGACCGGGTGCTCGGCCCGGCCGTCGGTGCACCTCGCAGGCGCTGTTACGGCAGGTTGCGGGCCATGACGATGCGCTGGACCTGGTTGGTCCCCTCGTAGATCTGGGTGATCTTCGCGTCCCGCATCATCCGCTCCACCGGGTAGTCCCGCGTGTACCCGTACCCGCCCAGCAACT
>NZ_JBHVWW010000131.1:0-6993 GCF_042882025.1 Kitasatospora sp. NPDC058243
GGGGCACGCGCGGGCGCGGCGGCGCGGGGGCGACGGGGGCGCCGGGCGCGGACGCGGCGGGCGCAGGCGCGACGACGGCCTCGGGCTCGACCGCCGCCGGCGCACCCGCCGCCGGGTAGGCCTGCTGCTGGTAGCCGCCCCCGGCCTCCGGCCCGGGCGACCCCCACGCGCCGTACGCCGGGTCCTGGTAGCCGTAGCCCCCCTGCTGCTGGTACGCCTGCACGGGCTGCCCGTACTGGTCGTACTGCTGCTGGTCGTACTGCTGCTGCGGGGGCTGCTGGTACGCCTGGTACGGCTGCTGCTCCTGGTAGCCGCCGTACGGGTCCCCCGTGTACACCGGCTGCCCGTACTGGTCGTACTGCTGCTGCTCCGGGACCTGTTCGGGCTGCTGCTGGTAGCCCCCCTGGTACTGCTGGTACTGCCCGGTCGACCAGTCCTCCGGCTGCTGCTGGTGCTGGTGCTGCCGGCCTCCGCCGCTTCGCTCGGTCACGCCCGCTCCTGGTCAGGTCCGGTGCGGCGCGTAGAGCGCCCGCTTGTCGATGTAGCGGACCACGCCGTCCGGGACGAGGTACCAGACCGGTTCGCCCTTGGCGACCCGGTTGCGGCAGTCCGTGGAGGAGATGGCCAGCGCGGGGACCTCGACCAGGGAGACCCCGCCCACCGGGAGTCCGGCGTCCGACAGGGTGTGTCCCGGGCGGGTGCACCCGATGAAGTGCGCGAGCGAGAAGAGCTCGTCGGAGTCGCGCCAGGACAGGATCTGGGCGAGCGCGTCGGCGCCGGTGATGAAGAAGAGGTCGGCGTCCGGGTGCTGGGAGTGCAGGTCGCGCAGGGTGTCGACGGTGTACGTCGGGCCCTCGCGGTCGATGTCGATCCGGCTGACCGAGAACTGCGGGTTCTCGGCGGTGGCGATGACCGTCATCAGGTAGCGGTCCTCGGCCGGGGTGACGTGGCGGTCGCTCTTCTGCCACGGCTGCCCGGTCGGCACGAAGATCACCTCGTCCAGGTGGAACGCGCTCGCCACCTCGCTGGCGGCGACCAGGTGGCCGTGGTGGATCGGGTCGAAGGTGCCGCCCATCACCCCGAGGCGCTTCTTCACCGGTTCCGGTCCGCCGGGATTCCCGGCCTGCTCTCCCATGCCGCCACACCTTACGCGACGCCCGTTACGGTGCGGGAACGCCCGGGTGGGGGTTGTCCGAAGACGCGTGAGGGAGCGGCCGGCCGGTACGCCGGACGCTCCCCGAGCGGCCCCGGGAGGCGGCTCAGCGGTCCCGGTTGAAGCGGGTGGTCACGAAGAGCAGGAGCGCCAGGATGAACAGTGCGGCGCCACCCGTCAGGTACGGGTTCAGGCTCTCGTGGTTGCCCCCCTCGCTCTCGGCGAGCAGGTTCAGGACGGGGAGTGCGGCGGCAGTGTTCATGGTCGGCGGGACCTTCTCGGCTCGGGTGAACGGACCAGGGGTTCTTCCGGGCCGGTGAAGGCCCACCTGTCATCGTACGGGGGCTTACCCGGCAACCGCTCGGCGGCCCACCGCCGCTGACCGGGCGTGAGCCCGAACCGGGGCGGCGGTGCTCAGTTGCCGCGGAAGGCGCGCGCCATGATCCAGACCAGCAGGCCGACGCCGACGAACGACGCCACCACGATGATCCGCAGGAACAGGCCCGGGCCGGCCTCGTTGGAGATGGGTGCGGCCAGGCTGACAAGCGCGTCGGTGGACATCTGCGGGGCTCCTCGAACTGCTCGGTACCGCGGCCGGATCCGGTCTCGGTTCTCCAGGACATTCAGGGTAGACCGGCCTCACACCGGCGCCGCCCACCGGCCCCTGCGGCGTGGCCCGGCCCGCGCGTACGCTGCCCGTGGGGACGAGTACGCAACCGCGGACGTTGCAAGGACAGTCGTTGCAGGCGTAGACCAGCGGGGGCCGGCCGCCGAGCCGGGGCCGCCGTCGACCAGGAGGTACTCAGACCATGACCGACCCGACCGCGAAGACCCCGAGCCGGCGCCGCCAGCGCTTCCCCGACATCTCCACCCGCGCCTGGGAGCACCCCGCGGACCGTTCCGCCCTGGTCGCCCTGCGCAAGCTCACCGGCTTCGACGACGTCCTGAGGAAGCTCGCCGGGCTGGTGTCCGAGCGCTCGATCCGGCTGATGTTCCTGGCCACCGCCGTGAAGACCTCCGAGCGCCAGTTCCCCGAGCTGTACGACATGGTGCGCGACGCCGCCTACGTGCTCGACCTGGAGCAGGTCCCGGACCTGTACGTCACCCAGGACCCGACGGTCAACGCGTACTGCATCGGCATCGACACCCCGATCATCGTGATCACCAGCGGCCTGATCGAGCTGCTCGACGAGGAGGAGCTGCGCTCGGTCATCGGCCACGAGGTCGGCCACGCGATGTCCGGCCACGCGGTCTACCGGACGATGCTGATGATCCTCACCAACATCGCCACCCGGGTCGCCTGGGTGCCGCTCGGCAACCTGGCGATCATGGCGATCGTCACCGCGCTCAAGGAGTGGTTCCGCAAGGCGGAGCTGTCCAGCGACCGGGCCGGCCTGCTCGCCGGGCAGGACGTCCAGGCGTCCATGCGCGCCCTGATGAAACTGGCCGGCGGGCACAACCTGGCCGAACTGAACGTCGACGCCTTCCTGGAGCAGGCCGAGGAGTACGACAAGGCCGGCGACCTGCGCGACGGCGTGCTCAAGCTGCTCCAGCTGCTGCCGCAGAGCCACCCGTTCGCGGTGGTGCGGGTCGCCCAGCTGAAGAAGTGGGCGGAGAGCGACGAGTACCGCTCGATCCTGGCCGGCGCCTACCCGCGCCGCACGGACGACCCGGACACCTCGGTCGGCGAGCAGTGGAAGGCCGCCGCCGACCACTACACGACCTCGGTGAAGGAGAGCAAGGACCCGCTGATGGGCCTGATCCGCGACGTGGCCGGCGGCGCCGCGACCGTCGGCGGCAAGCTCCGCGACACCTTCGCCGACACGTTCACCGGCGGCTCCCGCGGCGGTTCCGCCACCCGCGAGGACGGCCGCACCGACCGGGGCGAGCGCACCGACGGCTGACCCCCCGCACCCGCGCCGACGGCCGGTGCGCCCCGCCCGGGGTCACCGGCCGTCGGCCTGCCCCGGCTGCCAGTGGTACACCGCCACCCCGGCCCCGTCCGCCACCCGCCGGTACCCGCCACCGTCGACCAGGCCGGCCAGGAACCGCCGCTGCTCCGCCACCGGCACCGGGAAGCCGTCCGGCTCCTCCAGCACCGCCACCCACTCCGCCACCGGCCGCCCCCAGCCGCCCGGCCCGCCCGCACCACCCGGCCCGCCCGGCGGCGTCAGGTACGGGAACAGCGACACCGTGCAGCGCCCGGTCAGCTGCGGCGCCAGACGGTTGGCGGCGGCCACCCGGGCGCCGTCCGGGACGACCGCCAGCACCCGGCGCACCTGCGCCGCCCGCCCGTCGCCCCGCCAGGCGTCCCCCGACAGCACGCCCGCCACCGGGCCGGTCGCGGTCAGCGCCACCGTGACGGCGAGCATCCCCGCCGCCACCGGCAGCCCCCGGCCCAGCCGGGACAGCCGGGACAGCCGGGACAACAGCAGGCCCGCCCCGTGCAGCCCCGCCGTGAACAGCAGCGGCACCAGCACCGCGTCGTAGTGCTGCCCGGTGCGCCAGAACGCCGGATTGTCCACCCAGAACCGGGCCG
This sequence comes from Kitasatospora sp. NPDC058243, assembly GCF_042882025.1. Taxonomy (NCBI): domain Bacteria; kingdom Bacillati; phylum Actinomycetota; class Actinomycetes; order Kitasatosporales; family Streptomycetaceae; genus Kitasatospora; species Kitasatospora sp. NPDC058243. The sequence goes on from NZ_JBHVWW010000131.1 coordinate 3,693, forward strand.
CCAGCAGCACGCCCGCCAGCAGCACCAGCGGCGAACGCAGCGCCAGCAGCAGCGTCGGCGCCAGCAGCAGCAGGACGGTCAGCGCCTTGACCGCCGGGAACAGCAGCCGCGCCAGCGGGTTCCCGCCGTCGAACTCCCCCATGTGCGCGTACGTGTACTCGCCGCCCGGGTTGAGCGCCGGAATCACCACCAGGGTGACCAGCAGGCCGGCCGCCACCGCCGCCAGCACGGTGACCGCCCCCAGTCGGCGCCGCCCGCGCCACCACACGTAGCCGCCGACCGCCGCGACCAGCAGCGCCTGGTCCTCCTTGACCAGCAGCAGCGGCAGCGCCCACGCCACCGCCGGGCCGTACCGCTCCCGGGCCAGCGCCACCACCGCGGCCGCCGCGAGCGGCACCGCGAAGGCCACCTCGTGGAAGTCGAACGCCACCGCGCTCTGCAACCCCGCCGACAGCCCGTACGCGACCCCGGCGACCGCCCCGCCCGCCGGCCCCAGCACCCGCACCGCGTACCCCGTCACCGGCACCGCGGACAGCGCCACCAGCACCGCCTGCGCCACCAGCAGCGTGCCCGCCCCCGGCCAGAGCCGGTAGAACGGCGCCAGCACCGCCAGCACCGGACTGAAGTGGTCGCCCAGGAGGTTGAAGCCCGTGCCCTTCAGCGCGACCACCGGTGCTTCGAGCCGGGCGTAGGCGCGCACCGCCTCCTCGAAGATGCCCAGGTCGAAACCCGCACTCTCCAACCGGCCGTATCTGGTGAGCGAGACGGCCGCGTACAGCGGGGCGAGCAGGGCGGCCACCGACCACGGCAGCACACGTCGGAAATCCATGACCCGGACGCTAGGAATTCCCCGCTGAAGGGAAACTGAGGAAAGCTGAGGAAAACTTCAGCTCGGATATCCCGGGCAAGCCGGTCAAGGCCGTTGCGGGAAAACGGAATTCCCCCAAGGATGTCCGTCATGCGGCTACTGATCATCGAGGACGAGGAGCGGCTCGCGCAGTCCCTGAGGCAGGGGCTGGCGGCCGAGGGATACGCGGTCGACCTGGCCCACGACGGCGTCCACGGGCTCGAACTCGCCCTCACCGAGCCCTATTCGGCGATCGTGCTCGATCTGATGCTGCCCGGCCTCAACGGCTTCAAGGTCTGCCGCGAACTGCGCGCCACCGGAAATTCCGTACCGATTCTGATGCTCACCGCGAAGAACGGCGAGTACGACGAGGCCGAGTCGCTGGACTGCGGCGCGGACGACTTCCTCAGCAAGCCGTTCTCCTACGTCGTGCTCACCGCCCGGCTGCGCGCCCTGCTGCGCCGCGGCGCCGCCGCCCGCCCGCCGGTGCTCGCGGTCGGCGCGCTGCGGATCGACCCGGCGGCCCGCCGCTGCACCGCCGCCGACCGACAGGTCCGGCTCACCACCAAGGAGTTCGCCGTGCTGGAATGCCTGGCCCACCGCCCCGGCGAGGTGGTCCCCAAGGGCGGCATCCTGGACACCGTCTGGGACGCCGCCTTCCGGGGCGACGTGAACATCGTCGAGGTCTACGTCGCCGCCCTGCGGCGGAAACTGGACGTGCCCGGCGTCGGCTGCCGGATCGAGACGGTGCGCGGCGCCGGATACCGGCTGGTGCCCGATGCACACTGACCGCCTCCGCCCGCTGCTGCGCCCCTGGCACCGCTCCTCGCTCCGCATCCGCGCCGCCCTCGGCGCGGCCCTCGCCTCCGTGCTGGCCTTCTCGGTGGCCGCCCTCTGGGTCGGCGGCGCGGTCCACGACCAGTGGACGGCCGTCGCCGAGAAGCAGGCCCAGGAAAGTGCCCAGCTCGTCGCCCACGACATCACCACCGGCACCCAGACCTGGACCTCGACCCTGAAGGAGTCGTTCCTGCTGGTCCTGGCCGACGGCCAGGTGGCCTTCCCGCTCGCCCCCGACGGCCAGGGCAGCATCACCATCTACCCCGACAAGAAAGAGACCGGGGCCAACACCCTGCTGGGCGAGTACGCGGGCCTGCCGCCCGAACCCTTCGCACCCCTCCCGCCCTACCCCCAGGACGTCTCCCCCGCGCACACCGAGCGGGTCCGGATCACCCTGCCCGACCACACCCGGCTGTTCCACCTGCCGGAGAACGGCCCCTCCCTCATCGGCCGGGACGTCACCATGATCAAGCGGGTCACCGACCCGGTCTCCTCCCGGACCCTGCGGCAGTACACCGGCATCCTGGGCATGCCGGAGCAGCGCGTCACCGTCTACCTGCTGGTCAACCCCACCGTCGCCGACCAGGCCGAGGACCGGATCACCGGCATCCTGCTGCGCTACGTGCTGCCCGCCGCGACCCTGTTCACCGCCCTGATCGCCTGGCTGGTCACCGGCCTGGCGCTGCGGCCGGTGGAGTCGATCCGCCGGGGCATGGCCCGGATCGGCGCCGGGGCCTTCCACGAACGCGTCCCGGTGCCACCCTCGCGGGACGCCATCGCGCGGCTGGCCGAGACCACCAACACCACGCTCGGCCGACTGGAACACGCGATCGACGAGCAGCGCCGACTCGTCTCGGACGCCTCGCACGAGCTGCGCAGCCCGCTGGCCGCGCTGCGCAACTCGCTGGAGGTCCCGCTGGCCCACCCGGCGGGCGTGGAGTGGCCGCAGGTGGTGCGCGACGCGCTCACCGACACCGAGCGGCTGCAACTGCTCACCGACGACCTGCTGCTGCTCGCCGCCGTCGAGGAGCCCACCGGGCCGCTCGGCGGCGAGCCGGTGGACCTCGCCGACCTGGTCGGCGAGCAGGTCGCCGAACGCGCCCACCCGTCCGCCGGCGGGCCCGCCTTCCTGGCCGTCTCCCTGGAGCCCGCGCCCGTCCCGGGCAGCGAGCTGCGGCTCGGCCGGCTGGTGCGCAACCTGCTCGACAACGCCGCCCGGCACACCCGCACCGCCGTCGCCGTCTCGGTGACCGTCGAGGACGGGCACGCCGTGCTGACCGTCACGGACGACGGCCCGGGCATCCCGCCCAAGGACCGGGAGCGGGTCTTCCACCGGTTCGTCCGGCTGGACGACGCCCGCTCCCGCGACTCCGGCGGCGCCGGCCTGGGCCTCGCCCTGGTCCGCTCGATCGCCCGCGGCGTCGACGGCACCGCCGCCTTCACCGACCCGCCCCCGCCCGGCCCGGGCGCCCGCGCGGTGGTCCGCCTCCCGCTCGCCACCGGCGCCCCGGACAGGGCCTAGCTAGGGCGTGTTTCATAATTCCCGCCGGGCGCGCGACGCCGGGCATCCCGCCTGACCGCACCGGCGAAACGTCCAAGTACGGCCCAGTACGAGGA
>NZ_JBHVWW010000132.1:0-6472 GCF_042882025.1 Kitasatospora sp. NPDC058243
GGTGGCGACCGTCCGCGTCCCGCTGGTGCTCCCGGTGCCGACCGTGGCGCCGCGCGTCCGGGTGGCGACCGTCCGCGTCCCGCTGGTGCTCCCGGCGCTGACCGTGGCGCCCCGCGTCCCGGTGGCGACCGTCCGCGTCCCGACGGCATGCCGCGTCCGGCCGGTCCGCGCCCCGGCGCCCCGTCCCCGTCCGGCATGCCGCGCCCGAACCCGGGCATGATGCCGCAGCGTCCGGCTCCGGGCCCGCGTCCGGGCCCCGGCGGCCGTGGCCCCGGTGGCCCCGGTGGCCGTCCGGGTGGTCCGGGTGCCGGTGGCGCCCGTCCGGGCTTCCAGGGTCGTCCGGCCGGTCCGGGCTCGCGTCCGGCCGGTGGCGGCGGCTTCGGCGGTCCGCGTCCCGGTGGCGGTGCCCCCGGTGGCGGCGGCGGCTTCGGTCCGCGTCCCGGTGGTTTCGGTGGTCGTCCCGGCGGCCCGGGTGCCCGTGGTGGCACGCAGGGCGCCTTCGGTCGTGGCCCGGGCGGTCGCCCGGCGCGTGGCCGCAAGTCGAAGCGGGCGAAGCGCCAGGAGTACGAGGCCATGCAGGCCCCGTCCGTCGGCGGTGTGATGCTGCCTCGCGGCAACGGCCAGACCGTTCGCCTGTCGAGCGGCGCCTCGCTGATGGACTTCGCGGAGAAGATCAACGCCAACCCGGCCGCGCTCGTCTCCGTCATGTTCAACCTCGGTGAGATGGTCACCGCGACGCAGTCGGTCTCCGACGCGACCCTCGAGCTGCTGGCCGGCGAGATGGGCTTCATCCTGGAGATCGTCAGCCGCGACGACGAGGACCGCGAGCTGCTGGAGTCGTTCGACATCGACTTCGGTGCGAACGAGGGCGACGAGGACCAGCTGGCCCCGCGCCCGCCGGTCGTCACCGTCATGGGTCACGTCGACCACGGTAAGACCCGCCTGCTGGACGCCATCCGCAAGTCCAACGTGGTGGCCGGCGAGGCCGGTGGCATCACCCAGCACATCGGTGCCTACCAGGTCGTCACCGAGGTGAACGGCGAGCAGCGCCCGATCACCTTCCTCGACACCCCGGGTCACGAGGCGTTCTCCGCCATGCGTGCCCGTGGTGCCAAGTCCACCGACATCGCGATCCTGGTGGTCGCGGCCAACGACGGTGTCATGCCGCAGACGGTCGAGGCGTTGAACCACGCCAAGGCCGCGGGTGTGCCGATCGTGGTCGCCGTCAACAAGATCGACGTCGAGGGCGCCGACCCGACCAAGGTCCGCGGTCAGCTGACCGAGTTCGGTCTGGTGGCCGAGGAGTACGGCGGCGACACCATGTTCGTCGACATCTCCGCGCGCCAGGGCCTCAACATCGAGCAGCTGCTGGAGGCCGTGGTCCTCACCGCGGACGCCTCGCTCGACCTGCGGGCCAACCCCGAGCAGGACGCGCAGGGTATCGCCATCGAGGCCCACCTCGACAAGGGCCGCGGCGCCATGGCGACCGTGCTCGTGCAGCGCGGTACCCTCCGCGTCGGCGACTCGATCGTGGTCGGCGACGCCTACGGCCGCGTCCGCGCGATGCTGGACGAGAACGGCAACAGCCTCGCCGAGGCCGGCCCGTCCCGCCCGGTGCTGCTGCTCGGTCTGACCTCGGTGCCCCGCGCCGGCGACAGCTTCATCGTCGTCGACGAGGACCGCACCGCCCGTCAGATCGCCGAGAAGCGCTCGGCCCGCGACCGCAACGCCGCCTTCGCGCAGCGTCGGGTCCGGGTGTCCCTGGAGGACCTGGACAAGGCCATCGCCGCCGGCGAGATCGAGCAGCTCAACCTCATCATCAAGGGTGACGTCTCCGGTTCGGTCGAGGCCCTCGAGGACGCGCTCGTCAAGCTGGACGTGGGCGAGGAGGTCGAGCTCCGCATCCTGCACCGCGGTGTGGGTGCGATCACCGAGTCCGACGTCAACCTGGCGATGGGTTCGGACGCCATCATCATCGGCTTCAACGTGCGCGCCGAAGGCCGTGCGCGTACCGCGGCCGACAAGGAAGGCGTGGACGTCCGGTACTACTCGGTCATCTACCAGGCGATCGAGGAGATCGAGAACGCCCTCAAGGGCATGCTCAAGCCCGAGTACGAGGAGGTGCGCCTCGGCTCCGCGGAGATCCGCGAGGTGTTCCGCTCCTCCAAGTTCGGCAACATCGCGGGTGTCATCGTCCGCGAGGGCCTGTTGCGCCGCAACGCCAAGGCCCGCCTCATCCGCGACGGCAAGGTCGTGGCGGAGAGCCTCAACATCGAGGGTCTGCGCCGCTTCAAGGACGACGCGACCGAGGTCCGCGAGGGCTTCGAGGCCGGTGTCACCCTGGGGTCGTTCAACGACATCAAGGTCGAGGACATCATCGAGACCTACGAGATGCGCGAGAAGCCGCGTTCGTAGTCGGTGAAAGCCGGGGCCGGTCGACGGGTGGTATTTCCGTCGACCGGCCCCGGTCTCGCTGTGTAGGGTCCGGGGTAGTTCAGATGTTGCAGCGTTCTGATGTCGCAGCGTTCAGATGTGGCAGCGTTGAGATGCCGCAGCGTTCAGACCCAGTACCGGCAGCCCGGTTCCGGGCTGCCCCCCGAGGCCTTCCAGGTCGGCGAGACCTGTCATACATGTTCGTGGGAACACTCACCTTCGACCTGCTGTTGGGCGACGTCCACTCGCTCAAGGAGAAGCGTTCGATCGTGCGGCCCATCGTGGCCGAACTGCAGCGCAAGTACAGCGTGTGCGCTGCCGAGACCGGGAACCAGGATCTGCACCGCAGGGCCGAGATCGGCCTCGCGGTGGTGGCCGGCGATGCCGGCTACGTCACCGAGATCCTGGACAGCTGTGAGCGGTTGGTCGCCGGCCGCCCCGAGGTGCAGCTCCTCTCCGCGAGGAGGAGGTACCACAACGACGACGATGAATGAGAGCCGTGGAGGCGGTCGGCGGAAGTCGCCGTTCTCACACGGATCAGGACCCAGAGCGCCCGCAAGGCCGGGCGCGGGCCGGTACTTTGGGGCGTGGGCCCCGAAGGGTGCGCAGCTCACCCGAATGCCGGACCCACTGCACGAGGAGGCAACGTGACCGACACCGCAAGGGCGCGCAAGCTCGCCGACCGCATCCAGGTGGTCGTCGCCCAGACTCTGGAGCGGCGGGTCAAGGACCCGCGACTGGGGTTCGTGACCATCACCGACACCCGGGTGACCGGGGATCTGCGCGAGGCCACCGTCTTCTACACCGTCTTCGGCGACGAGACCGAGCGCGAGGCCACGGCCGCCGCGCTGGAGAGCGCCAAGGGCGTGATCCGCTCCGAGGTCGGCAAGATCGGGGTGCGTTTCACCCCGACGCTGACCTTCGTCGCGGACGCGCTGCCGGACAACGCCCGGAACATCGACGACCTGCTCGACCGGGCCAAGGCCATCGACGCGGCGGTGCGCACCACCGCCGCGGGCGCGACCTACGCCGGCGAGGCGGACCCGTACAAGGTTCCGGCGGCCGAGCGTGACGACGAGGACGAGTAGTCATGGCGGGTGAGCCGGCGAAGGCCGCCTCGCGAGCCGGTTCGACCACGGGGGCGTCTTCCACCAGCAGGGTGGAGGACGCCCTCGTGGCGCTCCCGGGGCCGCGCACCGAGGAGAGCGGTTTCGAGCTGCTCTGGCAGCAGGTGGTGGCGGAGATCGGGCGGGCCCGGTCGATCGACCTGATCTGCCACATCTGCCCGGACGGCGACGCCCTGGGCTCCTCGTTGGCGGCCGCGCTGGCGCTGCGCGGGCTCGGCAAGCGGGTGCGGGTCTCCTTCGGCGACGACCCGCAGATCGTGCCCGAGTCGCTGGCCTTCCTGCCCGGCCAGGAGCTGATCGTGCCGGCCGCCGAGGTGCCGGACGTCCCCGAGCTGGTGCTCTGCTTCGACGTGGCCGCGGAGAGCCGGCTCGGCCTGCTGCACGGCAAGGCCTTCGCCGCGCCGGTGCTGGTGGTGATCGACCACCACGCCTCCAATCCGGGCTTCGGCACCCACCAGCTGATCGACCCGACCGCGCCGGCGACCGCCGTCCTGGTCGACGAACTGCTGCGCCGGCTCGGCGTCGAACTCGACCAGGACCTGGCCACCTGCCTGTACACCGGCGTCGCCACCGACACCGGCTCGTTCAAGTACCGGGCCACCACGCCCGCCACCCACGAACTCGCCGGGCGGCTGCTGGCCACCGGCATCCGGCACGACCTGATCTCCCGGCAGCTGTGGGACACCTCCTCCTTCGGCTACCTCAAGGTGCTCGCGGGCGCGCTCGACCGGGCCGTCTACGAGCCGGACGCGGCCGGCGGGCTGGGCCTGGTGTGGACCTGGGTGCCGTACCAGGACCTGGTGCTGTTCAGCGTCACGGTCGAGGAGATCGAGGGGCTGATCGACATCCTGCGCCGCCCGGCCGAGGCCGAGGTGGCGCTGGTGCTCAAGCAGGACCCGGACGGCACGCTGCGGGGCTCCTCGCGTTCCAAGGGCGCGGTGGACGTCGCCGCCGCCTGCGCCGAGCTGGGTGGCGGCGGGCACGTCTTCGCGGCCGGGTTCAGCGCCCGGGAGGACGTGGCCGCGGTGGTCGAACGGTTCCGGAGCGCGCTGCGACCGGTACGTTGATCATCTCTTGACCGCTTTTTAGAGAAAGAACTTGATGAAGCGCAAAGGCACCGGCCCGGACGGCCTGGTGATCGTCGACAAGCCCGAGGGCATCACCTCCCACGGGGTCGTCGCCAAGCTGCGATGGCTGGCCGGGACGCGGAAGGTCGGGCACGCCGGCACGCTCGACCCGATGGCCACCGGCGTGCTGGTGATCGGCGTCGAGCGGGCCACCCGGCTGCTCGGCCACCTGATGCTCACCGCCAAGACGTACGAGGCGACCATCCGGCTCGGCCAGACCACCGTCACCGACGACCGGGAGGGCGAGGTCACCGCGTCCGCCCCGGCCGACGGGGTGACCAGGGAGGCGATCGACGCCGGGATCGCCGCGCTCACCGGCGAGATCATGCAGGTGCCCTCCAAGGTCAGCGCGATCAAGATCGACGGCAAGCGGTCGTACGCGCGGGTGCGCGAGGGCGAGGACTTCGAGCTCGCGGCCCGGCCCACCACGATCCACTCCTTCACCGTGCACGCACAGCGCGCGGCGCTCGCCGAGGACGGCACGCCGGTGATCGACCTGGACGTGACCGTCGAGTGCTCCTCCGGCACCTACATCCGGGCGCTGGCCCGCGACCTGGGCGCCGGGCTCGGCGTCGGCGGCCACCTCACCGCGCTGCGGCGCACCAGGGTCGGTCCGTACTCGGTGGAGTCGGCGCACACCCTGGAGCAGCTGGAGGCCGCGGTCACCGGCGAGTCCCCGGCGGGGCTGCAGGTGCTGCCGATAGGGGAGGCCGCGGCCGCCGCCTTCCCGCGCTGGGACCTGGACGAGTCGCAGGCGGAGAAGCTGTCGCACGGCGCCCGGCTCAAGGCGCCCGGGCTGGGCGTGGACGGGCCGATCGCGGTGTTCGGGCCGGACGGGCGCTTCCTCGCGCTGGTCGAGGAGACGGGCGGGCAGGCGAAGCCGGTCGCGGTCTTCGTCGGCTGACGCCCCGCAGCGCACGCGTCACCCCCGTCGGGAGTGTTCCGGCGGGGGTTTCGCCCGTTCGGGAGTCGTCCCGGGAGGGGTTTCGCTCGTTCGGGGGGGGGTGTTTCGGCGAGGTCCGGGGTTCCGGGTGAGGTCCGGAGGTTCGTTCCGGCGAGGGACGGGTCACCCGCCCGGGGGAGCGCGCGAGGTGAACGCCCGTGGTGAGCGGCGCAGGCGCGGTGGGGCCGCCTCCCGGGCGGGCAGGCTCCCCGACGGCGAGCAGGTCGCCGTGACGAGCCCGCCCCCGGGCCGTCCGGCCTGCGGGGAGGGCAGTGCGAATGCCGGGATTCCTGGACGGCGACGGCGTGGCGGGAGACCCGGGGCGGTACCTGCTGCGGATCCGCGACCTCAACGGGCGACTGCACGGCTTAGGGTTCGTCGCCGACCCGCAGGGCACCGTCCTCACCGCCCACGAGAGCGTCACCGGCCTGGACCGGATCGTCCTGCACACCCCCGGCGGGCAGACCAGGGTGCTGGGCCCGGACGCCGTACTGCCGCTGCCCGGGCACGGGCTCGCCCTGCTGCGCACCGACGCGGTCGGCGGGCTGCCCGTGCCGCCGCTGCCCGTCGCGGCCCTCGGGGCCGGGCGCGAGGTGCTGCTGCCCGCGCTGGCCGGCGAGGACGGGCGCGTGGTGGCGCTGCGTTGCGGTCTGCTGGGTGCCGCCGGGGCCGGGTACGGCGGGGTCGGCGGGGTGCTGCTGCTCGACCCGCCGGTGGTCGCTGGCGTCGCGGTGCCGGCCGGCTCGCCGGTGCTGGACGCCCGCAGCGGCGCCGTGGTGGCCCTGGCCGTGCCCGCGCTGCGCGGGCCGCAGCACGGCGGCGCGCTCCCGGCGGTGCCGGCC
>NZ_JBHVWW010000133.1:0-4995 GCF_042882025.1 Kitasatospora sp. NPDC058243
CTCGCCGTCCCGGGACGGCGCGGGCTCGTCCTCAGGGCCGTCCGGGCCGGCGCGGCCTTCGACGGATACCGCCCGGGTGCTGCAACGGGTGGCGGAGCAGGCGGGGTTGCACGGGGTGCCGTTGACCGCCGTACCGGCCCGCACTCCGGTGACCGTCCAGACCACCGCCTCGTCCCCGCCGCCGACCGCGGCCCCGCCCGCTCAGCCGGGCGGCGGATCGTCGACCGGGCCCACGTCGGGGGCCGACCTCGACGAACTGGCCCGGCGCCTGATCGAGCCCGTCGGACGGCTGCTGCGCGCGGAGTTGCGCAGGGGGAGGGAGCGCGCCGGGCGGCCGTACGACGGCCGTCGCTGAGCGCTCGGGGCGCGGCGGGCAGACGGGCAGTGGCAGGTGGCAGGCGGGCAGGGCGACGGAGGCAGGAATGACCGACAACATCTTCGCGACGAGCGTGTTCTTCAAGCTCACGATCGGCGGCAATGATCTGGGCGAGTTCACGACGTGCTCGGGGCTGGGCGCCGAGGTCGAGATCCACCAGTACGCCGAGGGCGGTAACAACGGCTTCTCCTGGCAGTTGCCGGGCCGGATCACCTGGTCGAACATCACGCTCACCCGCGCGGTCACCGCGGACACCGTCAAGATCGCCCGCTGGCTGGACGAGACCGTGCGGCGGGTCCAGCCCAAGAACGGTGAAATCGTGGCCCTGCGGCCAGACTTGAGCCCCATCGTCAGCTGGCAGGTGCTCGGCATCGTGCCCGTCCGCTGGCAGGGCCCGTCGTTCGACCCGGCGAACTCGCAGGCGGCGATGGAGTCCCTGGAGATCGCCCACGCCGGGCTGCGCCCGTCATCGTGACGGCGCGCCGCACCCGGCGCAGGCCATCCATCGGACGACGAACGGAAGGAGGTGCGGGATGTCAGACGTCCCCGCGAGTGTCACCCGGGCCCAACTGGCCATCATGGAGCCGCCGGCGACGGTCGGCGCCCAGCCCGGCGGGGTGATCGCGCGGCTCCCGCTTCAGTTCAACCCGTCGAGCCTGGTGCTGCGGAAGTCCTCGGAGTGGCGCCGCACCCCGTCCCGGATGGCCGCCGAGTCCGCGCTGCCCGAGTTCGTCGGCAGCGGGCCCCGCTCGCTGTCCATGGAGGTGTTCCTCGATGCGACGGCGACCCATGACGACTCCGTGGAAAAGGCGGTGGAGCAGCTGATGACGGCCTGTGTGCCGACCCCGGCCAGCCTGGCGCGCAAGAAGCCGGCGAGCCCGTGGATCCGGCTGGACTGGGGCACGTCGTCGACGACGTCGTTCAACGGCGTGCTGACCGGCCTTCAGGTCACCTACTCGCTGTTCGACGTCGACGGCAAGCCGCTGCGGGCCACCTGCTCGTTCACCATCGACGAGGCCAGTGTCGACACGCCGGGCCAGAACCCGACCTCCGGCTCGATGGAGGCGCGCAGCACCCACCGGGTGATCGCGGGCGACAGCCTGCCGCTGCTCGCCTGGCGCGAGTACGGCGACGCGACGGCCTGGCGCACCATCGCCGAGGCCAACGACATCGACGACCCGATGGTGCTCGTCCCCGGGGTGGAACTGATCGTGCCGGGGATCGACGAGCCCACCCGAGGAGGGCGGTCATGACCACTCCCGAGGCACGCGGCGGCCGCTCCTTCGCCGCGGATCCGATCGTCGAGGCGCCCGGCCCGCTGCCGCCGGTCTGGGCGGCCCAGCTGGTCTCCTGCGACATCGAGGAGAGCACGGGCCTGCCCGACACGGCCGTGCTGATGTTCCGCGACGCGGACCACACCTTCCTCTCCGCGACCGGGGTCACCATCGGCACCCGGCTGCGGGTCTCCGTGATGACGGTGCAGGGCAACGCGCAGGTGCGGCTGTTCACCGGCGAGGTGACGGCGCTGGAGCTGGACGTGGACACCACCGGCTCGTTCACCGTGGTGCGGGCGTCCGCCATCACCCACCGGCTGATGCGCGGGCGCCGGGTGAAGGCGTTCCGCAACATGTCGACGGCGGACATCGTCCGTCAGGTCGCCGCGGGCGCCGGGCTCGGCTGCGGCCGGGTCGACGCGTTCCCCGTCGTCCACGAGCAGCTGTCGCAGGCCAACGTCTCGGACTGGGAGTTCCTCCAGTACCTGGCGCAGGAGAGCGGTGCGCAGGTGCGGGCGGACGACGAGGGGCTGCTGGAGTTCGTCAAGCCCGAGCAGGCCTCCTCGGCCCCGGCCCCCTCGACGCCCGCTCCGCAGAATCCGCTGGTCCTGGAGTACGGCCGCAACCTGCTGGAGCTGCGCGGCGTGCTGACGGGCGGCGGCGGGGCGGACACCGTCGAGGTGCGCGGCTGGAACGTCCTCACCAAGAAGGCCCTGGTCGCCACGGAGCCGTCGGTGGCCAGCGAGACGGTGCGGCCCGGGATGAGCCCGTCGACGGCGGCCGCCGCCTTCGCCGGGCAGGCGCGGATGACCGTCACCGACACCCCGTACCGCACGCAGGCGGAGACGGCGGCCGCGGCCGGGTCGGTCGCCGCCTCGGTGGCCGCCGGGTTCGGCGAGCTGGAGGTGGTCGTCGAGGGCAATCCGAAGCTGCGGGCGGGCGTTCCGGTCGCCCTGGGCAACGTCGGCGCCGCCTTCTCGGGCCGCTACACGGCCACCGCGGTGCGCCACCTGCTGGAGCCCTTCCGCGGCTACCGGACGACCGTCGTGGTCAGCGCGGCGCCGGACCGCTCCCTCGCGGGGCTCGTCGCCGGGAGCGGCGCGGTGCCGCGCGGGCCCCGGATGCCCGGCCTCGCCGTCGCCGTGGTCACCGACGTCCGGGAGCCGGGGGGCGCGCAACGCGGCTGGGTGCGGCTGAAGTTCCCGTGGCTGGACGACACCTACGTCTCCGACTGGGTGCGCACCGTCCAGTGGGGCGGGCAGGGCGGCGGCGGGGTGTTCAGCCCCGAGGTGAACGACGAGGTGCTGGTCGGCTTCGAGCAGGGCAGCCTGGACAGCCCGTACGTGCTGGGCGGCCTCTACAACGGCGTCGACAAACCCTCGCCGCACGAGGTGCCGCTGGTCGACCCGGCCGGCGGGAAGGTCAACCGCCGCTCGCTGGTCTCCCGTTCGGGCCACCGCCTGGAACTGCTGGACGTGCCGGGCGGCCAGTCCGGCGTCCGGCTGGCCAGCGGGGACCGGAAGCTGGAGGTGCGGCTGGACGAGCAGCGCGGCGAGATCGTCCTGACCGTCTTCGGCGCGGCCGGTGCGGCGGCGGCGAGTTCGGTGCGGCTGTCCTCCACCGGCATCACCATCGACGCCGGCGCCGGGGCGGTGAACCTGCGCGGGGGATCGGTGAACGTCACCGGCCGTACGGGGGTCACCGTGGACGGCGGCGCGCTGGCTGTGCTCAAGGCGGCCCTCGTGCGCATCAACTGAATCGCCGTCAGCTGAATTACCGTCAGTTCGGCCCGAACCCTCCGGCCCCTCGAACCACCCGATTGGAGAACGCAGATGCCCCCCGCAGCCCGGATGGGTGACACCACCAGCGACGGCGGTGCCATCACCACCCCGCCACCAGGCGCCCTCGCGGCGGCGACCGTGCTGATCGGCGGCCGCCCGGCCGCCGTCACCGGCAGCCTGCACGTGTGCGTGCCGCACGTGGAACTCGGGCCCGGCAACGTCGTCATGCCCAGCCCCAAGGCGGCGGCCGGGGGCCTGGTCCTGATCGGGGGGCTGCCCGCGGCGCGGATGGGCGACCAGACGGCCTGCGGCGCGAAGATCGTCACCGGCGCCCTCAACGTGCTGATCGGGGGCGTCGCGTGAGCGGCTTCATCGGGCGAGGCTGGGCCTTCCCGCTGCGGGTGAACGCCACCGGCGGCATCGGCATGGTGGACCGGGACCGGGAGATCGAGGAGGCCATCCGGCTGATCCTCGGCACCGCCCCCGGGGAGCGGCCGATGCGCCCGGAGTTCGGCTGCGGCATCCACGAGTACGTGTTCGCGCCGAGCGACGGCGGCACGGCGGGCCGGATCGCGCGCGAGGTGCGCACCGCGCTGGAACGCTGGGAGCCGCGGATCGAGGTGGACGACGTCGTGATCGCCTTCGACACCGTCGACGACGGCACGCTCTACATCGACGTCCACTACACCGTGCGGTCCACCAACGACCGCCGCAACCTGGTCTTTCCCTTCTACACCATCCCGAGCTCGCCGGACGCCCCGGACGCCCCGGACGCCCCGGACGTCCCGGGTGCCCTGGGCGCCGTGACCGGGGGAGTGAGCTGATGGCGCTGCCCTCCCCGAACCTGGACGACCGCCGGTTCCAGCAACTCGTCGACGAGGCCAAGCGGTTCGTCCAGCAGCGGGCCCCGGAGTGGACCGACCACAACGTGTCCGACCCCGGGGTCACCCTGATCGAGACCTTCGCGTACATGGTGGACCAGCTGCTCTACCGGCTGAACCGGGTGCCGGAGAAGAACTACTCGGCCTTCCTCGACCTGCTGGGCGTCCGGCTCTTCCCGCCGGCCGCGGCGACCGCCGAGGTCGACTTCTGGCTGTCGGCCCCGCAGCCCGAGACGGTGCTGCTGCGGGCGGGCACCGAGGTGTCCACGCTGCGGACCGAGACCGAGGAGGCGGTGGTGTTCTCCACCGCCGAGGACCTGCCCGTCGTCCCCAGCTCCCTCGACCGGCTGGTCACCGTCTCCGCCGCGGGGGAGCAGACCGACGCCACGGCGCGGCTGGCCGACGGCGTGGACGTGCCGTGCTTCCAGCCGCACCCCCAGGTCGGGGACGCCATGCTGTTCGCGCTGCCCGCCGTCGTGCCGCGCTGCATCCTCGTCGTCCGGCTGGACAGCCGGGTCGAGGGCGTCGGCGTCGACCCGCGCCAGCCCCCGCTGGCGTGGGAGGTGTGGGACGGCGCGCGGTGGATCGCCTGCGAGACCGGCTCCGACACCACCGGCGGCCTCAACCGGCCCGGCGAGGTGGTGGTGTTCGTGCCCGCCGGGCAGGTCGCCTCGGTGGTCGCC
>NZ_JBHVWW010000134.1:0-4912 GCF_042882025.1 Kitasatospora sp. NPDC058243
GAGCACCGCCACGGTGGTCGCCGTCTACGACCGCGACCTGGGGTTCGCCGACGCCCTCCTCCCCACCGAGTTCGCCGCCGCGCACACACCGGACCCCCTCGCGCCGACGGTCCTGGTCCGCTCCGCCCCCGACGCCGACCCCCAGCAGGTCGGCCGGGAGCTCCAAAGCCTCACCGCCGCCTACCCCATGGCCCGTACGAGCGACCGGGCCGCGTACGACGAAGCCCGCAGGCGCCGGCAGGAGTCGGCCACGGCCGTCGGCCGGCTGCTCCTCGGCATGATCAGCCTGTTCACCGCCATCGCCGTAGTCAACACCCTGGTGATGGCCACGACCGAGCGGTTGCGCGAGTTCGCCCTGCTGCGGCTGGTGGGCACCACCCGTCGTCAGATCCTGCGCATGATGGCCTGGGAGGGGGGCATCACGGTCGGCGTGGCCCTCGCCCTCGGCGCCGCGGTCACCGCCGCCGTCCTGGTGCCCGTCAGCCTCGCGCTCACCGGCTCGGCCTGGCCGTCCGTACCCGCGGCCTGGGCGGCCGCGGTGCTGGGCGGGGCAGCTCTGCTGGGTCTGGGCACCGTGCTGCTGACCACCCGGCTGGCGCTGCGCAGGGAGCCGGTCGAGGCCATGGGGCTTCGGGAGTAGCGGGCGCCGTGCGGTCGTGGCCGTCGCCGCCGGGTGTCGGGCGTCGGGTGTCGGGCGGCCACGACCCCACGGTCAGCCGGCCCTGGACGTCGTCCTGGTCGGCGGGGCCGCGATGACCGCCGAGAGGTGGAACCAGCCGGTCTCGCCCTCCTCCGCGGTCAGTCGTCCCCCGACGGCGAGCAACCGCTCCGTGAGGTTGTCGATGCCCTGGCCGCCGCCGGGCTCCGCCGAGACACCCTCCGCCAGGACGCCGTCGTTGGAGACCACCAGGCTGACATCGCCGAGTTCGCCCCTGACGGCCCGGATCTCGCAGCGCCGGGCCACGCTGTGCCGCAGCATGTTGGTGACGGCCTCCCGCGTCACCGTCGCCAGTACGGCGTCGTGCTCGGGCGGCAGGGCGCCGTGGGCCAGGTCGACCTCCACGCTGATGCCGGCCGCCCGCAACGCCGAGGCGGCGAAGCGGGTTTCCCGCGCCAACGACATCTGGAGGTCGCCACTGGAGATCCACCGGGTGTCGGACATCGCCTGTCTCACCATCGACAGCACCTCGGAGATCTCCGCCCGGGCGCGCCGCGGGTCCTCCAGGACGGTCCGCTCGGCGATCTGGCACTTCAGTGCTGCCACGGAGAGGCTGTAGCCGAGCAGGTCGTGCAGGTCCCGGGAGAAGCGCAGCCTCTCCTGGTCCACGGCGCGCTCCGCCAGCTCGGTGCGGGCCGCCCGCAACTCCGCGGTCAGGTCGGCCAGTCGGGCCACGCCGTAGACGACGATTCCGCCCGCGGCCGTGGAGACGCTCGCGTTGAGGCACTGCCCGACGTCGTCGCCCAGCGCCGCGTAGATCGGGTACTGGCCCGCCACCAGCAGGGTGAAGAGGATCCAGGACCTGGGTGCGGCGACGGTCAGGAGCATCGATCCGGCGAACGACCCGGGGATGCCGACCCACGCCCCGTCGAAGACCAGGAACGGCAGGTAGGTGATCACTCCGTGGGCGAGAAGGCTCCACGGCCACCACGGCCGTCTGTGGCGCCACGGGCCGGCGTGCAGGAGCTGAAAGCCGAGCAGGACCAAAAGGACCGTGATGGCGGCCAGTTGGTACGAGAAGCCGTCGCGGTTGCGGACGGTGGCCACGACCGAGGCGGCGAAGAACCCGAGGGCCGCCATGACCACGATGCCCTTGGTGAGGCGGGACAGGGGATCTCTCGGGGTTGGCCGTTCGCCTGACGACTCCGAGTGGCGATCGTCGCCCAGTCGGTACGCACCGTGACCCAATGAGAGCTCCCGAAAAGCGACTTGACCCGCCATAGGCGCACAGAAGGCCCGTCGTTTACCTCAAGGACCCCCCGTGCTTCCGACCGTGAGCATAGTTCCCGTCGGAAACCCGCCGTTAACATTCGACCCCGGCCTTGAAATCTGAGGCTCAACGCCGGTTGCTCCTGCCAACTCCCCCTGGGCTTCGTACCGATCGGCCCTCGACGGATCGGCCGGCGGTTCGGACAGGTGGTGCGGCGGTTCGGACAGGTGGTGCGGCGGTTCGGACAGGTGGTGCGGCGGTCGAATGCGGGTCCGGGCGGGGGCTTCACTCGATGGGGGGAAGCGTGGCGGCGGGATCCCCTATGTCCTGATTGTCGGACGCGGGCGGGTGGGGCGTTCGGGTGGGATGGGCGTCCCGATCGACTGGAGCCGCTGAGCATGGGCCTGTTCCGACGCTCCGGGAAGGCGGCCCGGACCGCCCCGGAGCACACCGAGACCGCCGACGCCGCCGCCGTCGCCCCGGCCGGGGCGGTCAACGGCCATCAGGTACTGGAGACGGTCCTCGCCCTGCCCATCAGCACCTGGCGCTACCTGTGGGAGCCCGAACAGGTGCGGCACATCGGGCCGATGGCCCAGGACTGGCACGCCTCCTTCGACTTCCACCACGAGAACACCCGTGTGATCCCCGTCGTCGACGCCAACGGCATCGCCCTGGTCTGCATCCAGGCCCTGAACCGGCGCATCGACGAACTCACCACCGAGGTCCAGCGCCTGCGCGAACTCACCCAGGACGGCGAGCCGGGCCGGTGAGCGGGGCGCGACCCCTGGCGGCTGCGGGTGGGATGCGGGGGGCGCGGGAGGGGCGTGCGGGAGGGGTGCGGAAGAGGGTGTGGGAACGGTAAGAGGCGGAACTGTCCGTCCACGCCCACCGTCCAAGCAGTGGACGGAATCCCGGCCCGGCCTGAACACCGGGAGGAGCGCGGAGGGGACCAGTGCAGCCAGGTGGTGCCGAACTGAACGTCGGATTCCCGGGTGGAAGCCGAGGCGGTGCGCCGGTCGTGCCACCCGCCCGGTGGCCCGGCCCAGCGCCGGCGGTCGATCAGCTCGAAGCCGCCGAGCGCTGCGAGACCCTGCTTCAGGACACCCTGGACGCCGTCCGGCCGGCGCCGGTCTGGCAGGGGGCGGCGCCCAGAGCGGGCGCACGGCTGTCGCTGCCGGGGCGGGACCCGGACCTGCGCTGGTACGTCACCCGGGGGCGGGACATCCTCACCATCGTCTCGGCGGTCCGGCGGGCGGCACTGGTGGACGCGGTCGAGCGGCACTGGCGGCAGCGCGGCTGGACGATCACTTCGCTGAACGCCGGCCGGAGCCGTCCCGGGGTTGCCGCCGCCACCCTGGACGGTTATCAACTGGCTCTGGCATTCGGCGAGTTGGGTGAGGCCGGGCTGACCGCGAGCTCGCCCGGGGTGGCCCGCTCGGAGCGGCTGCCGTCACTGCAGGGCGCCGGCGGTCGCGGCCCGGCGCCGCTGCCGAACGTGTGCTGCCCGTACTGGAGCGCGATGGTCTAGCCGGCTGCGGAAGAGCCGGAAAAGCCGGAAAAGCCGGAAGAAATGGAAGGTGCTGGACGCGGCTGAGGGCCGCGCACGCAGGGGAGGCGCGGAGCGAGTCCCCCCGGACTCGCTCCGCACCGCCTCGTCGCGCGGCTTCGCGCTGCCGCTCCCCCCGACTCCCCGGCAGCCCCGCCGTTCCCCCCTGGCAGCACCCTCCGGCGAGAGCGGTCCGCACAGGCCCCGGCGAGCCCCCACCCCCGGGGACGTCGTTGGTATCACGTTAACAAACCGCGTGGTTGGTTTGTCAATAGCGGGATCCACGAAAAATCCACAAACGTGATGGTCGGTCCGGAAGGTCCCGCCAGGCGCCGGACCAGCGGATTGAGGCCCGACAGGGCGCCCGGCGGCCCTTCGGCGGGCGCGCGGCGGGCGCCGGTACGGGCGGCGGGCCGGGCGTGGGCCGTGCTGGAATCCGACATTCCGAGCATCATGGCAGCACGCAGTGACACCACGCGAGCGCTGAGCGCAGCGGATGCGTCCGGCGGTGCCCCGGCGGGCTGATGCAGAGTGAGTTCGCCGACAGGCCGGGCCCGGCGGACGTGAGCGCCCGTCAGCGCAGCAGTCGACGCTCCTTGGCCACGGCCACCGCGCCGGCCCGGGTGTCCACCCCCAACTTGTCGTAGATCCGGCCGAGATGGGTCTTCACGGTGGCCTCGCTGATGAACAGCGCCCGGGCGATCTCCCGGTTGCCCAGCCCCTGCCCCAGCTGCGCGAGGATGTCCTGCTCGCGCTCGGTGAGCTGCGGTGAGGGCGCCCGCATCTGTGCCATCACCCGGGAGGCGACCGGCGGCGAGAGCACCGTGCGGCCCCGGGCGGCGGCGTGCACGGCGGCGAACAACTCCTCCGGCCGCTCGGCCTTCAGCAGGTAGCCGGTGGCGCCCGCGGCGATCGCCCGGGTGATGTCGGCGTCGGTGTCGTAGGTGGTGAGCACGAGCACGTGCGGGCCGCCCGGGGTGGCGGTGATCCGTCGGGTGGCCTCCACCCCGTCGATGCCGTCGCCGAGTTGGAGGTCCATCAGCACCACCTGCGGCGCCAGCCGGGCGGCCAGCGCGACCGCCTCCTCCCCGGTGCTGGCCTCGCCGACCACTGCGATGTCGCCCGCGCTGGCGAGCAGTGCCAGCAGGCCGGCCCGGACCACCGCGTGGTCGTCGCAGACCAGCAGCCGGACGGGGGCGTCGGTGGGGGAGCCGGTGGTGCTCATGCGGCCACCCCGCCGAGCCCATCGCGGCAGGAGCACCAGGAGCACCAGGAGCGCCAGGAGCGCCCGTCGCACCCCGCGCGCCGGTCGGGGGCGGGTCCGGTTCGTTCGCTCATCGGTGCTCCGTAAGGTGTTAGGTGGCCCGGGAGGGCCGGATGTGGCTGATGGGTTCTTGCCGACCGTGGCTTCCCTGGAGTGGCCGTCCGGCTCTCCGGG
>NZ_JBHVWW010000135.1:0-2827 GCF_042882025.1 Kitasatospora sp. NPDC058243
CGCGGCCCCCTCACCCGATTCCCCACCGTCGCCAAGACCGTCACCGCCCTCACCTTCTACAAGAAGGGCTGGTGAAGCCGTGTGAATAGACCTCCCGGGCTGTGGAACGGCGGATCCGTCTGCTGCCGGCGCGTGTGGTGGTGTACTTCGTTCTCGCGCTCGCTCTGTTCGAGGGCTGCTCCTGCCGGGCGGTGTGGGGGAAGCCCACCGCGGGGCCGGCCGGGCTGCCGGTGGCACGGCCGCATGCCTCCTCTCTCTCGCGGGCCCGCCGCCGGCTGGGTGCACGGCCGCTGCGGGTGCTGTTCGAGGCGCTGTCCGGGGCCGTGGCCGCGAGAAGCACGGAAGGCGCCTGGCGGTGCGGAATGCGAACGGCCGCCTTCGACGGCACCAGCCTGCAGCTGCCCGACCGCGCCCCGGTCACCGACCGCTTCCCCAAGCGCAGCGGATCCGAGCGCGAGTTCGGCTGTCCGCTTCTGCGCCTGGCGACGCTGGTCGAGACCGGCACCCGCGCGGTGACAGCCGCCGCGTTCGGACCCGAGAGCGACGGCGAACTTCCCTATGCCACACGCCTGCCGGCTCGTCTGGAGGCGAACATGCCGGTCCCGGCGGACGCCGGGTCCGACACGATCGGCTTCCTCCACGGCATCCGGGCCACCGGGGCGCAGTTCCTGGTGCGGTCCTCGGCCACCCGTCGCCCCCTGGTCCAGCACCGTCTGGCGGACGGCTCCTATCTGGCTCGTCTGTCCGCGCCCTATCGGGCCGGGCACGGCTACGGCCATCTGACCGTCCGCGCGGCGGAGGCGTGGACCACGGTGACGCTGGCCGGCGGGACCGTGCGCCGTGAGCAGCGGCGGCTGGCCACCAGCCTCACCGGCCCCGTCCGCCACCCCGCCGAACGCCTGGTACCGCTGTATCACGAGAGGCGGCAGGCGGAGACCGTGTACGCGAGCGTGAAGGCGACACTGCTGGAGGGCCGCGTCCTGCGCTCCGGGTACCCTGCCGGCCTGGAGCAGGAAGCCTGGGGCATCCTCACCGCCTGCCAGGCCCTGATCCACACCGCTGCGGACGCCGCGACCCGCCAGCCGGGGCTGGACACGGACCGGCTCAGCTTCACCGTCGCTCTGAACACCGCCCGCGACCAAGCCGTCAACGCCTCCGGCATCTTCCCCCGTGGCCCTGTCCGGCCGGTCGGAGCCATCGGCCGCACGCTGCTGGACAACCTGCCGCCGGCCCGCCGTCGGCAACGCCTCAAGGCCCGCCGCCTCAAGAGCCACAGCAAGTACGCCCCGAACATCGGCAAACACCCCGCCACCGCCCAGAACTACACCCTTCACACCGAGATCACGATCATGGAGAAGGGGCTTGCACCCCGTTCACCTCGCTAAACGCAACGGCGTTGGTAAGCGATATGGGGCCTGAAGCCTTTTCCATCTGTACGGCCTGGGAGTGAGGTGGCGGCAGGGTGTTGACGGTGGCGTGACGAACGGGGCATCCCGCTGGTTCAGCTGGCTACCACACCTTGCCTGACCTGCGGAGATGCCCCGTGTTCTCTTATCCTGCCGCATGCGACGTTGACGAGGAGCTCCTCGAGCTGGTGACGATGGTCATCTCATCACTGGAGGGTGAGCGGCGGTGCAGGCTGCGCCCGTACGACCGGGCTCGCTGCACGCTGGTCTACCTGTGTAAACACGACACACTCGAACAGATCGCCGCGGGCTTCGGTATCGGTGTGGCCACGGCGTGGCGCTGCGTGAACGGCGCGGTCGGGCGGCTCGCCGCCTTCGCACCGTCGCTGGCCGAGGCCCTCACCAGCCATCACGGTGAGGGCTGCGTACTCCTGGACGGCACGGCCGCCGGGACCGGCCGGGTGAAAGCCGGGGGCACTTCTCCGGCAAAGTCCGCCGCGAAGGTGTGAATCTGCAGGTCATCACCGCGGACGCCGGGAAGCTGCTGTGGATCTCACCCGCCCTGCCGGGTGGAACCCACGACCTGAAGGCCGCTCGTGAGCACAACATTATCGATGTCTGCACTCAACTGGACCCCGAAGTCCTCGCGGACAAGGGATACCAGGGCGCCGGCGGAACCGTCATCACTCCCATCAAGCGCCGGCCGAACACCGAACTGCCTGACAAGCACAAGAAGTCGAACAAAGTACACGCGTCCCTGAGGACACCTGTTGGGCGCGCCATCTCCCGGATCAAGGGCTGGAGGATCTTCCGCCATGCCCGCATCAGCCCGAACAGGCTCACGTCAGCCGCCGCGGCCATCCTCACCCTCACGATCTACACGTGAAAAATGCTTCAGGGAGATACAGATGTCAAACAACTCAGACCCGATCAATGCCGGCACCTCCAATCTCGCAACAAAATTCAGCCCAGGCTTTAGTTCCGACGTCTTAAGTAGCGCAGTCCAAGAAGGCGCTCAAGTCCAAGACGGCACGTTTTACTGGGGTGAAGGAGATAGGGGGTATGAAACGGTAGTATCTTATATATACAGGGTTCCGCTCAACGGCGCCCCGTCAGAGAAAATATGCACCCTATCGGCCTACGACCCCGAGAAGTACAGCGGCATCGATGGAATGACCCTGGATACCGTAAGCGGCACCCTGTATGCTTGCGCTGAAACATATAATCGGCTTTGGGCGTGCCAGGCCGTCGTAAACGCCACGCCTCGCACACTAGTAAACTTCGGTAATGGCTCGTGTCCGGGCAGCCTGGCTCTCGACGGCAAAGGGAACGCCTACGTGAGAGGCTACGGTGCCGCCGGCCTTTGGCGTGTGGATGTCGATCGAAACTTTTTCGAAGCGATCCCTATATCTGGAATCAGC
>NZ_JBHVWW010000135.1:2837-4358 GCF_042882025.1 Kitasatospora sp. NPDC058243
GTGCGTGATGGCGGGCAGCCGTGGGGGGACGGCCCGCATACCGTGGCGGTGACCGCCCACGACAGCGGCGGTGCCTCCTCCCAGCCCGCGGTGGTGGACTTCCGTGTCGATTCCGGGGGTACGGGCGGCCCCGGCGGGGACACCGGATCCTTCACCGTGTCCCCGGCTGCGGGCTATCCGCAGTACCTGGCGGCGGGCGGCGCTCCGGGCTACCCGGCCGTGCAGCTGGTGAACACCGGGCAGGCCTCGGTCTCCGCACGGGATGTGACCGTCACCCTGCCCGCCGGGAAGGACCTGGAGTTCGTGCACGAGACGGGCACCGGCAAGTACGCGCTGACCGCCATGCCGGCGGAGCCCTGGACCCAGCAGTACCCCGCCACCCTCGCGCCCGGCGGGCAGAGCCTGACCGCCCGCGGCGTCGATCTGGCGCTGCCCTCCCCCGGCTCGCACTCCGCCCTCTGGTGCACCATCGCCGCACCCGAGGGCGCACCCCCCGGTGATACCGCCCTGGAGTATGCGGTGGGGAGTGTGTCCTCGCCGTCCGCGCCGGTCCACGTCACTGCCAGTTCCGGTGCCGGGCAGGGCAGCTTCGCCGCCTTCCCCGCCCCCGGCACCGATGTCTACATGATCCGCGGCAGCGGCCTGCTGAAGTATCCCGGTATCCGGGTCCGCAACACCGGTGGTGTCCCGGTGGCCCCGCAGACCGTCACCGTCACCCTCCCCGCCGGCCTCGCCCCGCACCTGAGCTTCGTGGCGCAGGGCCCGGGCGGCGCGTATGAGCTGTCGGTGGAGGCCGGTTTCGGCCGTGAGATCGCCAGTGCGGCAGGCCAGCTCTCCCCCGACCGGCAGATGCTCACCTTCACCGGTGTCGACCTCGCTGTTCCCGAACCCGGCTCGGTCTCCGCCCTGTGGGTGCCCGTCACCGCGGACGCCACCTGCCCGCTGGATGTCACCGCCCTGCTCTACACGGTCGGCAATGAGCCGTGCCTCTCCACCCCTGTCCACATCACCGACGGCCTCACCCCCGCCCCCGGCACCAGCCCCGGGGACCGGGGCAGCTTCCAGGCATCACCGGCCGGGCCCCCCGACGTCACCCTCACCCCCGGCGGCCCCCCCGGACACCCCGCCGTCCGCCTCCTCAGCACCGGCCACGACCCCGTCACCCCCAGAAACGTCACCACCGCCCTGCCCCCCAACAGGAACCTCGCCTTCGCCCCGAAAGAAGGCACCAGCGACCAGTACGAGATCACCGTCATCACCACCGAACCCCAGACCTACACCCACCCCGCGACCCTGGCACCCGACAGGCAGAGCCTCACCACCACCGCCCCCATCGACCTCCACCTCCCCGCCCACGCCTCCGTCTCCGCCGTATGGGCCGACATCAGCGCACAGGCCGCGGCCACCGCCGGTGAAACCGCCTGCGCCTTCACCGTCGGCGACCAGAACTCCTCCTCCACCCCCATCCTCATCACCGCCAGCGGAGGGAGCGGGGGCGGTGGGTCCACGATCTCACAAGCC
>NZ_JBHVWW010000136.1:0-4355 GCF_042882025.1 Kitasatospora sp. NPDC058243
CGCCGAACGCCTGCTACCCCCACGACGTCAGCGGACCTGCCCCCGCGTCATCAAACGCAAGATGTCCAACTGGCCCCTCAAACGCGCCCAACACCGCAACTGGCCACCACCACAACCGGCAACAGTCACCGTCACCCAGCACGACACAACCTAAAGTCACTGGCATTGCTTCTAGGCTAGCCTGGAGGTCTCATCGCTGTGGTCGGAGGTGCAATGAGCTGTGGCGAGCGGCTCGACGCTCTGGATATGGCCGACAGCAATTTATGCAGCGAGCGCGCGCGGAGATGTGGGACTCTAGCTCACGAGTCGGCGGAACTGCTCATTGAGCAATCGAAACTCTCCGGGCTTCGGCCTGTCGCGAATCAACGCGCCGTCAGGGTCGCGTCGAGGGCCGAGAGATTTCTTAACTTCTTCGACTAGCAGGACCAAGTCGTCGTCATCGAGCACCAGGACGAACTCGCGGCGGTTCAATGCCACGTCGCGGCAGCGCAGCAAGAAACGCTCCTTGTCGACGAATGAGCGGCAGGCGATTATTCCGACCTTTCCTCGCAGCGGGGTGAACCGTCCGCATAGCTGGTCTAGTTCCGGATTTCCCAGATCGGATCCGTAGTTCTTGCACTCAACGAACAAATATGAACACTGGTGTCCCTGTCGGGTGAGCCAGTCAAAGAATCCGCGCCGGTCTCGGTTCGTGTAGGTGATGTCAATCCGCTTCCTGCCTTCGTCGACAAGATGCTCTATCACGGGCTGGGTCAGTGCCGGATAGAACAGGGCAGTGAAAAGCGACTCAATGGCCTTGTGGTAGCGCGAGGCATGCTGTGGCCCGGAGGGTACTTCAAGCACTGCTTCAAGCAGAGCGTCGAAATCTACGGGGTCAGTGCCGGTTGCCGTGCTCAGCTGCGCGTGGGTGAGCGGCTTGATAGGCAGGGCCTGCTTCTTGTCTTTGTATGCGCGGAAGATCTCGACCCTGTCTTCTGAGAGCTCCACCATTCGCGCCTTGTCGCCGCCGTACTCTGCTTCGATGTCCGTCTGCTCAAGCAGGCGCCCCGCTTCCTTTGCGGCCTGGATCAGCTTTCCGGTGGGCTTGTCGCTTTCAGCTGAGAAGAGCGCCGGCGCCAAGTGGTTACGGAAATACTCCTGCTTCGTGAGTAGGAGATCGTGTCGTACGATAACCTTCGGGACGAGTAGGAGAGGCTTTCCATCCGCTACGGGAAGGCGCGTCGCGGAAGCGTCCCACTCCCGACGCTTCGAGTCCCATGCCAGCCCGCAGTAGACATCGTCGACGAGTGGTATTCCATACATCGAGGCTATTGACTGTGTGTAGGAGGTCAGCATTCCCCGAATCACACAGGTTGTGATATCTGAGACTATGTCCTTCCCGATGTCATCGATGAAGAGTGCGGTATCTTCGAGGTCTGCTAGCAGTCCACTCTTTGCGGCCCGACTTGCGGATAGGTTGGCGCATATCCGCGCCACAAGGTACGGGCCGAGTGCGCGGCCTCTGGACTTCCCCCTTGAGAGGCCAAAGTGAGTCTCATTGGGCTCTTGGAGACGAATGAGAAGGTCGCGAACCCTGCGGTTGTCGCCGAGGCTGAGTGACTGAACAATAGTGTCGAAGAACGTGCTGAGCATCTCCAGGCACTGGTGAGACCACTCGTCGGGGAGCTTCTTCAGCGTGCTCGGATCTATGTAAACGGGGGTGTCGTTCACCGTATCAACGTCTACGAAATCGAGGGTCGGCTGCGTGCGTCCGAGGTTGTAATAGTCAGAGACGTGCATGGCTCCCCCGAGAATTTTACTTATCGGCAACCGAGGCTATCTACCCGACTTCCGATGGTCCTACTCGCGTCACTTTTCCTACTCGCCGGTATGCGCTCGATATCAGCCATCATCGGATCCCCCTGCCGCAAGTCTTGACGTCCGTTCGACCTGCACTCCTGCCCGGCCGGAGCTAGTGGGCAGAACCTCCCAGGCGTGTACTGGTCCTTCCTTTCATTGGGATGTCAGCCACGGTCGCCCCTCCAGCTTGACGACCACCTGCGTTCGCCCTGGAGCAGCGGTACCCATCCGGCGACAACGTCCGGTGCCGACAAGGCCATGTTCAGACCCGCTTCGCTCAGTTGCGTAGGTGCTAGTCCCGAGGTGATGAAGAGCAGTACCCCGCCTTGCTGTTTGATCAAGCGCTTCATGTCACGTGAGACCTCGGACGACCACTCCTCAAGGCCCAGTTTCACGACCAGCCCTCTCCGACTCACGGTAGCGAGCCCGGGGACGGTGTTAAGCGCACGATCAGCGGGCAGCATTCCTTGCCGCCGATGGATGTAGGACGGAGTCATCTGCCACTGGCCGTCCTCGCGTTGGGCCAGTTCGACGGATTCCACGCCCGTGTTCACCATCATGATCACTGGGCTCATGCCGTCCAGTACGACCTGGGGTGTGCGGGCTGCACTCGCCGTCCAGGTCAGACGAGGCTCCGACGTGCGGATGATCTTGAAGATTCCGAGGCCATTGTCACGATGGGTGCCGTCATTGTCAGTCCATTCGGGGTAATGACACATCCCCAGGTGGTTGAGACTGGCGGTGGCGCCCCAGGGCTGCTCGAACACACGCAGTGCGGGCACACCTCTTCCCAGCGATAGCCCGCAATACTGGCAATCAAGCGGCCACAGCCCCTCCATCACATCAGCGAGTTGCTCCTGTGCCAACCGTTTCTCGGTGGTCTTGCTCACCGCCACGGCCTGGAGTCCGCCACGGTCGGCCTCCGCGCGGACGATCCGCCAGTCGGGCATCAACAAGGGGGTGCGCTGCCGGGCTTTGCTGAACCACGCTTCGGCATTCTCCGAATCGCCCTCCCAAGCCAAGACGGTGCCGAACGTGATCATGGCATCAGGATCGCCGTCCGCGGCGGCTGCCGAAGCACCTTGCCTCGCCTGTACCAGGTAGTAAACCGCCGCGTCCTTCTGCTTCCGATAGGCGAGCCAGCCGGCGAACGCCAGCGCTGCGGCGGACAGGCCCTGAGCTTCCCCCGTTGTGCGGGAGGTGGTGATTACCTGGTCAGGGCAGGTGTGGGTGGTGCGACGGCCACCGGTTCGGCCGTCGCCTGGTCGGCGTAGTACTTTGCCTCGTACTCGTCCGGGCTGAGCCAGCCGAGTCGTTTCTGGATGCGGCGGGTGTTGTACCAGCCGTCGATGTAGGCGAACAGTGCGAGGTCGGCGTCCGTGCGGGCCGCGAATGCCGTGCGGCGCACGCACTCGGTCTTCAGCACGCTCCAGAAGTTCTCCGCGAGGGCGTTGTCGAACGAGTCGCCGACGGTTCCCATGCTCGGCTCGATTCCCGCCTTCAGCAGGCGGGTTGTGAGTTTGATGGATGTGTACTGGCAGCCGTGGTCGCTGTGGTGGATCAGCTGTCCCGGTTCGACGGGACGGCCGTGCAGGGCGTACTCCAGGGCGGTGAGCGCGAGGTCGGCGTCCGCTCGCTCCGAGGTGTGCCAGCCCACGATGCGGCGGGAGAAGGCGTCGCGGATCGTGGCCAGCCACCACGGGCCCTCGCCGGTGGGTATCAGCGAGATGCCGGCGACCCACAGCCGGTTCGGGGCACCCGTCGTGAAGTTGCGTTGGACCAGGTCCGGGGCGAGGTCGGCCGCCGGGTCGCGGTGGGTGAAGGAGCGGGGCCGGCGCGGGCTGACGCCCTGAAGCCCGGCCTCGCGCATCAGGCGTTCGACCCGCTTGCGGCCGACGTGGGTGCCCTCGCGTCGCAGGACGGCGTGGATGCGCGGGGAGCCGTAGGTTTCGTCGGAGCCGGCGTGGATGCGTCGGATGTGTTCGGTGAGTTCGGCGTTGTGGCGCTTGTGTTCGCAGGGCTCGTGGACGTCGCGGCGCCAGCGATAGTAGGTGGAGGCGGGGATGTGCAGTTCCCGGAGGACGGGCTCGGCCCCGAAGCGGTCCTGGTGCTCGTCGATGAGCTTCAGTACCGTCGCCGGGTCGGGTCGAGCTCCTGGGCGAAAAAAGCCGATGCGGCCTTGAGGATCTCGCACGAGCGCCGCAGCTCGGCGTTCTCCTTGCGCAGAACGGCCAGCTCCTCCTTCTCCACGGTGGTCAGCCGGTCGTCGCGCTCGCCCCGGTCCGCCTCGTCCTGACGGATCCAGTTCCGCAGGGCCTCGTGATGCACCCCGAGATCGCGGGCCATCTGCCGGATCACGGGCTTCGGATCGGCAGCCCGATACGCGGCAACAGCACGCTGCCGCAACTCGGGCGGGTACTTCCAATGCCGCGTAGTTAAGGGGTGGTTGGGCTGGTCAAGACCACGTCCGGGTGATGTTCCAGCTCGCCGAAGGCCGCGGCGGAGATCATGAAGGC
>NZ_JBHVWW010000137.1:0-3742 GCF_042882025.1 Kitasatospora sp. NPDC058243
GCGCCGGCTCGGCCTTCTTCTGCCGCGGCCGGAACCAGGCGCCGGTGGACTCGGCCTCGGACGTCGCCGGCGGGATCGGCGGGACCTGCCACTCCGGCGGCAGCTCCGGCGGGGTGGCCGTGCGGGCGCCGCCCTCCATCACCCCGAGGACGGGGGAGGAGGGTGCGGACCGGTGCCGCGGGCCGCCCGGCTCGGGGGCGGCCGCCGGGGCCTCCTCGCCCGGGCCGTCCTCGTTCTTGACGGTGCTGCGGACCACGACCGGCGGGATCGGACGCGACCCGGGGATGTTGATCCGGACCCGGGTCGTCAGGGTGGTCTCGGTCTTCGGGCCGTCGTCCTCGCCGCCCGACGCGGCGCCCTGGGCGGCACCGGCCCGGTCGCCGCCCGGGAGTCCCGGTGTGCCGTAGGGCGGGGTGCCCGACGGGTAGGCGTCCGGACCCGTACGCCGGGGCGTCGGGTGGGCGTTGTCAGATTCGCGGCTGCTCAATGCTGCTCTGCTCCGGGTTCGCGGGCGGGCCGTGCGGCGCGACCGCGGTTCGTGGTCGCCGGGCCTGGGCGGGCGGCGGTCGGGTACGGCGTTCTGCGGGACCACCATACTGGGAAGAACAGAGCGACGAACGGCTTCGGACAGATCCTGATACGTCCGGTTCCTCCGGTATGAGAGTACGGCCGTGCGCTCCTGACTGCGCGTCGTGCGCGGTGCCGTACGTGCCCCGCGGGCGGGTTCAGCGCTGCGGGCCGGGCACGCCCGGGAACCAGCCGCTACGGGTCGGCAGGGTGGCGCAGATCACGCCCAGGACCGAGCCGCCGAACAGCCAGCCGAGCGAGGTGGCGTTGGACCACAGCACGTTGTCGCCCTCCGGCCGGGGCACGATCACCAGCAGCATCGCCATGAACCAGCCGGCCGCGGGCAGCGCCGCGCCCAGCCGGGTGCCGGTGACCCGCAGGCCGCCGTAGAAGGTGGCGCCGGTCGCGGCGAGCGCCAGCAGGACCCCCACGGGCGGCCACAAGGCCTGCACAAAGGATCCGCAGACCGACACCGCGACACCCAGCAGGAAGAACAGGGCGTAGGCCGTGATCCGGGCGCCGCGCGGGGGCTGAGGCTCGGCCAGCCGCTCCTCGCGGGTGCCGAGGACGGCCGCCGGGAACGAGCGGCGCGGCGGCCGGGCGGCGGCGGGCTCGGTCATCGGACGCTCTCCTCGGCGGTGGCGGTGGCGGTGGTGGTGGTGGGCAGCGGGTCGGCGGCGGGCGACAGGCCGGCGAACAGGTCGTCCTCGGGCCGCTCCGGCCCGGCCTGGCCGCGTACCAGCTGGTAGTACTCGGTGGTGACCAGCGGCTGGCCGAGGTCGTTGGAGAGCGCGAAGAAGGCGCCGTCCACGGTGATCTGAGTGGCGTGCGCGGCCATCGCGGCGGCCTTGCGCCCGGCGTAGGCGGAGCCGTCCAGGACGGTGGTGACCACCTCGTCGGCCACCACCCCGGGAACGTCGGCCGGCCGGGCCGTCCCGGGGAAGGGCGCCCGGGCGGCGGTCTCGGCGAGCCCGGCCTCGATCACCGAGCGGGGCATCCGGTTCCAGTAGACCTTGGCGATCCGCCAGGCCGGGCCCAGCTCCGGGCGGTGCGCCGGATCGGCCGCCAGCTCGTACGCGCGCATCGCGACCCGGTGCGCCTGGATGTGGTCCGGGTGCCCGTAGCCGCCGTTCTCGTCGTAGGTGACCAGCACCTGCGGCCGGACCTCGCGGACCACCGCGACCAGGTGGCCGGCCGCCTCGTCGACGTCGGCCCGCCAGAAGCAGCCGGGCACGTCGTTGTCGGGCAGGCCCATCATCCCGGAGTCGCGGTAGCGGCCCGGGCCGCCGAGGAAGCGGAGGTCGGTGACGCCGAGCGCGCGCATGGCCGCGGTCAGCTCGCCGATCCGGTACGCGCCGAGGGTTCCTTCCCGATCGGCCGTCAGATGGGCCAGCCCGGGCGGGATCACCTCGCCGCCCTCGCCGAGGGTGCAGGTCACCAGGGTGACCTGGGCGCCCTCGGCGGCGTACCGGGCCATGGTGGCGCCGTTGCCGATCGACTCGTCGTCGGGGTGGGCGTGCACCAGGAGCAGGCGGCGGCCGGTAGTCGCGGTCATGGGAGGAAGCCTAACGACCGCCGTGGCGGGGTCAGAGCTTCAGGCCGTTGATCATCCCGGCGAGGTTGCTGGTGACCTGGCTGATCGACGGCGCGATCGAGCTGGATGCCAGGTAGAAGCCGAGCAGCGCGCAGATGATCGCGTGCGCGAGCTTCAGCCCGGAGCGGCGGATCAGCACCACCACGATGACCAGCATCAGCATGGCTGCGGAGACGGACAAAGCCATGTCGGCTCACACCCCTTCTCGGGTGCGCCACCCCCTGGGGAGGGTGACGGTGGGACCGTACGGGACTTGCGGTCGGGCGACCGGGGCCGGGACGGGCCCGACGATCACCCGCCCGACCAGTCATACCCGATGGGTAAGGGGAGCATTACATTCGGTGAGTCTCCACGCGCCGGGGTACGGGGGCACTCGTGGGGCGCATGGGCCGGTCGGAGGGGGTATGGGCGCCTTTGGGGCGCACTCGGGAACGATGCTCCGAACGAGTGATCACCAGGCGCCCGGCAGCGGGAGTACGGCATCGTAGGGTCTGGTGCCATGACCTCCCACACCCCTGCGGACACCTTCCCCCGGCAGTACGCGCGGACCCTGCGCTACACCGTCGGCGCGCCCCGCTCCTTCTCCGTCGCACCGGACGGCTCGCGGGTCGTCTTCCTGCGCTCCCGGTCGGGCGGCGACCGGGCCAACCTGCTCTGGACCCTCGACACCGCCACCGGCGAGGAGCGGATCGCCGCCGACCCGGCCGTGCTGCTCGGCGGCGGCGAGGAGGACCTCTCGCCCGCCGAGAAGGCCCGCCGCGAGCGCAGCCGCGAAGGCTCGGCCGGCATCGTCGGCTACGCCCTGGACGCGGCCGGCCGACTGGCCGCCTTCGCCCTCTCCGGCCGGCTGTTCACCGCCGACCTGGCCACCGGCGCCACCGCCGAACTGCCCGCCCAGGGCCCGCTGCTGGACCCGCGGGTCTCCCCGGACGGCAGCCACGTCGCCTACGCCAACACCGCCGGCGAACTGCGCCTCACCCGCACCGACGGCACCGCCGACCGGGTGCTCGCCGAGCCCGACGGCCCGAACGTCACCTGGGGGCAGGCCGAGTTCATCGCCCAGGAGGAGATGAGCCGCGACCGGGGCTTCTGGTGGTCCCCCGACGGCGACCGGCTGCTGGTCGAGCGCGCCGACGACACCCCGGTGCGCCGCTGGTGGATCGCCGACCCGGCCAACCCGCAGCGCGAGCCCGCCGAGGTCGCCTACCCGGCCGCCGGCACCGCCGACGCCGAGGTCGGCCTCTGGGTGCTCGACCTGGACGGCGGCCGCACCGAGGTGGTCTGGGACCGCACGGCCTACCCGTACCTCGCCCGGGTGCACTGGTCCGCGGGCGGTGTGCCGCTGCTGCTCGTCCAGGCCCGCGACCAGCGCAGCCAGCTGATCCTCGGCCTCGACGTGGCCACCGGCGCCACCGAGGTGCTGTTCGAGGAGCGCGACGACGTCTGGCTGGAGCTGTTCCAGGGCGTCCCGTCCTGGACCCCGGACGGCAAGCTGGTCCGGATCTCCGACGAGGGCGGCGTGCGGGCGCTGGTGATCGGCGACCAGGCCGTCACCGGGGCCGACCTGCACCTGCGCTCGGT
>NZ_JBHVWW010000138.1:0-3487 GCF_042882025.1 Kitasatospora sp. NPDC058243
GCGCGCGGACCATGCCGCGCGCCCCGACCGTCAGGACCGTCGGACGATCAGGCCGGTGTCGTCACCGCCCGGCCCCGTCGACCACCGCCGCCCACTCGTCCAGCAGCGCCTCGGTCGCCTCGTCGTCCGGACCCTCCGCCCACAGGTGGGTGGTCGCCTCGGCCGGGTCCGGCAGCACCAGCGTCCAGCGCCCGTCCGCCTCGACGACCCGGACGCCGTCGGTGGTGTCCAACCGCCGACTGCCGGCCGCCTCGACCACCGAGCGCATCACCATCCCCTTGGCCGCCCACGGCGTCGCCAGGTCCCGGCGACGGATGTGCGCCTGCGGGATCCGCGCGTCGATCTGGCTCAGCGTGAGCTGGGTCCGCGCCACCAGGCCGACCAACCGCACGAAGGCCGCGGCCCCGTCCAGCACTCCGCTGAACTCCGGCACCACGAACCCGCCGCGCCCGTCCCCGCCGAACACCGTGCCCTCGGTGGCGGCCGCCTTCGCCAGGTCGTCCGGCGTCGTCGTGGTCCAGATGACCTGGGTGCCGTGGTACGCGGCGACCTGCTCGGCGATCCGGGTCGTGGTCACCGGCAGCGCCACCTGCCCGCTGCGCCGCTCGGCCGCGACCAGGTCCAGCAGCACCAGCAGTGCCCGGTCGTCGTCGATCACCCGGCCCAGTTCGTCGACGAACGCGACCCGCTCGCCGACCGGGTCGAAGCGGACGCCGAAAGCCGCCCGGGAAGAGGCCACCAGCTCGCCGAGCCTGGCCAGCCCGGCCCGCCGCTCCTCCGCGTCCTCCGTCGGCCGCGCCTCGTCCAGCCCGCTGGAGACGGTGAGCGCCTCCACTCCGAGCCGCCCGAGGATGCTCGGCAGAACCAGGCCGGCGCTGCCGTGCGCGGTGTCCACGACCACCTTCAGCCCGGCCTCCCGGACCCCGGTGGTGTCGACGGCCCGCAGCAGGTTGCCCGCGTAGGAGTCGAAGACGCTGGACGGGAAGGTCAGGTCCCCGATCTCACCGGGGAAGGCCCGCCGGTACTCCTGGCGCGCGTACACGCGATCCAGCTTGCGCTGGCCGGCCTGCGAGAGGTCGGCCCCGCGCTCGTCGAAGAAGAGGATGTCCAGCGAGTCGGGCACCCCCGGCGTGGTCCGCAGGAAGATCCCGCCCGCACTCCCCCGCGCGGTGTGCTGCCGGGCCACCGGCATCGGCACGTTCTCCAGGTCGCGAACGTCTATGGCCGACGTCTGGAGCGCCGAAATCATCGCCCGTTTGAGCGCACGCGCACCACGCGAGTGGTCACGCGCAATGGTGACGGTCGCCCCCTTCTTCAAGGTCGTGGCGTACGCGCCGGCCAACCGCACGGCCAGTTCCGGGGTGATCTCGACGTTCAGGATCCCCGACACGCCACGGACACCGAACAGGTGCTCCTGGCCGCGGGACTCCCAGATCACCGACGTGTTGACGACGGCGCCGGCCTCGATGGTCTTGAACGGATAGACCCGGACGTTCGCACCGATGATCGACTCCTCGCCGATCAGGCACTCGTCCCCGATCACCGCGCCGTCCTCGATCCGGGCGGCCCGCATCACGTCGGTGTTCTTGCCGACCACGCAGCCGCGCAGATTGCTCTGCGGCCCGATGTAGACGTTGTCGTGCACGACCGCCTTGTGGAGGAAGGCCCCGCGCTTGACCACCACGTTGCTGCCGAGCACGGTGTGCTCGCGGATCTCGACACCGGCCTCGACCTTGGCGTAGTCCCCGATGTACAGCGGCCCGCGCAGCACCGCCTCCGGGTCCACCTCCGCGCCCTCGGCCACCCAGACGCCCGGCGAGATCTCGAACCCGTCGAGCTCGACGTCGACCTTGCCCTCCAGGACGTCCGCCTGGGCCTTGCCGTAGCTCTCGTGGGTGCCCACGTCCTCCCAGTAGCCCTCGGCGACGTAGCCGTAGACCCGCTTGCCCTCCTTCAACAATTGCGGGAAGACGTCACTCGACCAGTCGACGGACTCACCTGCTGCGACGTAGTCGAAGACCTCTGGTTCCATCACGTAGATACCGGTGTTCACAGTGTCCGAGAAGACCTGCCCCCAGGTCGGCTTCTCCAGGAAGCGCTCGACCCGTCCGTCGTCGTCCGTGATCGTGATACCGAACTCGAGGGGATTCGGCACCCTGGTGAGACAGACGGTGACCAGTGCGTTCTTGCTGCGGTGAAAGTCGATCAATTCCGAGAGGTCGAAGTCGGTCAGTGCGTCACCGGAGATCACCAGAAAGGAGTCGTCCTTCAACGCGTCCTCGGCGTTCTTGACACTCCCCGCGGTGCCTAGCGGCGTCTCCTCGTGGGCATAGGTCAGATGCATGCCCAGGTCCTCGCCGTCACCGAAGTAGTTCTTGACCAGTGAAGCCAGGAACTGGACGGTGACGACGGTGTCGGAGAGGCCGTGCCGCTTCAGCAGCCGAAGCACGTGCTCCATGATCGGCCTATTGGCCACCGGAAGCAGCGGCTTCGGCATGCTTGAGGTCATCGGGCGGAGTCGGGTTCCTTCGCCCCCTGCCATGACAACGGCTTTCATTACGGGTGCGTCCTCCTTTGCGGTGGTGGACCTACAGGTCCATCAAACCGTTCCAGAGGGATCCCTACCCGGAAGGTATCGTCCGACGCACCGATGCGGCGTGGGACTTCTCTCAGATCACGTCTCAGACTGCGGACGCGGAGCCCGTCGAGCCCGCTCGAGTGATCCGCCTGGCCTGAACCGCGTAAAGAATAC
This sequence comes from Kitasatospora sp. NPDC058243, assembly GCF_042882025.1. NCBI lineage: Bacteria > Bacillati > Actinomycetota > Actinomycetes > Kitasatosporales > Streptomycetaceae > Kitasatospora > Kitasatospora sp. NPDC058243. Next base: position 2,753 of record NZ_JBHVWW010000138.1, read on the forward strand.
CGGCCCACCAGTACAACGTGGTCCCCCACCAGATGAAGGCCCAGCTCACCACCTCGGCCGGCCGCGCGATCCAGCTGTCCACGCTGCCGAGCAGGAGAAGCGGAAACGCGTACATCAGGTTGAAGGTCGCGGCCTTCCCCAGAAAACTCACCTGGAGCGGCCCGTAACCGTGCCGGTTCAAAATGGGCAGCAGCGCGCCGATAAACACTTCCCGGGCCAGCAGAATCGCCGTCACCCACCACGGAAGGATCTCACGCCAGGTCAAACCGACCAGCGTGGACAGCACATAGAGCCGGTCGGCCAGCGGATCGAGCAGTTGCCCCACCCGGCTGACCTGCCCCCACCGCCGCGCGAGTTTCCCGTCGAGGTAGTCGCTGACACCGCTCAGCATCAGGATCAGCAGCGCCCAACCATCGTTGTTGGGGCCATCGAAAACCGGCCAGAGAATCAGCCAGAGAAAAAGCGGAACACCGACCAGCCGGCCCATGCTGAGCAGGTTGGGGATGGTGAGGACGCGATCGGTCTGGACCCGCGTCTCCTGGACCTCCACCCGGGGGCCTCCTGTCCCGTGTGATGACAATGCACGTTGACCCTACAACAGAAAAGCCCCCGCCAGGTTCACCCGGCGGGGGCTTCTCTCGAATGATTGTTCGGCGGCGTCCTACTCTCCCACAGGGTCCCCCCTGCAGTACCATCGGCGCTGTAAGGCTTAGCTTCCGGGTTCGGAATGTAACC
>NZ_JBHVWW010000139.1:0-2655 GCF_042882025.1 Kitasatospora sp. NPDC058243
GGAGGTCTATTCACACGGCTTCACCAGCCCTTCTTGTAGAAGGTGAGGGCGGTGACGGTCTTGGCGACGGTGGGGAATCGGGTGAGGGGGCCGCGGTAGCGGGTGGCGAGGATCTTCCAGTCTTTCAGGTGGGCGATCGCGCGTTCGACGGCGGCGCGGAGCGTGTTGACTGACTGGTTGGCCTCCTTGTTGCCTGGGGAATGGTCCCGGCCAGGTGGCTTGCGTCGGCCGGTACGTATCCCGGTGCCGGTGTAGCCGAGGTCTCCGGGCTTGTCGCGGTCGGCGAACGCCTCGGGGAAGCAGGACTGCCTCCAGGCGAAGGCGTCATGTCGGCTGCCGGGCAGCGGGAGGGAGACGGCCAGCAGGTCCCCGGCCAGGGTGGACGCGACCTGGAGGTTGAAGCCGGTGTCGCGGTGCTTGCCCGAGAACATAGAGGTGCCCTCGCTCTTCCAGTCCCATGTGGTCACCAGTGTGCCGTCGACAAGCACGACTCTCCCAGCAGAGGCTTCAGCAGGGTCGGGAACATGCCTGGCCAGAACCTTTCCGACCACGGGCAGCAGCGTGTTCCAGCGGCGTGAGACGGTCGCCTGGGAGATCCCGAAGAGCTCGGCCGCCGCTTCCTGGACCGGGTTCTGCCGCAGCAGGAACAGCACCAGCACCACCGACTTGTACAAGCCCAGCGCCCGCATCCGCTCAGGAGACGGGCCTTCCTGCGCGGCCCGCAGTTCGGCATGGACGCCGGCCACCAGCCCGTCCAGTTGATCTGTGTCCAGCCCTGTCGTAACGTTCCAGCCCAACGGCCCTGCCCTGGTAGAGATCTGACGTCGTCGCAAAACGTCACGCTACCGAGCAGGGCCGCTTCCATGATCAAGGAAAACCAGCGAAACCACCGTGAATAAGCCTCCGTGTCTCGCACCGTTTCTGTGCCTGATGGGAACGGGCGGCTTCGGTGTCCTCTCGCATCCGTGTCTTGAGGAACACCGTCAGCAGCACGATGCGCTGGCCAGGCGCGAGCCAGTACGAGATGTGAGGCGCCTCGCGTTTTCCGGACAGTGTTTTGACCGTCTATTTTATGCGGCTTTGCGCAGCTCCGCATATTCGGCGTGAACTTCTCGCGGTGGGCGGTATCCGACTGCCGAGTGGAGGCGTCTGTGATTGTACCAGAGTTCGATGTATCGGGTGATGTCCTGCCTGGCGATCTCGCGCGTCAGGTAAGTCACCCTGGAAACTCTCTCGTTCTTCAGGGCGCCGAAGAACGATTCCGCCATCGCATTGTCGAAACAGATACCGGTCCTCCCGGAAGATCGACGGAGGCCGAACTGCTTCAGCGTCTCCCCGAACTCAGCTGACATGTAGTTGCTTCCACGGTCGGAGTGGAATATTGCATCGTCGGCGAGCTTCCTGTTGCGGGCCGCGTTGCGTATAGCCTGGGATATGAGAGGAGTTTGATAGTGGTCGTCCATCGCATACCCGATAACCTCCTTGGTGCAGCAGTCGATGACGGTCGCGAGATAAAGCCACCCCTCTCCGGTTTTGATGTACGTGATATCCCCGACGAGTTTCTCGCCGGGCGCGTCGGCGGTGAAGTCGCGGCCGACGAGGTCCGGCACCTCGCTCGCCGCAGCCTGGGTGAGAGACCACCGCTTCGGCTTCGGCTGGCAGGGCACAAGGCCCAGCTCGCGCATCAGCTGGCGGATCAGCTCCAGGCCGGCGCGCACGTCCCAGCGGGCAAGCTGGGCGTGGATCCGCCGGTAGCCATACGTGCTGTCGGACATGTCGAACGCCTTCTTGACGAGCAGTTTCAATTCATCACGCCGCTGGGCGGTCGCGGAATCCGGACGGTCGATCCATTCATAGTAGCCGGATTTTGAAACGTCAAGCCGATCACACATGAACTCGACGGAATATGCGTACTCCGAGTCGTCGAGTCGCATCGTTTCGATGAACTCGTACTTGCCCGCTACCGGGGATCCCTCGCGAAGTACGCTGCGGCTTTTTTCAGGAAGGTGACTTCCATCTCAAGGTCGCGGTTGCGGCGTTCGAGTTCCTTGAGGCGCGCCCGCTCGTCCAGAGGAAGAGGGCCGGACTGCTTTCCGTGTGCACGCTCATGCCTACGCACCCATGAACGCAGCGTTTCGGGGTTCAATTCAAGTTCCCGAGCGAATTGCGCGATGGGCTTGCTGGATTGCAGCGCCAGCTGGACCGCTTCTTCGCGGAACTCTGGCGTGTACGGCTTTGAACGTGCCACTTGCTGTTTCCCTCACTTCCCGGACAGGACGACCCTATTGGGTCACTGTCCGGAAACCTCGGGGCCCCTCAGACCTGTGGTGCAACCTGTCCAGGGAGGGGCGTCGGGGCCGGGAGGCGAGTCCGTTCTCCATGTACGTGATCTCTGTGTGGACGGTGTAGTGCCGGGTTCTCTGGGGGTGTTTGCCGGCGTTGGGGCCGTATTTGCTGGTCGAGTTCTTGGTGCTGCGCGCCTTGGCGCGGTGGCGCCGGCGGGCGGGCCAGAGGTCGGCCAGGGCGGCGGTGCCGATCGTGCCGACCAGGTCGGTGTTCCCGGTGGTGATGCCGTGTCCGGTGGTCACGGTGTCGGCGGCGGTCTGGAGCAGGGTGGTGGAGCTGAGGCGGTCCATGTACAGGTCGGGCAGGTGG
>NZ_JBHVWW010000139.1:2665-3245 GCF_042882025.1 Kitasatospora sp. NPDC058243
TTGCGGGGCAGCGCGAGGCACCCGAGCGCACCAGGAATTGTGCTCCGGTGTCCCGTACCCGTTCCAGCAGGTCACGGGCGTCGAAGCCGGCGTCGGCCAGGAGCAGCGCCGTGTCGTCCAGGATGTGCAGGAGCCGGGCGGCACAGGTGGTCTCGCCGTCGCTCTCGGGGCCGAAGGCCGCGGCGGGCAGGGCCCGGGTGCCGCACTCGACGATCACCAGCAGCCGCAGCAGCGGGTAGCCGAACTCCGTCTTCTCCCCGGCCCGCTTGGGGTAACGCCAGAGAATCCGCCCGTCCTCGGGGACGTGCAGGCTGGTGCCGTCGATCGCGACGGTCCGCAGGCCCCGGTAGTACACACCGGGCCGGCCCTTCTCGCCGACCGGCCCGGCCGATATCTCGAACAACACCTTCAACGGGCGGGCACCCAGGCGGCGTCGGGCCCGTGAGAGCGAGGAGACCGCCGGACGCGTGATGGCCGAAGCGGGCAGATGCACGGTCAGCCTGCCCCACACCGCCCGGTAGGAGCAGTCCTCGAACAGTGCCAGCGCGAGCACGAAGTAGACCACCACCCGGGCAGGCAG
>NZ_JBHVWW010000140.1:0-1706 GCF_042882025.1 Kitasatospora sp. NPDC058243
GGATGCCGGCCTCATCTGATGCGCTCTTCGGGGTGTTGAGGGTGTGTGACTGGTCGTTGTTTGAGAACTGCACAGTGGACGCGAGCATCTGTGGCCAAGTTTTTAAGGGCGCACGGTGGATGCCTTGGCACCAGGAACCGATGAAGGACGTGGGAGGCCACGATAGTCCCCGGGGAGCCGTCAACCAGGCTTTGATCCGGGGGTTTCCGAATGGGGAAACCCGGCAGTCGTCATGGGCTGTCACCCGCTGCTGAACACATAGGCAGTGTGGAGGGAACGCGGGGAAGTGAAACATCTCAGTACCCGCAGGAAGAGAAAACAACCGTGATTCCGGGAGTAGTGGCGAGCGAAACCGGATGAGGCTAAACCGTGATGGTGTGAGACCCGGCAGGGGTTGCCATCGCGGGGTCGTGGGATTTTTCTTGACCGGTCTGCCGGCCGGTCGGCGAGTCAGAAACCGTATGGGTAGTCGAAGGACATGCGAAAGGTCCGGCGTAGAGGGTAAGACCCCCGTAGACGAAATCTGTACGGCTCGTTTGAGAAACTCCCAAGTAGCACGGGGCCCGAGAAATCCCGTGTGAATCTGGCGGGACCACCCGCTAAGCCTAAATATTCCCTGGTGACCGATAGCGGATAGTACCGTGAGGGAATGGTGAAAAGTACCGCGGGAGCGGAGTGAAATAGTACCTGAAACCGTGTGCCTACAAGCCGTGGGAGCGTCGTTCATCAGCTTGCTGGTGGGCCGTGACTGCGTGCCTTTTGAAGAATGAGCCTGCGAGTTTGCGGTGTGTAGCGAGGTTAACCCGTGTGGGGTAGCCGTAGCGAAAGCGAGTCCGAATAGGGCGTCTGAGTTGCATGCCCAAGACCCGAAGCGGAGTGATCTAGCCATGGGCAGGTTGAAGCGCGGGTAAGACCGTGTGGAGGACCGAACCCACCAGGGTTGAAAACCTGGGGGATGACCTGTGGTTAGGGGTGAAAGGCCAATCAAACTCCGTGATAGCTGGTTCTCCCCGAAATGCATTTAGGTGCAGCGTCACGTGTTTCTTGCCGGAGGTAGAGCACTGGATAGGCGATGGGCCTTACCGGGTTACTGACCTTAGCCAAACTCCGAATGCCGGTAAGTGAGAGCGTGGCAGTGAGACTGTGGGGGATAAGCTCCATGGTCGAGAGGGAAACAGCCCAGAACACCGACTAAGGTCCCTAAGCGTGTGCTAAGTGGGAAAGGATGTGGAGTCGCAGAGACAACCAGGAGGTTGGCTTAGAAGCAGCCACCCTTGAAAGAGTGCGTAATAGCTCACTGGTCAAGTGATTCCGCGCCGACAATGTAGCGGGGCTCAAGCACATCACCGAAGTCGTGTCATTGCAGCATATAGGGCCAACGCCTGCTGTGATGGGTAGGGGAGCGTCGTGTGCCGGGTGAAGCGGCGGTGGAAACCAGTCGTGGACGGTATACGAGTGAGAATGCAGGCATGAGTAGCGATACAAGAGTGGGAAACTCTTGCGCCGATTGACCAAGGGTTCCTGGGTCAAGCTGATCTGCCCAGGGTAAGTCGGGACCTAAGGCGAGGCCGACAGGCGTAGTCGATGGACAACGGGTTGATATTCCCGTACCCGCTTTGAAGCGCCAACGCTGAACCAGGTGATGCTAAGGCCGTGAAGCCGGCCCGGAGTCTTCGGACAAAGGGACGTGGTGGAGCCGCTGATCC
>NZ_JBHVWW010000140.1:1801-3182 GCF_042882025.1 Kitasatospora sp. NPDC058243
CTGAGCTGGGGGTGGCCGCAGAGACCAGCGAGAAGCGACTGTTTACTAAAAACACAGGTCCGTGCGAAGCCGTAAGGCGATGTATACGGACTGACGCCTGCCCGGTGCTGGAACGTTAAGGGGACCGGTTAGCTCCATTTCGGTGGGGCGAAGCTGAGAACTTAAGCGCCAGTAAACGGCGGTGGTAACTATAACCATCCTAAGGTAGCGAAATTCCTTGTCGGGTAAGTTCCGACCTGCACGAATGGCGTAACGACTTCTCGACTGTCTCAACCATAGGCCCGGTGAAATTGCATTACGAGTAAAGATGCTCGTTTCGCGCAGCAGGACGGAAAGACCCCGGGACCTTTACTATAGCTTGATATTGGTGTTCGGTTCGGCTTGTGTAGGATAGGTGGGAGACTTTGAAGCAGCAACGCCAGTTGTTGTGGAGTCGTCGTTGAAATACCACTCTGGTCGTGCTGGATGTCTAACCTGGGTCCGTGATCCGGATCAGGGACAGTGTCTGGTGGGTAGTTTAACTGGGGCGGTTGCCTCCTAAAGAGTAACGGAGGCGCCCAAAGGTTCCCTCAGCCTGGTTGGCAATCAGGTGTTGAGTGTAAGTGCACAAGGGAGCTTGACTGTGAGACTGACGGGTCGAGCAGGTACGAAAGTAGGGACTAGTGATCCGGCGGTGGCTTGTGGAAGCGCCGTCGCTCAACGGATAAAAGGTACCCCGGGGATAACAGGCTGATCTTCCCCAAGAGTCCATATCGACGGGATGGTTTGGCACCTCGATGTCGGCTCGTCGCATCCTGGGGCTGGAGTAGGTCCCAAGGGTTGGGCTGTTCGCCCATTAAAGCGGTACGCGAGCTGGGTTTAGAACGTCGTGAGACAGTTCGGTCCCTATCCGCTGTGCGCGTAGGAGTGTTGAGAAGGGCTGTCCCTAGTACGAGAGGACCGGGACGGACGAACCTCTGGTGTGCCAGTTGTCCTGCCAAGGGCATGGCTGGTTGGCTACGTTCGGGAGGGATAACCGCTGAAAGCATCTAAGCGGGAAGCCTGCTTCGAGATGAGCACTCCCACCTCCTTGAGAGGGTAAGGCTCCCAGTAGACGACTGGGTTGATAGGCCGGATATGGAAGCCCTGTGAGGGGTGGAGTTGACCGGTACTAATAGGCCGAGGGCTTGTCCTCAGTTGCTCGCGTCCACTGTGTTGTTCTGAAACAACGACCCCAACCCGTTTGGCTACGGGGTTGGTGCGGTTGACAGTTTCATAGTGTTTCGGTGGTCATAGCGTGAGGGAAACGCCCGGTTACATTCCGAACCCGGAAGCTAAGCCTTACAGCGCCGATGGTACTGCAGGGGGGACCCTGTGGGAGAGTAGGACGCCGCCGAACAAT
>NZ_JBHVWW010000141.1:0-2947 GCF_042882025.1 Kitasatospora sp. NPDC058243
AAGGAAGGAAGTCAGGAAACCGCAGCAGTCGAGAAGCTCCGCAAGGAGATCACCAAGGGTCCGATAGAGACCCGGGCGACTTCCTTCGAGGGCGGCCACGACGGGTACAAGTACACGGACACCCTGTTTGCCGGCGACCTGAAGTGGATGAGCGACAGGATGCGCGGCCCAGTCCCCGTAGGCCGGTGACCCGTCAACCGGTCGGTGCCCCAGTCACAGCCCTCCGAACTTGAAGTCAACCTGCCCTGCCTGCTGTCGCTGGCCAGTTCACTGCAGTCCTCCGCGGGCCTTCCTGAGTATTCGACTTACCGAAGTCAGTGACCATTCCGCCGTCATGCAGCCATCACACAGGTGACACTGCGGCGACCTTATCATTCTGCAAATTGAAGTAATTAATCCGTGCCATTACAAGGAGAGCAGATCGTGAATCTTACGCGCGCGAGGAGCGGCTTCGACCTGCTTCGTTCAACTGCCTGCAGGGCAACCGCATTGGGAGTACTGGGAGTAGCTGCGGCCGCACCGGCACATGCAAGCGACTCCGACACCCCGCAAGAGCTGAAGGCATTTTATGCACAGAAAATCAGCTGGGAGGCGTGCGAGGCAGACGAGGAGGCTCAGTGCGCATCGATAAAAGTCCCCCTGAACTACAACAGCCCGAAGGGTGAAGAGATCTCGGTCACCTTGAGTCGGCTCAAGGCCACAGGGAAGCGCCGGGGGGTCCTGTTTTACAACCCCGGCGGTCCAGGCGGTTCCGGCCTGAAAATTCCGGACAATATCAGGAAAAGCTCACTGCGCGGCGCTTACGACCTGATCGGTTTCGATCCCCGGGGTACGGGTAAATCCACCCCACTGTATGCCCCCTTGGGCTGGGCGATGGACAATAAGCCTTATATTGGACCGCGGCCTAAGATTGACGGCCCGGTACTACAGCCGGTGTTGTTACGGTGAGTGGTTTCGTTGGCGGTAGTGGCTGATGCGGGCTCGGGTCTGGTGGCGGCGTCGCCAGCGGTTCCAGCGGAGGGCGAGCCGGGTCCTGGCGGCGCGGGCGGGGGCCAGGACGAGGCGGTCGTACATGCGGCGGATCTCGTTCAGGGACAGCGGGACGGCGGCTTCCTCCTGACCGTGGGCCGGGACGGCGGGTTCAGGGAGTGGGGTGGTGGTGGGGGCGTATGCGCCGGCTCCGGACGTCGGCGAGGAAGGCGAGGGCGAGCATGCACACGGTGGTCTGCCGGTACCAGGAGCACCACTTGCGGACTTCGTGCTGGTCAAAGCCGGTCTCGTTCTTCGCGGCCTGAAAAGTCTCCTCGATCATCCATCGCTGGCCGGCGGCGGTCACCAGGGCGGCCAGGGTGGTGCCGGGGGTGTGGTCGCACAGGAAGTAGGCGACCTCGGGTACGAGTTCGCCGTTTTTGTTCTTCTTGCTGGGCACGGTGGAGCGGCGGATCAGCAGGGTCCGCTCCAGTCCGGCGGGGGTGCCGGCCAGTTCCACGGTGGCGAAGTCATAGGCGCGTGGGCCCTTGGCGCCGTCTGCGCAGCTGCGGCGTTCCATCAGCGCTTCGGGCACTATCGTCCACAGCTGCCGCGCCTGCTGGGTGCGGCCGTCGGGCAGTGGGAGTGCCTCGTTCTCCGGGATGGCCAGCACGTAGCGGACCTGGTGTTCTTCCAGCCAGGCGCGCAGGGTCCGCGAGCTGCCGTAGAGCTCGTCGGCCAGGAAGTATGTGAAGGGCACCCCTGCGGCCAGGGTGCGCTCGATCATGCGTCTGGCCAGTTCCGGCTTGGTGACTACCGTGCGGGCCCGCTCTTCGGGCACCCCGGCCTCCTCGCAGCGGCGGCGGTGTTCCTCACCGGGGCCGGCCCAGTGCTGTCCGGCATACAGTTCACGGTCGATGATCGCTCTTCCGCGTGAGGATCCGTAGGACAGGTGCACGCTGACCTGGGCGTTTTCCACCTGTCCGGTGACGCCGGTGTACTGGCGGGCGACCCCGGCGCTCTTGGTGCCTTTCTTGATGTCGCCGGTTTCGTCCGCGATGAGCACGGCGTCCGGCGCCTGCAGTGAGTCCGCCACGAACTCTCTTACCCGGTCCCGCAGTTCATCTGCGTCCCAGGACGCACGGGCCAGGAAGTCCTGCAGCCGGTCCGGCGAAGCATGCCCGGCCGCCTCCGCGACCTGCCACATGTTCTTGCGCGGCACATCCGACAGCAGCCCGCGCACCATCGCCCGCAGATTCTCCCTCGACGCAGGCCGGCAGAACACATCGTCCACCGACGCGCACAGCGCCTCAAGATCCGCATCCCAGGCCCGGACCTCGTCCGCGGTCAGTTCATCACGCCGGACCAGACCCGGCGGCAGCATCAGCCCCATACACCCCCAACGAGCCCGACCCCCGTCACGTCACGTGAACGACCGGCTGTAGTAGGCAACGTCTTCGATAAACAGGCCGCTTGGGCGAAAGAATACATGGCGCGCATCGTAAAGAAAAATGGCGGCGCCGAGAGGGTGAAGTATTTTAACACCGGCAACACGGCCCGGGATATGGATGTTATCCGGGGTGCCCTGGGCGAGCAGAATATAAATTATCTAGGCTATTCGTACGGGACGTACCTTGGCGCAGTGTACGGAAGTCTTTACCCTTCCCGTCTCGACCGGTCGGTCCTGGACTCCGCCGTGCCCCCGACAGGCATGGGCCAAGCGTACGGTGAGCTGCAGTCGGAGGACGGCCGAAACACTGTGGCAGAGTGGGCAGAGTGGGCCGGGCACCGGGACAATACGTTCCATCTCGGAAAGTCCCGCGATGAAGTACTCGACCGTGTCGAGCAGATATCGGAAAAGCTGCAACAGGAGGGTGTGCAGGGATTCGATGAAAGCCTCATTCTGAATGCGCACGACATATCCAAATGGGATGGCCTGGCTAAGGTGGTCGGGGACCGGGGGGATCACCCAAGAAGA
>NZ_JBHVWW010000142.1:0-1412 GCF_042882025.1 Kitasatospora sp. NPDC058243
CCCTGCACCGCCGGGCAGGACGCAGTCCGGCATCCGGCATGCGGCCGGTGCCGGACTGCAGCTTGCAGGCACCCTGCCGCACCCCCTGCGCCGGTACTGACTTCGGCGTTTCAGGGTGGGATGTCGGGGGTGAGGCCGGTTCCGGTGAGGAAGCCGTCGAGGACGGCGGGTCGGTACTGGGGTCGTTTGAGCCTGTTGCGGACGAGGGCCTCGAGCCGGTCGAGGGCGGCGGTGGCCAGGTTGGCGAGGCTGCGTTTGGCGTGGGCCCACAGGAACTCGACCGGGTTGAGCCCGGGTGCGCAGGCGGGCAGGGTGAACACGGTCAGCCGGTCGCGGGCCGCGATCAGCTCGCGCATGACGTGGGGGACATGGGTGTTGAGCCGGTCCCAGACGAGCACGATCGGGGCTCTGACCAGCTGGTGCATCCCGTCGATGAGCCCGATGCAATCCTGTTCGGACATGCTGCGGCGTTCACCCTTGCGGCCGCTATGGAGCCGCAGGCGGTGGGACAGGCGTGTCCTGGAGCCCGGCCGCATTGCGATCAGCCCGGCCGCCGATACCCTCCCGGAGCTCCGTCCGGAGGTCCTCACGACCGGGGTGCTGCCCCGCCGGCCCCAGGTGCGTCCCCGGGGCGGACGCCGGGTGAAGCCCGCTCCGTCCCCGAAGCAGACGCAGCCCCCGCACGCCGCCCTGGTGCTTTTACCTCCGCCCAGGCCGCCTCCTTCCACGCCGCGACGGCCTGCTCATCACGTCCGGCAGCCCGCCGTATGGGCACCTGCGGGGTGAACCCGGGCCGGCGCATCAGCCGGGTGGCGCCCGAGACGCTGCAGGAGACGTGGAACTTCCTCCCGATCAGCGCCGCCGCCCTCGCCCCGGTCCACACCTGGTCCCCATCCCAGCCGTGAACCGCGGGCCCCTGGCCGAGATACCCGGCGGGTTTCCCCTGGCAGCGCGACGACAGCCTGCACTCCCGTCCGCCCGGCCCACGGGAACCCAACGCGGCCGTCCCACCCTGTCTCCAGGCCTGATGCCACTGGCAGGCCGACTTCTCACTCACCCGCAGCCGACGGGCCGCCTCGGGAGCCTTGACCCCCCCCCCGGCGAACAGCCCGGCAGCCTCCCCCCGTACACTCTCGCGGCGCTGACGTGCCCTCCCCGTCAACCCGCCCCCATCCGCATACCGCACGTCCAACGGCCTACCGGAACCACCACCCCGACACCAGCACAACAGCCCACCCTCACCCCGAAAAGCTGAAGTCAGTAACCTGCACCGCCGCCTCCGGGAGAAGCTCCGCAACCGCAGAAGCCAGAGCCCGGCGTGACCATTTCCCGGTCTCCAGCTCCTTGACCGTCATCGCACAACGCACCGCAAGCCCCGAAGAATCCACCCGGACAACAGCACCGTCACTGCC
>NZ_JBHVWW010000142.1:1422-2705 GCF_042882025.1 Kitasatospora sp. NPDC058243
GTGTGCGGCAGGGGCTGCACAAACCCCCGGGTCCGGCGGGCCGGGTCCGGGGGTCTGTGGTTGTGCCTGTCGTGTACCGGGTCGTCAGTTCTGGTGGCCGATGTTGATTTCTGCTGCTGAGGTCCAGGGGTTGCCGTTGATTTCGCGGAGGGCGGTGAGGCGGATGTAGCGGGCGGTGGTGGGGGTGAGGGCGGCTTTCTGCTGTTCGGGGTTGCCGGTGAAGGTGCCGGCGGCGGCCTGGGTCCAGGTGGCGGCGTCGGTGGAGGTGTAGATCTGGTAGTCGGCGATGCGTCCGTTGACGGAGTTCTGGCGGGGGAGGTAGTAGAGGGAGGTGACGTTGTAAGAGCCGCCGAGGTCGAGGACGATCTGGTGGGGGGTGGGAGGGTTGGCGCCCTGCCACTGGGTGTGCCAGTAGGTGTCGGCACTGCCGTCCAGGACGTTGGTGGCGGGTGCGTTCTCGCCGCGGGTCTCCTCACTGTCGACCCAGTGGACGCTCATCTGGTTTTGCGGGATGAGGGTTTCGCCCCCGCCCCCGCCTCCTGTGGTGATGTGGATGGGGGTGGAGGGGGAGTACTGGTCGCTGATGGTGAAGGCGCAGGCCGTGTCACCGGGAGCGGCTGAGCCTTGTGCGCTGATGCCGGTCCACAGGGCGGAGACGGAGGTGGGGGCGGGCAGGCCGAGGTCGACGGGGGCGGTGGAGGCCAGGCTCTGCCCGCCGGAGACCAGGGCCGCGGGATAAGTATGGGTCTGGCCGTCGCCGGTGATGACGGCAATCTCATACTGGCCGGAGGCAGCAGTGGTGAAGGTGAGGCCCTTGCCGGGGGGCAGGATGACGGTGGCATACCGGGGGGTGACGGGGTCCTGCCCGGTGCTCATGAGGCGGACGGCGGGGTAGCCGGCCGTGCCCCCGGGAGTGAGGGTGATGTCGGGGGGCCCGGCCGGTGACGCCTGGAAACTGCCCCGGTCACCAGGACCGGCCCCCGGGGCCAGGACCAGGCCGTCGGTGATGTGGACCGGCGTCGACAGACACGGCTCATTGCCCACCGTGTAAAGCAGCGCCGTGACATCCAGCGGACAGCCCGCATCCGCCGTAACAGGTACCCACAGGGCGGAGGCGGAGCCCGGCTCGGGGATGGCGAGGTCGACACCGGTGAAGGTGAGGGTCTGCCGGTCAGGGGAGAGCTGGCCTGCCGCACTGACAATGTCCCGGCCGAAGCCGGCCTCCACCGACAGCTCATACGCACCGCCCGGCCCATGCGCCGCAAACTCCAGGTGCGGGGCAA
>NZ_JBHVWW010000143.1:0-919 GCF_042882025.1 Kitasatospora sp. NPDC058243
GATCAACGGACCGGATGTGACGGCGGGCCGCTGCTGGTGCTCTTGCCTCATGATCCGGCCGGTCTCAGCGTGCTGGGGGGCGGTGACGTTTTGGTGGCGGGCCCAGCAGCGCGTGTGCTCGGCGACGATCTCCCCGCCTGCTGCGAGGACGATCACTTTCTCGTTGTCGCCGAGAACTGTGACGTGGTGGCCGATCTCGGCGGGGTCGACGGAGTAGCCGCAGGTCTCGACGCGGACATAGTCGTTACAGCCGAGGCAGATCTGGAAGCGCCACCAGGCCGGCGGGTCCGTGGCCGGGAGGGCCAGCATCTGGGCCCGGTCCGCCTCCCACCGGTCGGCCGGGCCGGCACGGATGGTGCGGTGGATTCGGCGGTTGGCGACCCCCAGCCAGGCCGTCAGTCGGGTGTTGGAGTCGTCCGGACCGCTGAAGTGCCGACCGGGCAGGAACGAGGTCTCCAGATAGCCGTTCGCCCTCTCGAACAGGCCTTTCGCTTCCGGATCCCGGGGCCGGCACAAATAGACCTTCGTGGCGAGCAGGCCCGCGAACGCGGCGAACTCGCTGGTCGGACTGCCGCGGCCGATGCCTGCCTCGTTGTCCCAGACCAGCATCTTCGGGACCGCACCCCACTCAGTCAGCAGCCGCCAGTGCCCGTCGATCAGGTCCCCGGTCCGCCCCGAGGGCAGCATCCTCGCGGTGATCACCCGCGAATAGCCCGAGACCACCACCAGCACCGGCATCCGCCTGGACTGGCCATAGCCGAGCGGGATGTCCGCCTCTGGGAACCACAGGTCGCACTGGGCCGCTGGCAGCTGTCTCTGCAGCTGAGCTTCACCGACTTGGTTCAACTCGTCCTGGTAACCGCAGTCCGTGAAACGACTCACTTCTCGGCCAAAGCACCACTCGTGCGTCGTGTTCGAC
>NZ_JBHVWW010000143.1:929-1650 GCF_042882025.1 Kitasatospora sp. NPDC058243
TCGGCAACGTCATGATCAGCTCCTGCACAACCCAGCGAGACCCTTCATCACGACCGACGCCAGAACATATGGAACCTACAGAATCGCCCATCAATCAGCGTCCCCGAGCAGAGGCTCGGTTTACCTCCGACAGGTGATCGGTCCTGCCTCAGCACGTACGACGGATAGGCGGAGAGGGAGGGCAGCCCCTGTGCCCAGCTACGGCTCACGGCGTTTCACCTACCTCAAAACCGCTGAGTCAGCATCGGCCAGCGCGAACACCCTCACCCAAGTGCACCGGAAGTGGCAGCTGAGCTACAAGAGAGCCTGAGGGGGGAGGGGGCGGGGAGGGACTGTGTTCAGCCCCCGGACCCTTTAGCAAAAGCCCAGGTCAAGGCGTTTTCACTGACCTGACAGGGGCTGGAGGGGCTGAACACTCGGGTTACTAACGTACTTGCGTGCGAGGATATGCGGGCGCGCACGAAATCACACACAGAAGGTCCATCCTTCAACAACAAGGTTCCAGGCGTCTGATAACTGGAAAACTCAGCCCCTCCAGCCCCTGCAGCTCAGACACTAAGTAGCTCTGACCTGCATAAATAGATTGGTTAAGAGCTAGGGATGGATACACCCTGAGCCCCTGCTGAAAGCCTTCAGCCCCTCCCGAGACCCTCTCCCGCCCTTCAGGGGGGGGGCAGTCCCACCTGAACCAATGACCCCGGGGTTCCGGCAGGACGGGGCA
>NZ_JBHVWW010000143.1:1660-2280 GCF_042882025.1 Kitasatospora sp. NPDC058243
TGTGGAGAGGAGGTAGGGGTTGTGGGGGCAGAACTCGCCGGATTGTGCAACGCGGGGGGCAGGGGCTCTTGCAGAGGCATGTCTTGCGGTATGGTCGCGAAGATTTAGCCCCTACTGCCCCTCTTAAAAACGGGCAAGTAATACTGAAATAGACTGACCAGCCGGTGAGTCCTGGTCCAGCGCCGAGCAGAACGCCGGCACCTCACAGGGGCGGGGCGCTGCCGACCGCACCACAGGAAGCCCCTTGACGCACCTCAGCGCAGGGGCGGGAGGGGCGGAACTTGAGGCATAACCGCAAACTTGGGCCCGGCGTTCGATGCGCCCTAGGTCCCTGCGCTAGGCTCGCTCCGAGCGACAGCAAGCTTCAGCCCCTACAGCCCCTTTAGCTGCGACCTATCAGTCATTGACCTGCACACTTTCAACTGGGTCGTGCGGTTTACCCGCACCCTGAGCAAGGAACCGGCAGAGTGTCCCGCCACTCAGAACTTCTCACCGAGCCATCGGAGCCACTCCCGGTTGACAGGGCGATCTGGTGTGCGCGCAAGGGGTGGCCGGTGCATCCGCTCGTTCCGGGCAGGAAGATTCCGGCCGCCAACTGCTCGCTCTGCCGGGCCCAAGAC
>NZ_JBHVWW010000143.1:2290-2649 GCF_042882025.1 Kitasatospora sp. NPDC058243
CCATCGACCTGACAGGCCTCGAGAACGGCTTTCACGCTCTCGCGCTGCTCGCCGCCTACATAGGACAGCAGAACCCCTGCGAGGACGAGACCACCCTGCGGGTCCAGACCGCCTCTGGAGGCATGCACGTCTGGTACTCGGTGCCTCAGGGTCTGCGCCTGCGGTCTTCCTCCGGCGCGGGCAAGGAAGTGGCCCTTGCCTGGCAGGTGGACGTGCGTGCGGAGAAAGGATACGCCGTGGCGCCCTTCATGCGTACGGCGAAGGGCACCTACCGGCCCGTGGGGTCGGCCCGGAACCCCGCTCCCCTACCTGGCTGGCTGGCTTCAGAGTTGGACCGCACATGCCACACGATCATTACC
>NZ_JBHVWW010000144.1:0-2310 GCF_042882025.1 Kitasatospora sp. NPDC058243
GCGGGCTTCCGGGGGTGCGGGGTCGGTCAGTTGAACTGGTCCGGGTGCGGGCCGGTCCGCAGGTCGCGGTCGGTGGCGGCGATGGCGGCCATGTCCTCGTCGGTCAGCTGGAAGTCGAAGACGTCCAGGTTCTGGCGGATACGCGCCGGGGTGACGGACTTCGGGATGACGATGTTGCCGAGCTGGAGGTGCCAGCGCAGGACCACCTGGGCGGCGGACTTGCCGGTGCGGGCGGCGATCGCGGTGATCGCCGGGTCGTCCAGGACGGCGCCCTGGGCGAGCGGGCTCCACGCCTCGGTGGCGATGCCGTGCTCGGTGTGGAAGGCGCGCAGCTCGGCCTGCTGGAGGCCGGGGTGCAGCTCGACCTGGTTCACGGCGGGCACCAACCGGCTTTCGTCCAGCAGGCGCTGGAGGTGGGCGGGCTGGAAGTTGGAGACGCCCGCGGCGCGGATGCGGCCCTCGGAGGCGAGGCGCTCGATGGCGCGCCAGGAGTCCAGGTAGAGGTCGCGGGCCGGGGTGGGCCAGTGGATCAGGTACAGGTCGAGGTACTCGAGGCCGAGCTTGGCGAGGCCGGCGTCGAAGGCGCGCAGGGTGGCGTCGTAGCCCTGGTCGGCGTTCCACAGCTTGGTGGTGACGAACAGGTCCTCGCGCGGCAGGCCGGAGGCGGCCAGGGCGCGGCCGACGCCGGTCTCGTTGCCGTAGATCGCGGCGGTGTCGATGCTGCGGTAGCCGGCCTCCAGGGCGGAGGCGACGGCGGCGGTGGTCTCGGCGTCGGGCACCTGGAAGACGCCGAAGCCGAGCTGGGGGATCTCGACGCCGTTGTTGAGCTTCACGGTGGGGACGGTGGGGTTGTTCATGGTGCGTGCTTCCATTCAGCGGGGGAGGTCGGTGAGGGTGTAGCGGACGGTCTGGGCGCTGATGAGTCCTCGGTGTGGTTCCCGGCGATGTGGTCGAGGCCCCCGGTGCCCAGGCGTCGCCCGTGGTCGGCGAGGACCTCCTGCGGCGTGCGGGTCACCGGGCGAGTTCCGCCAGCGCGGCGGTGGCGAAGGAGTGGTCCTGCTCCGGGGCGCCGCCGCCGAGGCCGATGGCGCCGACGAGCTTGCCGTCGCGGTGGATCGGGACGCCACCGGCGATGAAGAGGAGCGGCCGGTCGAGCGCGGTGGCCAGGGTGTGGAACGGTCCGTCCGGCTTGACGAGGTCGACCAGGTCGGCGGTGGGGGCGCCCAGCTGGAGGGCGGTGTACGCCTTGCGGGTGCTGGTCTCCCCGGAGATCAGCACGGCGCTGTCGTCGCGGAGGAAGGCGAGCAGGTGACCGCCCGCGTCCAGGACGGTGACGCTGACCGCGACCCCGGCCGCCTGGGCGGCGCGGCGGGCGGCGGCGACGAGGGTCTCGGCGTCGGCGGTGGTCAGCGGGGTGAGGGTGGTGCTCATGGTGGCGCTACTCCTGGAAGGAACGGGGAGAGGGGAACTGGGGAGGGGAACTGTCAGTGGTGGACGGGGACGGGAGCGGCGGTGACGACGCCCTCCCGTACGGGGGTGCGGCGCTCCAGGACGGCGGACCAGACGGCCAGCAGGAGCGCGGCTCCGGCGAGCAGCGCGCCGACCCAGTTCGGGGCGGTGTAGCCGAGGCCGACCGCGATCACCTGGCCGCCGAGCCAGGCGGCGAGGGCGTTGCCGAGGTTGAAGGCGCCGATGTTGACGGCGGAGGCCAGGGTGGGCGCGCCGTGCGCCTGGTCGAGGACCCGCTTCTGCAGTGGCGGGACGGTGGCGAAGCCGAGCGCCCCGACGAGCAGGATGGAGACCGCGGCGAGGATCTTGTTGTGCGCGGTGAGGGTGAACAGGGCCAGCACGACGGCGAGTCCGCCGAGGGAGGCGTAGAGCATCGGCATCAGCTTGCGGTCGGCGAACCTGCCGCCGAGCAGGTTGCCGAGGAACATCCCGACACCGAACAGGACCAGCAGCCAGGTGACGGCGCCGTCCGAGTAGCCGGCGACGTGGGTCATCATCGGCGCGATGTAGGTGATCGCCGCGAAGACACCGCCGAAGCCGAGGACGGTCATCGCCATGGCGAGCAGGACCTGCGGGTTGCGGAACGCCGTGAGCTCGCGGCGCAGGTGGGCGCCCTCGGGGCGGGGCAGGGCGGGAACGAGCTTGGCGATGCCGAGCAGGCCGACCACGCCGAGCGCGGCGACGCCGGCGAAGGTGACGCGCCAGCCGACGGCCTGGCCGATGAAGGTACCCAGCGGCACGCCGACGATGTTGGCGACGGTGAGGCCGGTGAACATCGTGGCGATGGCGCCGGCCTTCCTG
>NZ_JBHVWW010000145.1:0-1099 GCF_042882025.1 Kitasatospora sp. NPDC058243
CGCGGCCCCCTCACCCGATTCCCCACCGTCGCCAAGACCGTCACCGCCCTCACCTTCTACAAGAAGGGCTGGTGAAGCCGTGTGAATAGACCTCCAGAGCGTCCGGAACATCCTCCTCCAGACGCATCCCGGCCGCGTCATGGTGAGCGCGGACCGTCGTGGAGTCCACGCTGACCAGCGACATGTCCACCCGGCCCCGCCCAGCAGCCTCAGCGATCGCACCCTCCAGCAGCGCCTCGAAGACGCCGGCGTCCCGCCACTGCCTGAACCGGTTGTGCACGGTGGACCAGGCGCCGAACCGGTCCGGTCATGTCCCTTCTCGTGGTGTAGCCGATCAAGTTGCGGGCGTGCGCGGGCGGGTGCCCGGGGCGCACTTCTTCTCGTGCCTGCCGCTCCCTGACGCGGGGCGGGCCATCACGTAACTCTTCTTGGTGAACGCCCAGTTCAACCATGAGGAGTACGTGGTGGCCCTGTCCCAGTCTGACCTGATACGGCTGCTGGAGTCACTACGCTCGTCGGACGGGATCGAGCTTGTCCGCAGCGTGGCCGAGCGGATGCTGCAGGAACTGATCGAGGCCGGGGTGGGCGCGCATATCGGTGCCGGCTGGAATGAGCACACCGCGTCCCGGACGGCCTTGCGCAACGGCCACCGGGACAAGACCCTGACCACGCCGGCAGGCGACCTGGACCTGGAGATTCCCAAGCTCCGCACCGGAAGCTTCTTCCCGGGCCTGCTGGAACGCCGGCGGCGTATAGACCAGGCCCTGTATGCCGTGATCATGGAAGCCTACGTCCGCGGCGTGTCCACCCGATCGGTCGATGACCTGGTCAAGGCCCTGGGCGGAGACAGCGGTATATCGAAGAGCGAGGTCTCCCGGATCTGCGGCGGGCCCGACGGGCCGCTGACCGCGTTCCGCACCCGTCCCCTGGACCACACCGGGTTCCCCTGCCTCTGCCTGGACGCGACGTACTGCAAGGTGCGGGTGAACCATCAGATCGCCTCCCAGGCCGTCGTCATCGCCACCGGCATCACCGGGGACGGCGGCCGCGAGGTCCTGGGGACCGCCGCGGGCGACAGCGAGACCGAAGCATTCCGGAG
>NZ_JBHVWW010000145.1:1108-1787 GCF_042882025.1 Kitasatospora sp. NPDC058243
CCAGGCCGCCAACCCCCTGGAACGGCTGGACCGCGAGGTCAAACGCCGCACCGACGTCGTGCAGGCCTTCCCCAACCCCGGCGCACTCGAGCGCCTGGCCACCGCCGTGCTCTTCGAACTGCACGACGAATGGATCGCCTTCCCCCGCCGCTACCTGCCGGAGGGAAGCATGGCCGAGCTCTACCCCGAGCTCCCCGAAAACGCCCCCGCACTACCCCACACCACCAACGAGCCCACCGATTGATCGGCTACACCACGAGAAGGGACGCCATCAGAAAGTGCCTTGTGACCTGCGATGATGGGGTTTCTCCAGGACCACATCAGGCACGATCAGCAAGGCACTTCCGAGATGCAATCTTCCCATGCCGCGGCGGCGGTCTCGTCCGCGTTCGATGATCCGAATCTGATCGCGTACGGCGGACTGGAGCCGGTGGTACGCCTGGCCGAGCGGTGCGGTCTGCCCGCGCTGGCCGACGAGTACATCCGGCTGCCGCGCTCGAAGGACGGCACCGGGGCCTTTCCCGCGGCGAAGCTGATGTCGCTGGTGGGCGGCATGGCCGCGGGCGCCGACAGCATCGATGGCATGGACCGGCTGCGGCACGGCGGACTCGGCCGCTTGTTCACGGGGGTGCGGGCCCCCTCCACGCCGGGGTCGTTTCTGCGCTCCTTCACCCACGGG
>NZ_JBHVWW010000145.1:1797-2186 GCF_042882025.1 Kitasatospora sp. NPDC058243
GATCGCCGCCACCCGGCTCCGCAGGGGACCGTCGAACTCCGCGCGCGGGGCTGCCGCGTTCGTCGCCGAGACCCTCCGCACCGCCCGCGCCTGCGGCGCGAGCGGCCTGCTGGTGATGCGGGCCGACTCCGCGTTCTACAGCGCCGGCACCGTGAACGCCTGCCGGGCCATGAACTCCCGTTTCTCCACCACGGTGCGGACGAACGCCTCCATCAAGGCCGCCATCGCGCGCATCGACGAGAACGCCTGGACGGCGATCAAGTACCCAAAAGCGCTCTGGGACGAGGAGGGCCGGTGCTGGATCTCGGACGCGGAGATAGCCGAGACCGACTACGCGGCCTTCACCTCCAAGCCGAAGAAGTAGCAGGTCACCGCCCGCCTGATCATGT
>NZ_JBHVWW010000146.1:0-2040 GCF_042882025.1 Kitasatospora sp. NPDC058243
GTCCAGCACAGCGGTCCACGAGGTCCGTCCAGTCTCCAGGGCCGCAACGAAGGAATAGGGCAAGCCGAGAATCATCTGGTCCGCGTTGCGGCCTCGCCCGTAAACATGGCAGAACAGCAGGTCCGGGCTGGTAGGGGCATCGGGCCGCAGCCAGTTGCTCACATCCACCGCGAGGACGATCCGCCCGTCGGCCGCCCTCGGCAGTGGTGTGGAGGCGGGCAGCCGCCGCAGGCGGCGCGGCTCCAGCCAGCCGTGGTTGACCGCGTCGTACATCGCCCCGTGCCCGCGCCGGTGCTCGGCCGCCAGCGTCAGCTCGACCAGCGACCTGACCGGACCGTCCGCACACAGCACCGCGTCGCTCACGTCGAAGAGCGCATCAGCACGGGAGTAAAGGCAGTCGCAGAACTCGACACGAAAGCGGGAAAACACGCCCAACGCCTCGCGTCCGGACACCTCAGCAGACAGACTCATACACAGCGGCCGTTCTCTGGTTCTTCGTGACTCGACATCTCGAAGCGTGGAGAACGGCCGCCTCCGCTGCCACGGGAAACACCGCAGATCAGCAGGTCGGGTGACGAGCGAGGTTAAACAAAAAGCTAATTTTTCGGACATGTGCTGGGGCCCTTGGTGTCATGGCCGGCGGCGGTGGGGCAGGGGTCTGGCACTCGTGTTTGCGCTCCGGGGTGCTGTTCAGGGGGTGGAGGCGGTGAGGAAGCGGTGGTCGGTGAGGACTTGGAGGGATCCTGCGATCTGGGGTCCGTTTTTGAGGCCGTTGGGGGGGAGGGGCGGGATCTGGGAGTTGAGTTTGTGCTGGGCGGTGTTGAGGAGGTCGATCTGCCCGGGGGTGAGGTCCTGGGGGATGTAGAGGACGGAGATGCTGTTGATGCTGATGGTGCCGTCGGGGGGCTGGTGGCCGATGACGGGGAGGGCGGAGAGGTCTGCCTGGACGGGGAGGTAGATCTGGGCTGTCCACAGGTAGGTGCCTGGGCCGGTCTCGCAGAAGAGTGCCGCGGCGGTGATGCCGTGGGAGGTCTGGCCGGAGAGGGAGAAGGAGTGGTGGTCGGTGCCGCCTGCGTCGGTTTCCTTGTGGTAGTCGAGCTTGATGTCGTTGATCTTGAGGGCGTTGAGGGCGGTGGAGGTGTCGAGGCCGAAGCCGGTGAGGATGTCGGCGAGACCGGTGCCGGTGCCGGTGTCGTCGGTGGTCTGGGCGGTGGCGTGGAGGGTAAAACCGTCGGAGGTGTCGACGGTTCCGGTGATGTCCAGGGACTTTCCGCTGCCGGGGGGGCCGATGGGGACGGACAGGGTTGCGCCGAGGGGGCTCCAGTTCTGTGAGTGGGCGGCGTAGGCGGAGAGGGTGAGGCCGAAGGCTTCGAGCTGTCCGGTGAGGATGACGTCGCTGATCGTGGTGCCGTTGCCTTCGGCGGTGAGGGCGAGGGGGCTGAATCTGGTGTGGGGCAGCGTCCACAGCGACTGGGGGCCGAGGGTTGCGGTGAAGGCGTAGTCGTGGGTTATGAGGTTGGTGGTGAACTGGATCGCGGCGGGAGCGACATGGGACAGGGGGAGGCCTGCGGTGTAGGGGCTGGCGAAGTTGCTGATGGTGCTGGAGCTGCCGCCCTCGAGGGCGGCTGAGGCGGTGAGCTCAAGGTCGGGGACGGTTATGGAGGCAGTGAGGCTGATCCCGTTGAGGACGGTGGCAGAGGCCGCGAGAAGGAAGTCGACGTGAGGAGTGGCGGTGCTGAAGTCGGCGCCGAACTGGGCGCTGAGGCCGTTGAGGGTGATGACACCCGGGATGGGGCTCCAGTCTGCCGTGTCTAGGGAGAGGAAGCCGGAGACGAAGGACCAGGCGGGGGTGGGGCGGACGTGGAGGTAGGCGTGCAGGGAGTCGAGGTGGACCCGGCTGGCGGCAGGGACCTGGGGCGGCAGGTCGAAGCTGTGGGTGGTGGTGTTCTTGAAGAAGGCGGTGAGACTGGCCAGGTCCGCCAGGGAGGCGAAGGACAAACCGGTGAATGAGCCGTCGACGCAGAGGAGGCCGTCCTGGGC
>NZ_JBHVWW010000147.1:0-827 GCF_042882025.1 Kitasatospora sp. NPDC058243
GGCTTGGGCCTCGATGAGTACGAGTCCGAAGGCTTCCAGGTCTCTGGTGGTGAAGACGAAAGCATCGAAATTCCGTAGGCGGCGCAACAGTTCGGCACGGGGCAGGAACGGGTCGAAGTGAACCCGGTCCTGTAGGCCGAGTTCGTGGGCCCGCTGCTCCAGGTGCTCTCGTCGGATGCCTTGGCCGATGATGGTGAGGCGGTGCGGTTGATGAGTGAGGGCGAGGGCTTCGACGACGGTGATCGTGGATTTGTTGTCGTCCAGACGGCCGGCGTGCACCAGGGAGAGGGGGCCGCTGCCCGTTGGCCATTGATCGCGTACCTGGGCATGGCTCAGATGGATGCCCCACGGGATGACGGTGAGCCGGTCGGTGAATCGGTGGCTGGTGAGACGGTCGATGCGGTCCGCGAGGGCGAAGGTCGGGGTCACGATCGCGGCGCTTGCCGCAGCGACTTCGTGCAGGCCCTCGCGCCCTCGGGCGCTGTGCTCGGCCACCATGACGTCGGGGCCGTGGGCGACGGAGATGATCGGGATGTTGCCGGCGGTGCGGGTGAAGGCCTGGCTGAGGGCGAACCCGAGGTACTGAGCGTGGATGACGTGTGGCTGGATCTCTTTGATGAGGGCACCGACCTCACGCGTCAGTTCGTCGAGGTAGGGGTCGAAGTCTGGGCCGTGTGGCCGCTTTGTCGTGGAGAGGGTGATCAGCCGACCGAACGCGGCCTGCCAGGCATGATCGACCGGTTCCCTGCCGAGGAAGGTCGTGTGGGTCTCGGGGGTCGCAGTATCAGTAAAGGCGAGGGGAGGGGGGGGAGGGGAGGGGGGGGGGG
>NZ_JBHVWW010000147.1:837-1967 GCF_042882025.1 Kitasatospora sp. NPDC058243
GCGTAACCCCGATCACCAATAGCCAATGGGCTGGAATCGAAGATCTGGCGCCGAACCGGCTCGTGAATCACGGGTGCGTCCTGCATCCCGCGCTGCCGGGGAGGCGCCCACCACGTCGCCAGGTGGGGCGTGACAACGGCCGCGACCTCCTCCATCGGCTGTAAGTAGCCCTTACTGTCCTGCTCTGCCACCCAGATCCTTACTGCTGAACGGGGGTAGACGGGATTTATTCCGATCTCTCCCTTGGGGAGGATCCCATTGAAGGGAGTGGGTATTCCCTCGTTGTTCCAGTAGTCCCACACCTCAAGGGCCTTTGATTTCTCGAAGCAGTGATACAGCTGCCCGTAGCGGGCCATGTACCGGATCTCGCGGAATGCCATTTGGCCGATCAGTCCAGGCGCTGCTTTCTGGAGCGTAGCGATATCGGTGCCCTGGAAGGTGACCGCTGACACGTCCTGGGACGGGGCCAGTGCAGTGCGGGCGAGCAGGTGGGACAGCCTTCGCCGGACGTATTCGGCGACTCCCGGGCCGAGAGCCGGATCCAAGCCTTCGATGAGCTGGATGAGCTGGTGATGGCGCGGGCTGAAACGTGCCAGGTCGAACAGTTGATCCATGCCGTCCACGGCGGCGAAGGCGAGCCGTTTGTAGAGGAGGTTGTTCAGCTCACCCTCCCCGGCGTAGGCCTTGGTCTCCGGGGTGGTGGAGTGGAGCATCAGGTATTCGGACAGCACCTCGAAGTACAGGTAGCCGAGGAACGGTACGTCGGCCACCGCGTCGGAAAGCTGGTCGATGAAGGCCGGTGTTGGCGTCGCGTGGCCGATTGCGTTGCGCAGGGCGATGTCGAGGAACGCAGTCGCGGCGCGCAGGCTGGCGAGGACGGCGCGGTCGAGCCGGTCGCTTTCGGCGGGAGTGAGATAGCTCTGATAGCGCATGTAGGTGCGCAGGTGGATGGCGCCGAGGTGCAGGTAGTCGATCCCCTTGGGCCGGATCGGGGCATCCGGGGTGACCTCCAGGATCAGGGGCGTGGTGGATGGCTTTGTCCGCATCAGGTAGGCGCCGAGGTTGTGCGGGCGCAGTCCCTCGCGCTTGCAAGCGAGCGGTGAGCAGTACAGGGCGCCGCCCAGGCAGCC
>NZ_JBHVWW010000148.1:0-439 GCF_042882025.1 Kitasatospora sp. NPDC058243
CCACATTGGCGACCCGCCCGGCCACCACAATTCGACCATCAGCCTGAACTGTTGCCTTGGTGGCATCGATATCGGCCACCCCCGAGAAGCTGGCGAGTACCTTTCCTGCGTTGCCGAAGCTTTCGTCCAGGTGTCCGTCGGGGGTGTATCGTGCGAGAGCGAAGGCAGTTCCGTCGTTCCAGCTGCTGAATCCGGCAGCCACAATGCGGCCATCGGACTGGACCGCGACCCCGTTCGCCTGGTCATAGCCTTCCGAGAAATCGGTGACAACTTTTCCGTCGTCGCCGAACCCCTCATCAAGCCGGCCATTGGTGCGGTAACGCACGAGAGCAAAATCAGAACCGCCATCCACATTCGTGACATAACCGGCGGCAACCATCCGGCCATCGGACTGGACGGCGACTGCCGCCACCGAGCTTTCCACCCCCATTTCCGTGCG
>NZ_JBHVWW010000148.1:449-1900 GCF_042882025.1 Kitasatospora sp. NPDC058243
GTGACCGGCACGGTAGATTGAGCACTCCACCGAAGACGCAGGGGCCTATTTGGGCCGACTGGCCGCCCAGGGGCGCATGCCCTGAATTTAAGTAAGGATCTCATACGTTTCCTCTCCCGCATGCATCGGGCACATGGGCACGGGTATATACTTGGCGGGCCGGAATCATGGAAAACTGGATGCCCAGAATTTTGTCCCACTGTAATCCGGCTTTATTCGGGTGCATTGCCGTATGCTCGGGTACGCCCTTCCCGGATCGCTTTACACTGAGCGCAAGGAGTGAATGGGAAGACTATTTCATCCGGCTATCTTGGGCGCCAGGCGCGGATGTTGGCATTTGCCTGAGCGGTTGCCCGGCCCTCTGGGCACACGCCTGGACGGTGTCCCTTAAATGCTCAGACGCTTGGTGGCCGACCTGCTTGTTTGTGCTGGTCAGCTGGTGAGAACGGGGTTATGCAGGGATGACGCCCAAGACGGTGCGCCCGGGCACTGCCGCCTCGCAGACGGCAGCCTCGAACGCATTCCAGTTCTTGAGCCGGACGGAAGTGTGCTCCAAGTGGGGACGGGCGCTGCAGCGAAAGCAGCGTGATCCTGCTTCCAGGCTGACAGGTCCTGGTGGCTGCGTCGGCAGTAGTACGGGGTGACCGGACCTGCGCCGCGGCAGCCGCCGTGGGGACGACGGGATCGAGGTCTTCACAGCCGGACTCCTCCATTACCCTGAGGGTTATTCACGAGCTGGCGATCGGGCCATCAGCAAGGCTGTGACCTGCGATGACGCAAGCTTCAAGATCGTCGTGAATAACCCCCCCTGAACCCATTGTCACTGCCGGGCAGGGTCTTCTGGCCGCGGCCGGCCAGGAAGGGGCCGAGTTAGCGGACGCGCAGCTGTGCAAAGGTGAGTCCAGCTTTTGCTCCGGCCTCAGAAAGGCCGTAATCCGTTGAAGCGCGAGCCGCTCCGACCGCGCCCGTAACCGGGCCGGCCCCAGGCAGGAAGTGAGCCACCGGTTTCGCCGAGGCGGTCTGCCAGGTATCGGGCCAGGTCGCCCAAAACACATCTCTGCCCGCACGCAGTACAGCGGACGGCGCCAACGGCGAACCCAGAACCAGGCCCACTGTCTGGAAAATCCTCGGCACCGCTCCGGAGTGAAAACTTTTAGGCCATCAAAGGACATGATGGAGTCGAGTGTTTCAAGACAGCATCGCCCTGGAGTTCATGAACCCCCAGTGAGCCTGGGCGGAATCCGGGCTTTAATTGGCGGGATGCAGAGATGCGAGCCTCCGGATGGCGTACGGATTTTGGACACAGACACCCCGGGTGAGCGCGGCGAATATATGCCATGCCTGTCAAGCCGGGCAGGCGGGTGCATGTAACCTCGGCCTTCAGCCATCGGCCGCGAGAGGGGGGGCGTTTGAACACTCTTGACGCAACCTCCCGGTTTGCCTGGAATGCA
>NZ_JBHVWW010000149.1:0-1843 GCF_042882025.1 Kitasatospora sp. NPDC058243
GAGGGGGGGGGGGGGGGGGGGGGGGGGGGGGGGGGGGGGGTGACGATGAGGGGGGGAGGGGAGGGACGGGGGGGGTGGGGCGTTTGGGCTTCTCTTGGCCCCGGCCGTTTGGCGTTGACGACGGCTTCGGGGCAGCCGACGCCTTCGAGACGGACGACGGCTTCGGGAAAAGAGAAGAGCCGCGTACGGTCGCCCTCACCGACGTCCGTACGCGGCGTCTCCGCCTGCCGGGGCGCTCTGCGCGCCACACACGCCCGTCCGCGTGTCATCGCGGCCGCGGCCTCCCCGGCGGCACTGTTCCCCGTCCCCAGGGGACCAGTGCCCGTTCTGTGGCCGACCCCGTCGGGGCCGGCGTGATCTCAGCGGCCGATCAGATCGGCGACGGCCTGGGCCTGGTTCGCCATCTGATCCCAACCGCCGAACAGCAGCACCAGCAGCACCGCGCACGGCAGGGCCATGGCCAGTGCCACGGCCGGGTGCCTGGTGGGCTGCTCGGCCGACCGGGACTGGATGACGGCCGACCGACGGCGGGGGTTTCCCGTGAGCTGCGGTGCCATGCCCTTACTCCTGTGGTCCGGTCGAGTTGGCGCGGTGAACGGCTTACCTCGGGGGACGAGCTCCCCGTCCACCGCTGAACACAACGCTATTGCTCAGGGGGCCGTCCGGGCGTCATGCCGTCGTACTGTTCCTCGGGCATCCCGGAGGATGACGCTCAGACTTCAGGCGTACTACCGCAGGGGGAGGGAGCCTTGGCCGCGACCCCGGGGGAACCCTGAGGGGCAACCCCGAGAAAGGCTTCGGCACCCCTATGACCTGCGGGTCAGCGCACGATCCGACAATCACACGGCTGCTTGAGGTGTTGCGTATCAGCACACCGCAGGGGGCAGTCCGTAAGCTGTGCCAGACAGGAACTGACGATGCCCCAACCGACGGGGCCTCACCCACAGGCTGACGGGGAACGGAACATGGCGATGATGCGGCTGAGGCGTGAGGACCCCCGCATCGTCGGGCCGTACCGCCTGCACCGGCGACTGGGCGCCGGCGGCATGGGCGTGGTCTACCTCGGCTCCGACCGCCGCGGACAGCGCGTCGCCCTCAAGCTGATCCGCGCCGAACTCGCCGAGGACCAGGAGTTCCGCACCCGCTTCGCCCGCGAGATCGCCGCCGCCTCCCGCATCCGGGGCGGCTGCACCGCCCGCGTCGTCGGCTCCGACATCGAGGCCGACCGTCCCTGGCTCGCCACCGCGTACGTGCCCGGGCCCTCCCTCTACAAGCAGGTCGGCGACGAAGGGCCGCTGAGCTGGCCCGAGGCCGCCCGGATCGGCGCCGCACTCGCCGACGGGCTGGTCAAGGTGCACGAGGCCGGGGTCGTCCACCGCGACCTCAAGCCCTCCAACATCCTGCTCTCGCCGCGGGGCCCGCGCATCATCGACTTCGGCATCGCCTGGTCGCGCGGCGCCAGCACCCTCACCCACGTCGGCACCGCCGTCGGCTCCCCCGGCTTCCTCGCGCCCGAACAGGTCCGCGGCGCCGCCGTCACCCCCGCCACCGACGTGTTCGCGTTCGGGGCCACCCTCGCCTACGCGCTCACCGGGGACACCCCGTTCGGATCCGGGGCGTCCTCCGAAGTCATGCTCTACCGGGTCGTCCACGAGGAACCCGACCTGTCCGCCGTACCGACGCCACTGGCACCGCTCATCCGCGCCTGCCTCGCCAAGGAACCCGCCGAACGGCCCGGCGCGGCCGCACTGCACGAGCGCCTCAGCGAACTCGCGGCGCGCGGGGCGGCAGCCGGAACCGCCACCCGGACCGCGCGGCCCGGCCACGGGCGGGCCCCGGCACC
>NZ_JBHVWW010000150.1:0-675 GCF_042882025.1 Kitasatospora sp. NPDC058243
GCTGAAGGTTGGCTGTCGCGTGTGTGGGCTTGCCTTGTGGGGGCTGACTGCTCGGTCTGCTGGGGTTGAGGGGCCTCGCGTTTTCCGGACAGTGACTTGACCGTCTATTTCACGCGGCGATTCGCAACCTCGCATGCTCGGCATGGACTTCGCGCGGAGGGCGGTAACCCACTGCCGAGTGGAGGCGTTTGTGATTGTACCAGAATTCGATGTAGCGGGTGATGTCCTGTCGGGCGATCTCCCGGGTCAGGTAAGTCACGCGTGATACGCGCTCGTTCTTCAGGGTTCCGAAGAATGATTCGGCCATGGCGTTATCGAAACAGATCCCAGTGCGGCCGGCGGATCTCCGCAGCCCGAGCTCGTCAAGAACTGCCGCGAATTCTGCTGACATGTAGTTACTTCCGCGGTCGGAGTGGAAGACTGCCCCGTCCTCGAGTTTCCGGTTGCGTGCCGCGTTGCGGATTGCCTGGGATATGAGTGGAGTCTGGTAGTGGTCGTCCATCGCATAACCGATGACTTCCTTGGTGCAACAGTCGATCACGGTCGCGAGATAAAGCCATCCCTCTCCGGTTTTTATGTAGGTGATGTCCCCGACGAGTTTTTCACCAGGCGCGTCGGCCGTGAAGTTTCGGTCGACGAGGTCCGGGACCACGCAGGCCGCGGCCTGCGTGAGGG
>NZ_JBHVWW010000150.1:685-1339 GCF_042882025.1 Kitasatospora sp. NPDC058243
GGACCACCGCTTCGGCTTCGGCTGGCACGCCACCAGGCCCA
This sequence comes from Kitasatospora sp. NPDC058243, assembly GCF_042882025.1. Lineage (NCBI taxonomy): Bacteria > Bacillati > Actinomycetota > Actinomycetes > Kitasatosporales > Streptomycetaceae > Kitasatospora > Kitasatospora sp. NPDC058243. The sequence goes on from NZ_JBHVWW010000150.1 coordinate 727, forward strand.
GGTCACGCATGATCTGACGGACGAGCTCCAGACCCGCAGCGAGGCCCCAGCGGGCCAGCTGCGCGTGGACGCGCCGGTGGCCGTATGTACTGTCGGACATTTCGAAAGCCTTCGCGACGTATATTTTCAGCTCCTCACGCCGCTGGACTGTCGCGGAATCCGGACGGTCCCGCCATTCGTAGTAGCCAGACCTGGACACATCCAGCCGTTCACACATGAACTCGACTGGGTACACGCACTCCGCAGTATCGAGTCGCATCGTTTCGATGAACTCGTACTTGCTCGCTACCGGGGATCTTTCACGAAGTACGCTGCGGCTTTTTTCAGGAAGGAGACTTCCATCTCCAACTCCCGGATGCGCCGGTCTTGCTCTTTCAGTCTGGCCCGTTCATTCAGCGTGAGATCCCCGGACGGTGAGGGAGTATTCCGCTGATGACGGCGTACCCACGCACGCAGGGTCTCTGCATTGATCTCAAGCTCCCGTGCCGTCTGGGATATCGGCTTGTTCGTAGAGAGCGCCAGCCGGACAGCTTCCTCACGGAACTCCGGGTTGTACGGATTGGAACGCGCCACTTGCCTTACCTCATTTCCTTACAGCTCAACCCTATTGGGT
>NZ_JBHVWW010000150.1:1349-1802 GCF_042882025.1 Kitasatospora sp. NPDC058243
AGCTTCTATGAGGTCACGATCGCCGGCCGGTGCACGAGACGGCACCTAGCGGACGCGGACGCTGACCTGCGCGCCCTGATCTCCCGCACCGCGCCCGGCCTGCTCGCGCCCCTGGGCGTCGGGACCGAGACTGCCGGACAGCTGCTGGCCACCGCTGGAGACAACCCCGACAGGCTCGCCTCAGAAGCGTCCTTCGCCCACCTGTGCGCCGCCGCACCCGTGCCATCCTCATCCGGGCGCACAGACCGCCACCGGCTCAACCGTGGTGGAGACCGCCAGGCCAGCCGTGCGCTGCACACAATCGTGCTGGTCCGCATGCGCCACGACCCGCGGACCCGCAACTACGTCGCACGACGCACCCCCGAAGGACTCAAGACGAAGGACATCTTCAGGTGCCTCAAGCACTTCGTCGCGCGAGAGGTCTGCCGCCATCTCACCCACAGTTCCAGCGGC
>NZ_JBHVWW010000151.1:0-1644 GCF_042882025.1 Kitasatospora sp. NPDC058243
GAGCGGGGAGCAGTCCATTGCGCCGACCAGGCAGCCGGCGGAGACGTGTATCTACCGGCTGGTGCGGATGGCGTCGATGCCCCGGGTGATGTGCAGCAGGTGCATCGGTTTGCCGCTGATGAGTGCCTCGGTCATCGCGCTGTTCCGGATCAGCCAGCCGTTGGGGGTTGAGTGTTCCAGGTAGTGGCGCCAGTCGCCCTCGCTGTCAGCCAGCGAGGCAGGGCTACGACGCTGCGTAGGCACGGTGTAGTCCGTGTGAGCGTGTTCCCATTCGTCGTGCAAGAGAACTCCTGGGGATGGAGGATCGGGGCCGGTCGGGGGAGTACTAGGGCCTGTGTGATGTCGTGATCAGTCAGTGGTCGGCAGGAGATCAGTGTCAATCCCCTGGAAACGTAGAGTCCTCTTCTATGCGGCTTCGGCCTTCTGGTGGGCTTGGCCGCGTTGCTGTCTGATTTTCTGCTCGAACTCCGCGGGCGGGAGTCCGCCGGCACGTGTGTGGCGGCGTCTGGTGTTGTAGAAGTCGGCGATCCAGGTGGCGATCTTGATCCGGGCCTCGGCGCGGGTGGTGAACCGGTGCCGGTGGACGTACTCGGTCTTGAGGGTGGAGTTGAACGCCTCAGCGGCGGCATTGTCGAAACAGGACCCCACCCGGCCCATGGACTGGACCACGCCGAGGCGGTCGCACAGGCTGTTGTAGGCGGCGGAGGTGTATTCGCTGCCTCTGTCGCTGTGGAAGATCACTCCGTCCACGGTGCCGCCCCGGGTCGCGACCGCCATCTGCAGGGACGCACCGACCAGGGCCGCGTCGTGGTGGGCGTCCATGGCGTATCCGAGGCAGCGGCGGGAGAACAGGTCGATGACGGTCGCCAGGTAGAGCTTGCCCTCGCCGGTGTCGATCTCGGTCATGTCTCCTACCCAGAGCACGTCGGGGGCGATCGCGTCGAAGTACCGTCCGACCAGGTCACGGGCAGATTTCCGCTTGCCCTGCCTGGTCAGGTTCCGGCGCTTCTTCGGCTCACGGCCGTACCAGCCCCGCTCCGCCATGATCTCGGCGACGGTGTTCACCGAGACCTGCCAGCCCTCGGCCCACAAGTCCAGCGTGATCCTCGGCGACCCGTAGGTATCACCCGGGGCGTGGAAGAAGTGGCTGATCCTCTTCTCCAGCATCGTGCGTCTGACCTCGCGTTTCGCCGGTTCGGCCGGACGCCGGCGCCACTTGTAGAACCACGGCGGTGACACGCCCAGTGCCCGGCAGGAAACGGTGTGCGGGATGCCGTACTCGGTCCTCTGGCCGACGATGCGGGCGGCCACACCGGCCGGATCCCGCTCGACTACTTCACCCAGAGGACCATGCATCGTTTGAGGACATCACGCTCCATCACAAGCTGGGCGTTGTCCTTGAGCAGCTCGGCGTTCTTCTGCCGCAGCCGTCGCAGTTCGTCCCGCTCGGACTCCTCCAAGGTCCCGTCACCGCCGGCCTTGCGGGCCCGGACGACCCAGCTGCCCAGGGTTCCCTCGCTGACCCCCAGGTCCCGGGCGACCTCGGCCACCGGCTTACCCGTCTCGACCACGATCCGCACCGCCCCGGCCCTGAACTCCGTGCCGTACTTACGTCGCCCCCCCGCCACGACTCTCAACCTCCCC
>NZ_JBHVWW010000152.1:0-1632 GCF_042882025.1 Kitasatospora sp. NPDC058243
TTTGCTTGTGGTTGGGGTGGTTAGGCGGCGAGGGTGATGGTGGGGGTTCGGGGCTCGTAGAAGGTGCCGTCGCGGAGCATGGCGAACAGGACGCTGATGCGTTGGCGGGCGAGCCGCAGGAGTGCCTGGGTGTGTGTCTTGCCGCGGGCTCTTTGCCGGTCGTAGTAGGTGCGTGATGCCGGGTCGGCGTTCATGCAGGCGAAGGCGGAGAGGAACATCGCGCGTTTGAGCTGCCGGTTTCCGCCTCTGGGTGCGTGTTCGCCGTGGATCGAGGTCCCCGACGACTTCGTCGTGGGAGCAAGGCCGGCGTAGGAGGCGAGGTGGGCGGCGCTGGGAAAGCCGGTGCCGTCGCCGACGGTGACCAGCAGGACGGCGGCGGTCCTGACCCCGACTCCGGGCATCGAGGTCAGGACTGGGTGAAGAGGGTGGGCCTCCAGCAGGGTGCTGATCTGGGCTTCGAGTGCCCGGCGCTGGTCGTGGACCGCGGCGAGCGAGGCGGCCAGGGACGGGATCACGATGTCGAGGGTGCCTGTGCCGGGAACGATGACGGTCTGCTCGTCGAGGGCGGCGAAGACGTCGTCGATCAGCCTCTGTGCCATCCGCGGAGCCTTGGGCCGGATCAGCTCGACGAGCCTGCGGCGGCCGGCTTTCCGCAGAGCGTGGGGAGATCCGTGGCGCTCGAGGAGCCAGGTGACGGCGGGGTGGTCCAGTCGCGGGCCGAGAACGCGCTCCAGCGACGGGTGGAACTGGGTGAGCAGGCCGCGTATCCGGTTGCTGGTGCGGGTGGCCTCGGCGGCGAGGTCCTGGTCGAAGCCGGTCAGCACCGTGAGCTCGGCGGTGATCTCGTCCGTCAGCTCCAGCGAACGCAAGATGTGCGGCATGGTGCGGGCGGCGTCCGCGATCACCGCTGCGTCCTTCGCGTCCGTTTTCGCCTCGCCCGGATACAGATCAGCGATCCGCCGCATGGCAAGTCCGGGCAGGTAGGCGACCTCGCAGCCCGCGTCGCGGGCCACGGTCAGCGGCAGGGCACCAATCGAGGCGGGCTGGTCCACGATCACCAGGACGGTGCCGAACTTGGCCTTGAGCTTGTCGAAGACGGCCCGCAGCTTCGGTTCGCTGTTGGGCATCGGCTTGTCGAAGACCTTCTTCCCGGCCGGGGTGAGCCCGTGGCCGTGGTGAGCGGTCTTGCCGACGTCCATCCCGAGGAAGACGCCCACTCCTTCGATGTCGAACATCGCACCCTCTCCAGGTCGTTGGCCGTGCCGGCCTCGGCGGTGGCACCGTGCTCGCGCATCCACGTTATGCAGACCTGCCGCCCGCGAACTGCCCGGCATTGCGCCGGGCCGGACGGTGGCCGGGTCTCTCATCAGCGTCTGTGACGGCACCTCCCGGGCCCGGCGACACCACCCCCCAGGTCATCCGTTCGACAGAGGGGACACAGTCATACCGGGCCCGGAGGCCAGCGGCCCCATTGCAGGACCGCGAAAAACATAACGGGGGGTGTCTCTATGTCCTTCGTCAAGGACGTGGTGCCTGGTTTGCTTGTGGTTGGGGTGGTTAGGCGGCGAGGGTGATGGTGGGGGTTCGGGGCTCGTAGAAGGTGCCGTCGCGGAGCATGGCGAACAGGACGCT
>NZ_JBHVWW010000153.1:0-1612 GCF_042882025.1 Kitasatospora sp. NPDC058243
CCCGCGAGTACGACTGGGCCTGGCTCGACGTCCGCCCCGACGACACTCCCGACGGGTACGGGTACGGGTACGGGTACGGGTACGGGTACGGGTACGGGTACGAGTACGCGGCCGGGGCGGGTGTGCTGGTCGCGCGGCGGCACCGCTGCACCGGTGAGGTGTCCTATCTCCGCTGCCGGGCACCCGGCGACGTCTCGCTGGCCACGCTGGTGGAAGTGATCTGCCGCAGGTGGAGGATCGAGGAGGCCTTCCAGTTCACCAAGGGCTTCACCGGGCTCGGCCAGGGCCAGGTGACCTGCTGGAACTCCTGGATGCGCTGGTCACTGTCCTCCCTGATCGCCGCCGCCGTCCTCACTCTCACGGCCACAGCCGTCCGTGAAGACTCCGAGCCGCAGCCCGGACTCATCCCGCTGGCCCGCCCCGAGCCCATCCGTCTCCTGCGGACCCTCGTGCTGCCCCCACCCGCCCGCGACCGTGACCACGTCCTGCACTGGACCGCCTTCAGACGCCATCACCAGGCCGTCGCAACCGCCTGCCACCAGCAACGACACCCCCATCACGACCAGCCATGATCACGAACTACAGCTGCCGTGACGGAGACGGAATGAGTTTTCCCCGGTATCGGTATCTGGAGGCTTATTCAGGCCGGACCTGAGTAGCCTTCGCCTGTCGCTCTAAAATAGACGACGGCCCGTTGTGGGAGAATTGAGTTACCTCTAAAACAACTCTCAGCAACGGGCCGTCTGTTATGTATGCTACCACCGGGTTCCGCCGGGATCAGATCACCGATCTGTGCGCCATGGTCTGTCAGGACGCCGCCGGCGGGTCGGCCAGAAGCTGGCCGCCTGTTCCCGGGCTCTTCAGGTCTGTTGTCGTGGCACTGACCTATATGCGCCGCAACCGGGTGCAGCAGGAGCTGGCCGAAACGTACGGGGTTTCCCAGCCGACTGTCAGCCGTGCCGTGTGCGGGGTGACGCCAGTACTGGAAAGACTCCTTCAGGAATACGTTCCGACGGCAGAAGACCTCGACGGCCGGACGCAGTACGTCGTTGACGGGACCCTGCTCCCGTGCTGGTCATGGGCCTCACACCCCCAGCTGTACTCGGGCAGGCACAAGACGACGGGCATGAACGTCCAGGTCGCCTGCACCCTCAGCGGCCGCCTGGCCTGGATTTCCGATCCGGTCAATGGAAACCGCCACGACGGTCAACAAGATCCGCTACGTCATCGAGCAGATCATCGCCAACTTCAAGACCTGGAGAATTATGCACACCGACTACCGGCGGCCAATCGAGACCTTCGCGCAGACTATCTCCGCCGTAATCGCGCTGCACTTTTACAAACTGGCCTCTGAATAAGCCTCCTGGTATCGCCTCCTGCGCCATCGAGCTCACGGGGACTGCGACCGTTTCCAGTCTTCCTCTCGGAGTGTCTACCGTAATCTCCAGTTCTGACACCATCACCTGGAACAATGCCGGCCATGACACGACCAGCCTCACTATGGAGCGCACCTTCATTGGCAGCAGGAACTTTGTCGAGGCCGGTGCGGGTGCCACACTCGGCGGGCTTTTCGACCCGTCACTTGAAGCTGAATCTGCGAGGGGAACCCGGA
>NZ_JBHVWW010000155.1:0-1597 GCF_042882025.1 Kitasatospora sp. NPDC058243
GGGACACAGTCATACCGGGCCCGGAGGCCAGCGGCCCCATTGCAGGACCGCGAAAAACATAACGGGGGCTGGTGTGGTGGGTGGTGTGAGGGGTTTGTGGGGGGTGGCGTGAGGGGTTTGTGTGGGGTGTGGCGTAGAAGGGGGGTGTGTGGTGGGTGGCGGGGTTCCGGGCTGGTGTGGGTGGCCGGGGGTGGCGGGGTTCTGTGTTCTGTCTGCCTGTTGTGGGTTCGGGGCGGTTTTGCCGTCTTCTCTTTTTTTGGGAGTGGTTATGGGTGTGTCTGGTGTGGTGTTATGAGCGGGGATGTGTTTTCGGTGGCGGTGCGGGTTTATGGTTATCCGCCGTCTCATAATGCGGGGTCTGAGTGGGTGCTTCATTCGATGCTGCGGCCGCTGGCGCGTGCGGGTCACAGGGTTACGGTGTGGCTTTCGCATCCGGGGGATCTGGGGGAGGTGTATGAGGTTGACGGGGTCCGGGTGGTTCCTTTCCAGCAGGGTACGGATTTTGCTGCGCGGGTGGCGGATTCGGATGTTCTTATTTCTCATTATGAGAATGTTCCTGTGGTGGCGGCGCTGGGGAAGGCGAACCGGATTCCGGTGGTGGTCATCTGCCATGACAATTTTTCTGCGACGTATCATAATGCTGCTGGTGCGGATCTTTTGGTATATAACAGTGAGTGGATCCGCCGGGACGGTGAAATATTTTATTCGCGGTTCTGTGAGGAGTTCCTGCCGAGGCGTTCGATGGTGCTGCGGCCTCCTGTGTTTGCTGATGAGTACCGGACCGGGCCGGGTGACTGCGCGACCCTGGTCAATCTGAATTCGGATAAGGGGGGTGATATGTTCTGGCAGGTTGCCGCGTGGGTGCCGGAGTGGGATTTCCTCGGTGTCCGGGGGGCTTATGGTGACCAGGTGATGCCGTCGCTCCGGCTGTCGAACTGCCGGGTTATTGACGGTGTTGCGGGCAAGGATATGAAGTCGCTGGTGTACGGGAGGTCCCGGGTGATGGTCATGCCCAGCCTGTATGAGTCCTGGGGGAGGGTGGCGGTAGAGGCTCTCGCGTCCGGGATTCCTGTGGTGGCGCATCCCACCCCGGGGCTTGTGGAGTCGCTGGGGAGTGCAGGGATTTTTGCTTACCGGGATGATATGGAGGCCTGGGTTGCGGCCCTGCGCTCACTGCGGGACCCGCGGAACTGGGAGCAGGCTTCACGCAGGGCGAAGGAGCGGTCCCGGCAGCTGGATCCCCGGCGTGAGCTCGATGCCTGGTGTGAGGTGATTGAGGAGGTAGCGGCAGCTGGCCGGTACACGCGGGCTGCTGCAGCGGTGCGCAGTGTGAGTCCCATCCGCTGGGCAGGCGCGGCCCTCAAGCCCATGAAGTACGGGGACGCCGCAGGGGTGCGCGCGCTGGCCTCCGCCACCGGGCAGCCGCTGTCCCCGGCCCTCAAGGGTGAGCGCCTGCGAAGCCTCTAACGCCCCCGGGGCCGGTATGGCTGTTGTCCCTGAGCTTGACTCTCACAGTCGGGGATCTTGGAGTTTTCCGGTGCGGCAGCATGGTCGACGGGCATGCTCAAGGAGTTCCGCTGACCGATGCCGCTGTCGA
>NZ_JBHVWW010000156.1:0-506 GCF_042882025.1 Kitasatospora sp. NPDC058243
GCCTTGTATTACGGTAATGGCCTCGGCTTTCAGTTCTTTCAGTGCGGTCGGTGATGAACAGACAAGTGCCTGTTCCCAAACCACATGTCGCCGGTCAGTGGATCTGCGCAGTCGTTGTGCTCCTGACCTGCGGGTTGTGCAGGTTGGTTGAGCGGGGTGGCGGCTGTGTTGGCTCAGTGAATGTGCGCAGTGTCCGGGTACGCCAGCCGTCTGACCTGGGGAGTTCGTGGGTCGGGGCCTGGTTGTGCAGGTTGGTTGAGCACTGCGCAGTTTCACTGGTCGTTGGTATGTGGCTGGCGTTTTCTGCCTGGTACGGCCCGTGGCCGGGGTGGTTGGTAGCCGAGTTGGGTGAGTTCGATGGTGTCCGCCTTGTGGCCGGTGGGTTTGGCGTGGTGGCGGTAGGCGGTTTCGTTGCTGGGGTGGCGGCTGTGTTGGCTCAGTGAATGTGCGCAGTGTCCGGGTACGCCAGCCGTCTGACCTGGGGAGTTCGTGGGTCGGGGCCTGGT
>NZ_JBHVWW010000156.1:516-1526 GCF_042882025.1 Kitasatospora sp. NPDC058243
GGTTTGGCGTGGTGGCGGTAGGCTGTTTCGTTGCTGGGGTGTCGTGGGGTGTACCGGATGAAGTGGGAGAGGTCTTCGGGGTAGTGGGCGGGGTTTTGTAGCCACCGGCGGTTCAGGAGGCGGGCGATGGTGGTGTGGAGGGGGTGGGGTTGGCCGGGCCGGGTTCGGTGATAGCGGGCTGAGGGTCGGCGGACGAGGAGCCCGGCCAGGGTGATGGTTTCGGGGTAGGTGATTGCCTCGCGGGCCAGGACTTCCCACAGGGCGGTGTCTGCGTCGCCGATGAGTCGGGTGCGGCCGCGCCAGATCCGTTCGGGCTTGGGGGCCTGGCGGCGCCAGTGTTCGGTGAGCCGGGCTGCCTGGGCGACGGCATCGTCAGCGTCGGGTCCCCAGCGGCGGATCAGCCGTAGGTGGGCGTGGTGTGCGCGGATGATCTCGGGTGTCTGGTGCAGGAGTGCGTGGGTGTGGGGGACGGGTACGCCGTGGAGGGTGTGCGGGCCCAGTGCCCAGGTGCGGTGCCGGGCGCACACGAGGTGGTGGTGGGGGAGGTAGCGCGGGATCGGCTGGGCTTGGCCGGTGCGGGCGATGGTGCAGTGATGGCATCCGATGACGGCCGGCAGGCTGGACGGGCGCATAGCACCTCCCGGGCTTGTCTTTGTGGAGGATCCGCGGTCTCGGTGCTCGGCCCAGCAGGGCAGGGCGCGGGCGAGGCGTGTCTGGGGGATGCCGGTGTATTGGCTGATGCGGGCCCGTGCGCTGGCGTTGAGGTAGAGCTCGGTCGGCGCATGCGGCCCGTGAAGCCGTTTGAGGTCGGGGTAGATCTTGGGGCGGCGTATGCGCAGCCCGTCCAGGAGCTCGATCGGCGTGAGGTGGTGCGCTCTGGCGAGGCGCTCGAGGAACGAGGCGTTGGTCTCGAAGGACAGGGGCCTGACGGGGAACAACGCCCGGTGGGCCAGGTCCGGCAGTGGTCGGGTCATGTCAGCGCCGCGCGGCGGGCTTGGGAGTGTGTTCGG
>NZ_JBHVWW010000157.1:0-1523 GCF_042882025.1 Kitasatospora sp. NPDC058243
CGGAAGATTTCAAGTCCAGTGAGACGGTCGGGATGTTAGGAGGTTTGTGGGGCGGGTTCCCTGCGCTTGCTGGGGTCGTTGATCCATGCTGTCTGCGGGATCTCGGGCGGTCGGGGACGGCGGCCGAAGCGTTCGGGATGCCGGGCGTATGCCTCGGCAAGGGTGACGGCCCGCTGGTCGCGGACCTCCTCGGCGGTGCCGAAGTGGACGCTGGCAGGTGTGTGGAGGCCGATTCCCGAATGCCGGTGCTCGTGGTTGTAGTACGAGATGAAGGCGTCGAACCATTCCCGGGCGTGGGCCAGGGAGTCGAACCGCTGTGGGAAGTCGGCCATGTACTTGGTGGTCTTGAACTGGGCCTCGCTGTACGGGTTGTCGTTGGAGACCTTGGGACGCGAGTGGCTTCGGGTGACGCCGAGGTCGATCAGCAGTTGGGAGACCTTCTTGGAGGTCATCGAAGTGCCGCGGTCGGCGTGCACGGTCTCGGGAACGATGCTGTTGCGCTCGATTGCCTCGCGGATCAACTCTTCGGCCCGTTCGGCTGATTCGGCCAGTTCGACGGTGTGGCCGACGATGTAGCGGCTGAAGATGTCGATGATGACGTAGGCGTGGTACCAGATGCCCTTGCGGGGGCCGGCCGCTTTGGTGATGTCCCAGGTGAACACCTGGGAGGGGCCGTCGGCGACCAGTTCGGGCACCGTCTTGGCCGGGTGGGTGGCCTGGCGGCGGCGCTCACCCGACTGCCCCCGCTCGCGCAGGATCCGGTACATCGTGGAGACCGAGCAGTGGTAGCGCCCGGTGTCCAGCTCGCGGGCCCAGATCTGCGCGGGAGGCAGTTCGGCGTACTCGGCGCTGTTCATCAACGCCAGGACCGCATCTCGCTCTTCGGCCGTCAGGGCCGACGGCTGGACCTGCGGGGACCTGGGCCCGCGCGGGGGAGGCGGCTTCAGCCTGCGGTAGTGGGTGGCCCGGGAGCGGCCGGTCAACCGGCACGCGGCCGTGATGCCCAGCTCGTGTTCGACGGCGGTGAACGCCTCGTCCACGACGGGATCGGCGGCGTGCCTCAGTCCGCGCTCTCGGAGATCATTTCCAAGAGCGCCGACGCTTTTCCCAGAACCTCCAACGCGGCCTTGTTCCGGGCGAGCTCCTTCTCCAGCCGTTCCACCTGCCGGCGCAGTTTCTCGTTCTCGACCTCGGCGGCGGACTTCTTCGGACGGGCCGGGCTCGTGCGCCGGTCGACCAGGTTCTCCAGGGCCCCGGCGTCGCGCGCGGCCCGCCACTCGGTGACGTGTGAGTGGTACAGGCGCTCGCGGCGCAGGACCGCGCCCTTCTCGCCCTCGGGCGCGGCGTCGTACTCGGCGACGATCCGCAGCTTGTACTCGGGACTGAACGTGCGGCGTTTCGGCCGGGGAGCCGGGTCGGCTGCGGACGGATTGGTGCTGGTCATCAGGGGTGGAACTCCTACTCGGGCCCTCTCAGGCTAACCCGACAAAGCGGGATGTCTCACCCAAGGCTGACAGAGAGGG
>NZ_JBHVWW010000158.1:0-436 GCF_042882025.1 Kitasatospora sp. NPDC058243
TCATCAGGCGGCGCAGGGTGAGGGAGATCCTGGTCATGGTGGGGGTGGACAGGATCACGAACTGGGAGTGGTAGTCCAGGCGTTCCTCGGCGCTCCAAGGGCCGGTCCCGGGCAGGCATGGCGGGTCGGTGTCGACGAACCGGGTCCACTCGCGCCAGGTGCTGGGTGACGCGTACGGATCGTCGTGCGTTTGCTGGTCGGCGGCCGTCACCACTGCTGTGCCTCCTGGTGCGCGTCGAAGATGTTCCAGGCCCCGGCCGATGCTGCGGCGCCGGCAGTGTCTGAGGTGGTGCAGGTGTCTTCGTCCGCGGGCGGGAGCTGCTCGGCGGGGCGGTTCGGCAGCTCTGCGTTCGCCTTTTGCCGCCGTGTGTGCTTGGCTCCTGCCCGCCGGTCCGCGGCGTTTTCGCTACCTTCGTCGCTTTCGGCCCCCCTTTCT
>NZ_JBHVWW010000158.1:446-1518 GCF_042882025.1 Kitasatospora sp. NPDC058243
GGCAGCGCGGGCGGACCCCCTGGATTGGCCGGTGCCTGTGTGCCCGGCGTGGGCGAGGCGTAGGAGTTCGTCCAGGTGGCGGGCGAGGTGCTCCTCGTGTTCGGCTCGGCTTCCGCGTCGTGTGACCACGCTGCGGATGTGGCGCCAGGTGGTGTCGGTGAATGGCCTGGACACCAGGCCCTGGTGGATCCAAGCGGCTGGCTCCCAGCCGTGGGGGAGTCTGACCCAGCATTGCCACGGCTCGTAGGGGTTGTGGTGGACCTCCCATTTGCCGTCCGCGGCGGTGGAGCGGTTTCGGTGTCCGTTGAGTGCGGGGCCGTCGTAGGTGCGGTGCTCGAAGCGGATGCCTTCGTCTCCGATTGCGCACCGTCTGGAGGGGAGCAGTTCGATCCAGTCCGTTCCGTTCAGGGGGACGGGTACGTGTCCGGCGATGCCGGTGAGCGCGGCCCACATTTCGTTGGGGGTGAGGGTCAGGCGGGGCATGAGCGGGTGCCGTAGCCGTTCGTGGCGCCGTTCCTGCCAGCCGCAGACGATCCATTCGTCCAGCAGGTCCTGCAGTTGGGGCAGCGTCCAGCACGCGTCGTCCTCCACGCTGCTGCCGCGTGCCGCGAGGTGCGTCCCTGTGTAGCCGGCGACGTACTGCGCGAAGAGGGTGCCGATCGCCCCGAAGCTGCGTTCGACGTGTCCTTTTGCGTGCCCGGAGGCCGGTGGGCATGACTGGACCGTGATTCCCAGATGCTCGGCGGCGGCGAGGAAGCAGCGGGAGACGAATACCTTGCCCTGGTCGATGACCACGTTCGCCGGCCGGATCACCGGCCGGGCGGCCGCACCCTGCATGCGGGCGTCGATGGAGACGAGCCGGGCGTAGGGGATGACGGAGGCGGCCATGGACAGGTACTCGGGCCAGTCGGGCCGCATCGGCTGCGGTACCAGCGTCTGCGCCAGGAGCACGGCCGCGTCTACCGCCTTGGTGCCCTTCGGCCGTAGGACGGCCGCGGTGATGCTGCGGGTGGCCACGTCCACCGCCATGGTCAGCTCTGGCCGCCGAGCCTGCCCGTCCTCGCACACGACC
>NZ_JBHVWW010000159.1:0-1490 GCF_042882025.1 Kitasatospora sp. NPDC058243
TCCGTCATGTCCGACGGATACCGGCACTGCCTGCCGGGACGGCCGACCGCGTTGCCGTACACGTGCGCGAGGCAATCACACGATGGTGCAACCGGGTCGGACCAGACGGGCTCGGACGCGTACAACAAGGATACCAGGGCCTCCCGGCACTGCCCGGTTAGATTCGCATCCCCGAGCTGCCGAGAGGCCCTGCCTTCATGCGCGTACGACCGGAAGATCACCCGGGTGGGAAGCCTGCTCGAACCACGCTTTCCATGATCGGTTGAGATACGGCTTCTCAGAGGTCCTTTTATCCCGGAATCTGGACACTTATTGCGATTCTTGAGGTGGTCAGCCGCGGTGCGGTAGTGACCATTGATGGAGTCGGTGCCTGTGGGGCGTGTGGGGTGGCTGGTGGGGCGGGCTGGTTTTTGTGCCTGTCTCATCCCAGGATGTCCGGCCGTAGATGGCCCGCGTGCTTCCGATGCCGCAGCCGTGCGCCTGGGCGCATTCGGTCCGCGGCGGTACGCCGGAAGCATGGAGAAACGACGTCCGTATCCGAGTGATCTGTCCGATGCCCGCTGGGAGTTGATTGAGCCGGTGCTGTCCGCGTGGCGTTTCGAACGCCGTGGCCGGGCTCTAAACTTTGGCCGGCCTCCACGGCACGACTTGCGCGAGATCATGAACGCGGTCCTCTACGTGGACCGCACCGGCTGCCAGTGGGCCTACCTCCCCCATGACTTCCCACCGCACCAGAGCGTCTACGGCTACTTCGCCAGATGGGCTGACGAGGGAGTATTCGCCCAGCTCAATGGCCTGCTCAGGCAGCTTTTACGAGAGAAGGAGGGGCGGAACGCCGAGGCAACGGCATGCGTGATCGACGCACAGAGCGTCAAGACCTCCACCAGCGTTCCCGCCGCCAGCCAGGGCATCGACGCCGGCAAGAAGATCGCGGGCCGCAAACGGAGCATCGTCACCGACACGCTCGGACTTCTCCTCGCGGTGGTGGTCACCGCGGCCAGCGTGCAGGACTCCGTCGCCGGCATCCGGCTCATCGACCGCGTCGCCGCCGAATATCCCGCAATCCGCAAGGTCTGGGCCGACGGCGGCTACCGCCAGCACCTCGTCGAACACGCCGCCACCCTCGGCATCGACATGGAGATCACCGCCCGCACCCCCGGGACCAGGGGTTTCACCCCGATCCCGAAGCGGTGGGCGGTTGAGCGGACCTACGGCTGGCTCATGCTCCACCGCCGCCTGGCCCGCGACTACGAAACCCTTCCCACCCGTTCCGCAGCGATCATCCAGCTTGCGATGACCGACCTCATGGCCCGCCGCCTCACCAGCGAGAACACTATCTCCTGGCGCGACCCGAAAAAAACCACAGAACACCTAATTCTGGGATGAAACAGCGGGATAAAACGACCTCTAACCACAACTCTCAGCAACGGGCCGTCTGTTATGTATACTACCACCGGGTTCCGCCGGGATCAGATCACCGATCTGTGCGC
>NZ_JBHVWW010000160.1:0-1452 GCF_042882025.1 Kitasatospora sp. NPDC058243
CTAGTAGGGCTTTGTTAGGTGCCCCGGATGATCGGCCAGGGTGGGGTTGTGATTTTCTTTCAGGTGTGACACCTGAGGAGATGGAGATGGTCCGCCCACGCTTGGAGGCGTTCGCGGCCCAGATGCTGGGTTCGCTGGCCCGTCGGGATCAGCGGGCCAAGGGCGAGCTGTACCTGCGCGGGCTGATGCTGGACGGTAAGCGCAAGTCGATGCAGCCGATGGCCGAGCGCCTGGGTGTGGATCACCAGCAGTTGCAGCAGTTTGTCTCCTCCTCCACGTGGGACTATGCCAAGGTTCGGGAGCGGCTGGCCCGTTGGGCTTCGGCGCACATCGCGCCCGAGGCGTACGCGATCGACGACGTCGGCTTCCCCAAGGACGGCTACGACTCTCCGGGGGTGGCCCGGATGTACTGCGGCGCACTGGGTAAACGCGGCAACTGCCAGATCGGCGTCAGCGTGAACCTGGTGTCCGACCGCGCGTCCTCAGCGGTCGACTGGCGCCTGTTCCTGCCCGAGAGCTGGGACGACACCAAACACGGCGATGACGCGCTGCTGGCCGAGGCGATCCGCCGCCGCCGGGCCAAGGCCGGCATCCCCGACGACGAGCGGCACCGGGAGAAGTGGCGCCTGGCCCTGGACATGCTGGATGAGGTCCGCGGGCAGTGGGAGCTGCCCGACCTGCCGGTGGTCGCCGACGCCGGATACGGCGACGCCACCGGCTTTCGCGAGGGCCTGACCGAACGCGGCCTGACCTACGCGGTCGCGGTCAAGGCCACCACCACCGCCCACCCGGGCTACGCGGTACCCGAACGCCCGCCGTACTCCGGGCAGGGCCGCCCACCCGTCTCCGCCTACCCCCAGCCGCACACCACCCTGCGCCAACTCGCCCTGGAAGAAGGACGATCAGCGCTGCGGACAGTGACCTGGCGCCAGGGCGGCAAGGCCACCAAGCACAACCCGAACGCCGAAATGCGCTCCCGATTCCTGGCCCTGCGGGTGCGCCCGGCGAACCGCACCATCCGCCGGGCCGCCGACGGATCCCTGCCCGACTGCTGGCTGCTGGCCCAGTGGCCACCCGACAGCGCCGAGCCCACCGACTACTGGCTCTCGACACTTCCCACCGACACCCCGCTACGCGAGCTGGTGCGAATCGCCAAGATCCGCTGGCGAGTCGAACACGACTACCGCGAACTCAAGGACGGTCTCGGCCTGGACCACTTCGAGGGCCGCAACTACTCCGGCTGGCACCGCCACGTCACCCTCGCCGCCCTCGCCCAGGCCTTCTGCACCATGCTCAGGCTCGACCCAAAAGCCCCTGCGCCGGCCTGACCCTGTACGCGGTCCTCCGCGAACTCCAGGCCCTCCTGGCCACCTGGACCGGCGCCTGCTCGATATGCGGCCAACCCGCACCAACCCCCGACCCCCACCATAGGACCTAACAAAGCCCTACTAG
>NZ_JBHVWW010000161.1:0-1428 GCF_042882025.1 Kitasatospora sp. NPDC058243
CCTGGAGTCTCAATGATGAAGTCAAGATGCCTGCGCGACCGGTGGGGCGGAGGTGAAGATCCGGTTGTCGCGCAGGAGCGCCCACAGCACGTTCGTGCGTCGGCGGGCCAGGGCGATGACCGCCTGGACGTGCTTGCAGCCCTCAGCGCGCTTCTTGAGGTAGAAGTCCCGGTTCGGTCCCTCGCGGATGGTGCTGGTCTGCGCGGACAGGTAGAACACCCGGCGCAGGCGGCGGCTGTACCTCTTCGGTCGGTGCATGTTGCCCGTGCGGCGGCCGGAGTCGCGGGGCACAGGGACGAGCCCGGCGGCGGAGGCGAGGTGGCCGGCATCCGCGTAGGCGCCCAGGTCGCCCGCCGCGACGACGAACTCGGCCCCGAGGATGGGACCGATACCGGGCAGGGACTCGATGATCCCGGCCTGCGGGTGGCTGTGGAAGGTGTCACGGATCTGCTGGTCGACGTGCTTCAGGCGGTCGTCCAGGGCCAGGATCTGCGTGGCCAGGTCGGCGACGATCCGGCCCGCAGTGTCCTCGCCGGGCAGCACGGTGTGCTGGGCCTCGGCGGCCTCCAGTGCGGCGGCGGCCACCGTGTCGGCACCGCGGACGCCGCGGTTGGCCAGCCACGCCGTGAGCCGGGCCCGGCCCCGGCGGCGGATCGCCGCCGGACTCTGATAGCCGGTCAGCAGGACCAGCGCACCCCGGTGGGAGGAGTAGTCGAAGGCCCGCTCCAGCGCGGGGAAGATCCCGGTCAGCACATCGCGGAGCCGGTTGATCATCCGCACCCGGTCGGCGACCAGGTCGGTACGGTGCGCGGTCAGCAGCGCGAGGTCGGCGGCCAGCTGAGCGGGCACGCCGATCGCGGCGAAGTCCCGGCGGTGCCGGGCGGTCTCGGCGATGACGTAGGCGTCACGCGCATCCGTCTTGGCCTCGCCCCGGTAGGCGCCGGACATGCGGTTGACGGTCCGGCCGGGCACGTAGACGGTCTTCTGGCCGTGCGCGGCGAGCAGAGCCAGCAGGAGAGCCGAAGCGGTGCCGGAGATGTCGACGGCCCAGTGGACCTCGTCGGCCAGGGCCAGGATCTCGCCGAGCGCGGTCAGGATCGCCGACTCGTTGTTGTCGACCTTCCTCGACCACAGCGTCGCCCCGGCCTCGTCGACCACAGCCGCCCAGTGATGGCCCTTGCCCGCGTCGATGCCGGCCCAGACCCGGGCCCGTCGTTGCTCACTCATCGGCCTCTCCTCGTCTCCGACAGCATGCCGCCGGCCCGAGGAACACCCCGCTGTCATCTCCGTAATCAGCGACCGAAACGCACATCTCAATCAGCAGCCAGGGCGCCCCGGAGAGCCGGACGGCCACTCCAGGGAAGCCACGGTCGGCAAGAACCCATCAGCCACATCCGGCCCTCCCGGGCCACCTAACACCTTACGGAG
>NZ_JBHVWW010000162.1:0-1416 GCF_042882025.1 Kitasatospora sp. NPDC058243
GGAGAGGTGGACAAGAGACAGGCTGGGACCCGGCGCGCGGCGGGGGTGCGACGGGGAGCGGGAGGGCGGCGCGGGCCGGCGGCCGGGCGCCGGGTGTGCGCGGGATCGGGCGGGGGCGGGCTCGAAAACAGGCTCTGCGCTTCGCAAACCTGTCCGGCGCGGGCAGTTGGATCACGTGAACCTCCCCGTGCCCCTTTCACCCCACGTGATCGGACGCACACTGTTGCAAACGCCGTCAACTGGGCATGAGGATGAGTGGTCAGAACGTGGGGGCCACCCGGCCGGCGGGGGATCCGGAGGCGGGGGCCCGGATTCGAGGGCGGGGGCATGTGTTGATGGACGGTCAGTCGCGATTCCCGCGGCAGCGGACGAGTTCGGGTGACGCCTACCGGTCCGGGCCCGCCCCGGGCGCAGCCGGCGGCACCGGGACGACCCTGCCGGGCACCTCGGCCCCCGGCTGCGCCCTGCACCGCCGGCTGCACCTGACGCTCGACCCGGCCGACCTGGTCGCGGTCGGCTCGGTCCGCCGGCGGCTGCGGACGGCGCTCAGCCACTGGGGGGTGCCGGAGCTGTCGGACACCGCCGAACTGCTCTCCTCCGAGCTGGTGACCAACGCGCTGCTGCACACCGGCAAGGGCGCGGTGTTCGACGCGGTGCTCGGGTCGGACCACCGGCTGCGGATCGAGGTGCAGGACGGCACGACCCGGCTGCCCGGCCGGCGCCGCGATCCGGACGCCGAGTACGCGACCTCGGGGCGCGGCCTGCTGCTGGTGGAGTCGCTCGCGGACGCGTGGGGCGTGCAGCTGCGGGGCGACGGCAAGGTCACCTGGTTCGAGCTCGCCCTGCCCTGAGCCCGGCCGCTCCCGGGGCGCGGGGCACGGGCTCGGGGCGCGGGCACAGGGCGCACGGGGCGCTCGGGGGCGCGGGGCGGGCGGGGCGCGCGGCCCGTCGCACCGTTCGCCGTCGATTCATTCGCCTTCGAAGCATGCCCAGAACAGAAGGCGGAACGGAAGATTTCCGGCCCGTTGCCATTGCCGCTCGGCCCAACATTGGACAGGATGGTGGGAATGTGTGTCCACGTGCGGGAAGCAGCGGGGAGACCGAACCTCGACCGACCCCGCCCGTCGACACCGTCCGATCCAGCACCACCCATCACACCGCCACGCGGCCCGGCCGGACGGTCGGCGCGGTCCGCCACGGCAGCGGCAGGAGCAGCATGCCCACTGAGCCCGAGTCGCCGGGGCCGGCGCTTCCACCCGGTGCGCCCACCGTCGAACCGCAGCAGGCAGCCTCCGCCCGCACCACCGGTCCGAACCCCGCCGGTCCCGCTCCCGTGACGGTCGACCAGCCCCCCGCCGGCCCCGCCGCGACCGGGCCGGGCCGGGCGAAGCCGCCCGCGCAGGCGGTGCGCCGGCC
>NZ_JBHVWW010000163.1:0-1414 GCF_042882025.1 Kitasatospora sp. NPDC058243
CCTCGGGCGGGGGCGTCGGGCGGGGCCGTCAGGGCGCCGGGCTCTGCGCGCCCTCGACGTCGGTGAGCAGTTTGCGCAGGAGCCCGTCCAGGGTGGCGCGTTCCTCGCCCGAGAGGGCGGAGAGCAGCGCGGTCTCGTTGGCCGCGTGGTCGGTGAAGGCGGCGTCCACGAGGGCGCGTCCGGCCGGGGTGAGGGCGATGCGGATGCTGCGCCGGTCCGCCGGGTCGGTGCGGCGTTCCACCAGGCCCGCCGATTCCAGCCGGTCGATCCGGCTGGTCATGCCGGCCCGCGACATCAGCAGCAGCGTGGCGAGTTCGGAGGGCATCAGTTCGTACGGCGCGCCGGAGCGGCGCAGGGTGGCGAGAACGTCGAACTCGCCGCGCTGGAGGCCGTGTTGCTTGAACACCTCTTCGACGACCCGGCCCGCGAGCAGCGCGAGGCGGCCGAGGCGGCCGACGGTGCCGACCGCCGCCAGGTCGAGGTCCGGGCGCTCCCGGCTCCACTGGTCGAGCATGACGTCCACGTGATCCATAGGGGCATGTTATTCGATGGGAGATAGTTAGACGTAGTACTATCAGCCAGGGAACTATCGAAGCGCTCACTGTAGGGAGAGGCCAATGACGTTGATCGGACCGGAAGCCGTGGTGGTGCGGGGCGACGAAGCCGAGACCGTCGGAATGCTCGGCGGCAAGGGGCGGCTGCTGGCGGACTCCAGCGCCACCGGCGGCGCCCTGAGCACCCTGCGCGTCACGCTGGGGCGCGGCAAGGACGGCGCCACCCCGCACTACCACGGGGGCTCCTCGGAGCTGTTCTTCGTCGTCGACGGCTCGGCCCAGGTGCTGGTCGGGAACGAGGTGGTCACCGCCCGCAGCGGCGACCTCGTGGTGGTGCCGCCCCATCTGCCGCATGCCTTCGCGGCGGCGCCGGACTCCGGGGCGGACCTGCTGATCGTGATCACCCCCGGGGTGGAGCGCTTCGACTACTTCCGCCTGCTGGAGCGGATCCGCGCGGGCGAGGCGACGGTCGAGGAACTGCTCGCCAAGCAGGACCTCTTCGACAACCACTTCCTGGAGTCGCCGAGTTGGCGCGACGCCCGGGAGGAAGCCGCCCGGTCCGAGCCGTAGACCGCCCGGCACCGAGCCCGGCCCGACACCAGGGAAGGAACCCCGTGACCGACACCCGCACCATCACCAACCCGCCCGGCCTGCACGACCCGACGCCGTTCGGCTACAGCCACGCCGCCTCCGCGCCCGGCGAACCGGTGTTCATCGGCGGCCAGTACGCCTCCGACGCCGGCGGTCAGGTCGTGCCCGGCGACTTCGCCGCCCAGGCGGAGCTCGCCCTCGCCAACCTGCGCACCGCGCTCGCCGGGGTCGGCCTCGGCTTCGAGCACGTGGTCCGGCTCGGCTCGTAC
>NZ_JBHVWW010000164.1:0-590 GCF_042882025.1 Kitasatospora sp. NPDC058243
GGACGGCGAAGCCCAGCCTCGTGGACCCGCTCTTGTTCCGTAACCAGCCCGCCTCGCCGGCGGACAGGGTGAAGTGGTCCACCGCCCCCGTCCAGACCCGGATCCCGCCCCACTGCACAGCCCCGTCCGCCCGGCCCCGTGATGGGTATCCGGCTGGACGGCAGAGGGGCCGGTGTGCAGCGGGCACGGATTTCCGCGAAGCAGCCAGGCAGACCTGGCAGTGGCGCCCGGGCGGGGGGCCGTGTGGCCGTTCGCGGGCTGCTGGCCGGCCGACGGTCTGCAGAAGAGACTAGTGGGCCCTTTTTATGGTGGTTCGTCCGGGTGGGGGAACTGGTCTGGGTGGCGGGGGGTTTGTGCGGCGGGGGTGTGGTGCGGGCCTCTAGGGTTTCGGCGGTGGCGGCATGGTGTGTCTGTATGTCCGCTGTCTGCTGTTCCGGGGTGCTGTCCGGTGGTGGCGGTGCTGGTCTGCTGTTGAAAAAAAGGGGGGTTTCCCGCATGAAGCGGAATGCCAGGTGTGTGGCCGGGCTGGTTGCTGCTTTTTCTGTTGTGGCGGCTGTTGCCTCGTGCGGGCACGGGCACGGGCAGGGACG
>NZ_JBHVWW010000164.1:600-1039 GCF_042882025.1 Kitasatospora sp. NPDC058243
GGGGCGGAGCGGGTTCCGGACGGGAAGGTGGGTGCTGTGCCTGGGCCGTCTGCTGCCCGGTCTGCTTCGCCGGCTTCGCCTTTCACGGGTCTTGGCACGGGCGGCGGTTTCCCTGTGGTGGCGGTGAAGATCGACAATGTGGTGCAGGCCCGTCCGCATGAGGGTGTCTCGGCGGCGGATATCGTGTATGCGGAGCAGGTGGAGGGCGGGCTGAGCCGCCTGCTGGCTGTCTACTCGTCCCGGCTTCCGCCCCGTGTCGGGCCGGTGCGCAGTGCGCGGGAGTCCGACCTTGAGCTCCTGCGGCAGTTCGGCCGTCCGGTGCTGGCCTACTCCGGGGCGCAGGCCGCGGTGTCGGACATGGTCCGCAAATCCCCGGTCCTGTCTCTTCCGTATGCGGATGCAGAGTTTGCCTATGCCCGGGACGGGTCCAGGGATGCGC
>NZ_JBHVWW010000164.1:1049-1397 GCF_042882025.1 Kitasatospora sp. NPDC058243
GGTCGGTAGAGGAAGCCTGTCGGCGGGTCAGCATGGACGGGAAGCCTGCATTTTCCGACGGCAGCCGCATCACGGTTCCCACCGTCGTCGTGCAGAGGGTGAGGGTGCGTTCCTCGAAGTTCGCGGACGGGCAGGGGAGCGTCTCCCCCTACACGGAGACCGTGGGTTCCGGGAAAGCCCGGGTCCTGCGTGACGGAAAGGTGTACGAGGCCGTGTGGAGCAGAGAGAAAGCCGACGGACCCACCGCCTACCGCACCCCCGGCGGAAAGCCGATGACGTTCGCCAGAGGACAGGTCTGGGTCCTCCTCGTCCCCCGCTGAACTGCACAAAGCAGAAAAGCCCCTCCGA
>NZ_JBHVWW010000165.1:0-610 GCF_042882025.1 Kitasatospora sp. NPDC058243
GGTGTGGCGGGCAGTGCGGATGGTGACGGCCAGCGAGATCCGGGACGGGGCGGTCCCGGCATGCAGGGCAGCGTCGACAACGATCTGTCGCGCGGCCTGGTAGACGACGAGCAGGCCGAACAGTTCCTGCAGGGCATCGTCGGTGTGGTGTGAGTGCAGCACGCGGTCCGACCCGCGCAACGTGACCTTCAACCCGAAGTACGCGGTTTCCGCCTCCCACCTGCGGTGGTCAGGGCTAGCCCCAATACCAGTGATTTAGGAGTCTCAGGTGCGTGGGACCTTCACTGGTGGGTTGATCGGGGCTGTTTTGTGGTGTGGGGCGATGGCCACGGCTTCGGCTGGGTCGAGTGTGGGCTGCGGCCAGAGTCGGTGTGTGGCGCGTTTGACGCCGAAGTTGGACATCTTGCGTTTGACGACGCGGGCGTTCGAGCGCCGGCGGCGCGGGGGCAGCAGGTGCCGGGCTGTCTCCCGTATCCCGTCGGTGAGGGCTGTGGCCAGGCGGTCAGGGGGAAAAGGCCGCCTGCGCGGCGACTTGACGTCGGCCGGGGCGGATGGTGCGGGTGAAGGAGAGCCGGTCGGTGTACGTGTCGGCGTCCCGAGAGGCGGTATG
>NZ_JBHVWW010000165.1:620-1366 GCF_042882025.1 Kitasatospora sp. NPDC058243
GCGGTACGCATGAACTGGCGGCCCACTTAATGGACGAGCAGGTGGCCCCAGACCTCCTGCTCGACGCCGTCGGGCGAGCGTGAACGCAGGACTTGGGCGGGGCCGCGCTGATGCGTCTTGAGTTCGTCCAGTGTGGTCTCGGTCTCCCACCGCTCGTTGTAGAGGGCGGCCAGCTCCGTTGCGGGTGCGGCTTCGTGGTCGAGGATGGTGGTGATCAGCCGGTACGGGGCGTCGTGCTGCGGGCGGCCGGGGTCGTCCAGGGTGTACTCGATGACCCGCACCACGGTCGGATCGGTGCGTTTGCGGTGATCCTTGGCTGCCACGATGTCGGAGAGGTAGGAGCCGTCGGGGAGTTCACGCCGCACGGGCAGGACGGCGTTGGACTTGATGCGCCAGAGCAGGTCCGCGCCGCCGGCCGATGCCGCCCGCCACTGCTCCAGCCCGGCGAAGCCCCGGTCAGCCATCAGCAGGTCATCCGGCCCAAGAGCATCGAACAGCTCCCGCGCGATCACGGACTCCGCGGTGGTGAACGGCCCCAGAGCCGCGCGGGTGATCGCGTGCGTGCCGCACTCCGCCAAGGCCGCCACCCGCACCTGCGGGAAGGCGGTCCGCTCACCCCGATGGGTGGCGGGACGACCGAACCGCGCGTCGTTCTCCTCGCTGTCCGGCACGTCAAACGTGGTCCCGTCGACCGCCATCAGACGCCAGCGCCCGTACCACGCACCGGAGGTGGACTTGGTCGCCAC
>NZ_JBHVWW010000166.1:0-907 GCF_042882025.1 Kitasatospora sp. NPDC058243
CAACAGGACCGCCTGGAGCAGCACGCCAAGGACTGGCAGCGCTGATACGCGATCCGCGCCGGCACCGAAGCCGCCTTCTCCCGCAAAGTCCGCACCTGCGGCCTGTGCTGGCCCCGCTACCGAGGCCAGCCAAGAACACACGTCCAGCACATATCCACCGGCCTGGCCTGCAACGTCACCCGCATCACTGACCCGACCCGCTGCCGACGAGTATGAGGGCGTGTATATGGGTGGTGGACGGATAATGGAGTGGTTTGTCATGCCGAAAGGGAGATGCACTCAGTCGCGAACCATTACGGTGGCGCGATTTAGTGTCTTGCGAAAAGGTGAATCGTTCATGGCTGAAGAACGGTGCGTCACGCAATGTACGAGATGTGAGAGTATGCGTAAACCATGGGTGAAGCGATTCGCGACCCCTGGCTTATGCATCGCGCCACTTGGTTAAGGCGCGCTCTATGGTTGTCGCGAAAGCCAATCCAACATCAGACAGGTCCGCTGGGGGCGTTGCTTCGGTTGACACTCCCAGCAATACCATCGGCGACAAGTCTGAGCGGTGGCGTGTTGCGTCAGCTGGCACCTGGTATGCAGCGGTAACGATTCACCTAATTCGTTAGCCCTGGTGTGTCTGTATCAGTAGCGTCCGGGCGGGCATACCATACACCTTGTCCCACTCTGCCACCATTTTAGCAATGCTTCTCCAGCGTAAGGCCACCAGAAGGTCGCTGTCGCAGGGATCAAGAATGAGGTAATTCGATCATGTCCGGATGGTCAACATTGACATTTGATTCGATCATCCCAGACGGGTTGCTGTCGCGGGTGCCAGTAAGGCTGTGGGCAACCGACTGTGACCTTTATCTAACCAGCGTGATCAGCAATCCCGTCATGGCGTACTATTTCTCCAGGTCCA
>NZ_JBHVWW010000166.1:917-1332 GCF_042882025.1 Kitasatospora sp. NPDC058243
GCGCTAGAGGGTGTGGAGTTCAGCTGGAAGGGAAAGCGGGGGGAATCGTTTCAATCAAGGAAAGTGGAAAGTCGGGCAGACCTGGGATCCAGCGGATTTCTGGTTCACGTTGCCAAGGATGCCACAGAGGAGTCCCGCCTGCGCAAAGATCTGGCTTTGGTGACCACAAAATTCGAAAGAATTCTTTCACTGCTGGATGATCCAGTGGTTGCACTAAATGGGAATGGTGTAATTGAGGCCGCGAACGAAGCGTTCGCCAGCATGGTAAAGAGCGCCCGCCCGGAATTGTGCGGCCTTGAATTGTCCCAACTTATCATGCCGACGTCAATGGAGGGTTTCATGATCATACGCGAGAGGCCTGACGGGCAGGCGTCCGCGCGTCGTCTATTCAAACAGGGCGATGGCGGGGTAATCC
>NZ_JBHVWW010000167.1:0-1301 GCF_042882025.1 Kitasatospora sp. NPDC058243
GGCGGTTTCTAGGGGTCGTTGCAACACGTGGTCGGTTTGATCAGGCCGCGAGCAGTTTATGCAGGCGCTCGGCTGGGGTTTCCCAGTCGAGCGTTTTGCGTGGGCGGCCGTTGAGCTCGGTGGCGACCGCCGTGAGGTGTTCCGGGTCGTGGACGGACAGGTCGGTGCCCTTGGGGAAGTACTGCCGCAGCAGGCCGTTCGTGTTCTCGTTCGAGCCGCGTTGCCAGGGGCTGGCGGGGTCGCAGAAGTAGACCGGGACACCGGTGGCGACGGTGAACGAGCCGTGGGCGGCCATCTCGGCGCCCTGGTCCCAGGTCAGCGACCTCACCAGGTGGCCGGGCAGGGCCTGGACGGTGTCTACCAGGGCCTCGCGGACCTGCTCGGCGGCGCGGCCGTTCGGCAGGTGCAGGAGCATCACGTAGCGGGTGGCCCGCTCGACCAGGGTCCCGATCGCGGAGGCACCGCCCTTGCCGATGATCAGATCGCCCTCCCAGTGGCCGGGTACCGCCCGGTCCTCCACCTCGGCGGGCCGTTCACTGATCATGACCATGGGATGCGTGAAACGCGGCTGGCGGCAGTTGGCCTGGCGGTGCGGTCTGCGGCGCGCGCGTCCGGAGCGCAGAGCACCGGCCAGCTCGCGGCGCAGTTCGCCGCGGCCTTGGACGTAGAGGGCCTGGTAGACCGTCTCGGGGACCACGTGCATCTCCGGCCGCTCGGGGAAGGTTCTGCGTAGAGCGTGGCAGATCTGCTCCGGACTCCACTTCTTGTCCAGGTGGACCTGGATGAAGTTCCGCAGCTCGGCGTTCTCGCCGATCTTCCCCGTCTTCGGTCGAGGCCGGCGGGCGTCGGCCCGGGCCTGGGCGGCGTGGGGCCGGTAACGGCCGCTCTCGGGGTGGCAGTTGCGTCGGATCTCCCGGCTGATCGTGGACGGGCTCCGGCCCAGCTCGGCCGCGATCGCGCGAACTGTCGCCTTCTCCCGCAGCCGGTCGGCGATGTGGATGCGGTCGGCTTCGCACAGGAATCTGGACGGACCCGTGGAGACGGGCGCCCGCTCAGCATGAGCGGGCGCCCGGTACCGCTTCGGGTCCGTCCGGCCGTTTCGCCACTCCCGTCCGGTCCGTTCGTGGACGCCGACGAGCCGGCTCGCTTCCCTGTTGCTCAGTCCCTGCTGCACGAGGCGGAAGTATTCCTCCCGCTCCCTACGCAGCTTCCGCGGCCCCTGAGCCGTCCGGTCCTTGCGGATCTTGAAGTCCATCGCATCCCCTGAACTGGGGTGTTGCGACAACCACTAGAACCTAAGC
>NZ_JBHVWW010000168.1:0-797 GCF_042882025.1 Kitasatospora sp. NPDC058243
TGCGGGAACGTCCGCGGTGCGCGGTGTTGCAACAGGGACCACCTATGAAACACCGACCCCGCCAAGCTCGGCCGCTGCACTCGGATGATCACCAGTGGTCGGCGGGCCCTGCGGCCATCTGTTCGATCTTCGCAAGCAGCAGCTTGCAGTTGGCCACCGGTCGTGCGGGCCGCCGAGCGGTTGGTTGCGGTGCCGCGCTTGACCGACCATAGCCCCTTCCGCGCCGTGTACGGCACCATCGCGTCCTCCCTTCGGCACCGCGTTCGCGGCAGCACCAAGAGAGCTCTGTCCAAGGGCCCAGAAACGTCGGTAGTACGGCAGCACTGACACACCTCATGTCGCTGACCGCTGACTCTCTCTCGTGTCGCCCGACACCACGTCGCGGCACGGTCGCACGCGGGCCCTGAATGCGAGGAAAGAGTGTGGCCTCCGCTTTTCCGTATGATGAGCAGTACTTGGCGCGCCGAATCCAATTGAAACGACGAGGCAGCTGGAGTGATGCGTTGAGTGGGAAAGAGATGTCTCGACGGGCCTTTCGCCTATCGGAGCGGTGGTTGACCGCGTCGGCGAGCGTTGCCGCGTACGCCGCGATCCGACTGCTCATGTGGGTCGCGCCCAGGCCGAATGGTCCCCCGAAGCGTGCAGTTGCGCGCCCACGCCGGGCCGGTAGAGTTGTGATCGTCTGGTTTGTCAAGGTGTACCAGGAGTCTTTCCTCCGCGACCGTCTGAAACAGGACGGAAGAACCTGTGTCTACCTCCCCACCTGCACGGACTACGCGCAACGGGCAGTGCTCAAG
>NZ_JBHVWW010000168.1:807-1301 GCF_042882025.1 Kitasatospora sp. NPDC058243
TCAACGCGGCCCTCACGCACTTCGTGGAATGCGATGCAAAGGACGCGCTGCACGCGGAGGAGACGAGGCCCGGTCACACGCTCGTCTGGGTGCGGCGCGACGCGCGGACCACCGAGACCACCTCGCGCACGCTCCCGGTCGAGTTCCTGCAGGGTGAGGTGCGCACCGGTTTCCTGCGTGGCTTGTCAGGGCTGACCGGCGTCAGGGCCCTCGCCGCGGAAGGCTGCCCGTGCTCCGGCTGCGCGCACTGCACCACTTCGTGCTCGTCGCTGCCGGGTGGCGATTCCGTGGGCCTGTCCTGCGGGTGCTGACGTGGCCATCGTCGCCGCGCCGCCGACAGGTGCCGCGCACGCGCCCCCGGACCGAGTCCGTAGTGGCACGCTTGACGCGACCGGCGTGCTCGACCTCCTGCGCGAGCTCGACCTGATAGCTGTCGCGGACGTAGTCGGCGGGCTCGTCGTGACCGACGTGTCGCGGCGCAACCGCAACTACCG
>NZ_JBHVWW010000169.1:0-1290 GCF_042882025.1 Kitasatospora sp. NPDC058243
GCCGGGCGCCGCGCCGTTGGGCCCGGTCAGGTGGCTGCTCTCCCAGTTCCTCTCCCCGCTGGTGAACACCCGCACCGATGCCTGGGGCGGCTCACCGGCCAACCGCGCCCTGCGCCCGGTGACTTGGTCCGACAAGGCGCTCGCCTCCGGCCGGGCTCCCGCCCCCGGCACCCGCCCGGCCGTGGCCCTGCTCGTCGAACAGCTCCAGCAGCGCGAGGCCCTGGGCCGCTACCGCGCCTGGCTGGACACCCGCCGGCCCGAAGCGGCGTAGCCACGCCCCGGCACGGCGCACACCACCCCCGCCGCGCCCTGGCTTCGACCCCTGCGCGCCCGCGCTGGACCTTCACCGAGCAGGCCGAAGGCCTGACGTTCCGTTACGGCCGTCGCAGCCACGGCACCCATGAAGGATCGCTCAGCCGCCGCGCTCCGGTCTCTGCCCAAGTGGTGACCGGGTTTCAAACCATATGTCGCCCTATGGAATGACTGTGGTTCGTACCCGGGCGTGTCGCAACTGACCGCTGCGAACCTTGCCCATACCAGGCAGGACCTGCCGGCTACACCTTCCGGCAGGCCTGCCCAGGTCCGACCACCCCACCGAGAGCCGACACCCGTCGGCGCACCTGCGGAGGTACATCATGTCCCGTTCCACCACCGCGCTCGCTGCCCTGGCCGCCGCCGGCCTGATCGCCCTGACGGCGACCACGGCTGCTGTCGCCGCGCCCCGCGTGGCCACCAACACCATGTGCCTGGACGTGGGCGGTTCCCGCGACAACGGCGACCACGTCAAGATCTGGCAGTGCCAGAGCCCCGGCTTCGGCAACCAGAACTTCGTCATCGACAGCGGCCAGATCAAGGTCAAGGACACCATCGGAACCGGCCGAGAGATGTGCCTGGACGTGGGCGGTTCCCGCAACAACGGCGACCACGTCAAGATCTGGCAGTGCCAGAGCCCCGGCTTCGGCAACCAGAACTTCGTCATCGACAGCGGCCAGATCAAGGTCAAGGACACCATCGGAACCGGCCGAGAGATGTGCCTGGACGTGGGCGGTTCCCGCAACAACGGTGACCGGGTCAAGATCTGGCAGTGTCAGAGCCCCGGCTTCGGCAACCAGAACTTCGTCATCGACAGCGGCCAGATCAAGGTCAAGGACACCATCTGACAGGCCGGCGCGGGGCACGGTGATGGCCGTCGTGTGCCCCGGAAATGCAGAGAACCCCCATCCGGTTTCCCGGATGGGGGTTCTCTGTGAATGATTGTTCGGCGGCGTCCTACTCTCCCACAGGGTCCCC
>NZ_JBHVWW010000170.1:0-320 GCF_042882025.1 Kitasatospora sp. NPDC058243
CCGCCTGGGTCGTGCCGTCCTTGCGCCGGTTGTGAGCGAGCTGCAGGTAGCGCACCACCGACCCGTCCTTGTTCCGCCGCTGGATCTTCCGCAAGTACATGCCCGCATCATGCGACAACAGTCCAGCTCAACGCAAAATTCGTTTGCCCACACCTTCAGCCGGGTTCACACCACCACCCCGCCCCTCACCTGCATAGATCCCTCGCCCACCCGCCCCGCATGCCCACCAACTGTCGAACTCGGGATGCCCGGCGCCCAGTTCCCCAGGGTGAAAGAGATGCTCCTGGCGGCGAAGGAGGACCTGACCGCTTTCGCGGTCT
>NZ_JBHVWW010000170.1:330-1274 GCF_042882025.1 Kitasatospora sp. NPDC058243
AACCCCCTGGAACGGCTGAACCGCGAGGTCAAACGCCGCACCGACGCCGTGCAGGTCTTCCCCAGCCTGGCCCTCGAGCCCGCTGCACCGGAACCGATCACCACCAACGCTGGACCGGCCCCCGCACGCAAGACCCGTGACCTGATCCGCCAACTCCGAGCCCCCGGCCACCAGGTGGCACTCACCCCCCAGTCGGCTGCCTGAACCCACCGCCCCGGCTTCCCGGACCATCGAACCGAGAGGTCACCTCGGGCTGCCCGCCTGCGGCTTCATTTTCGGACCAGCATCGGGCCTCGTCACCGCGCTGGTCTGCACCCCGTCTCTTTCGCGCAGTGTGACACCTGCCAGCAGGGCTCGTTGATCTTTTGCCGCACGGCGAATACGTTTGGACCGGGCCCGGTCGCGGCAATTTGCGCCGCGGGCGGACGATCCCGAGCCGGAGGCAGACTGCACGTGGCGGCGAACGGAAACCCGGGCGTCAGAAGGCGCCGGCTGGGCGCGGAGCTGCGCCGGCTCCGCCTGGCCCGCGGCCTGACCAGCACGCAGGTGGCCGAGCGCCTGCTGATCTCGCAGCCGAAGATCAGCCATATGGAGAACGGCCGCCGCGCCATCAAGCCCCGTGATGTGCGGGACCTGTGCGGCCTCTACCAAGTCACCGACCGGCGGGTCGTCGACTCGCTGATGCAGCTGGCCACGGAATCGAACCGGCCAGGCTGGTGGGCGGCCTGCGGCGATATCCCGTACGCCGACTACATCGGCCTGGAGACGGCAGCCTCCTCGATCCGCACCCACGAGCCCCAGGTGATCCCCGGCCTCCTGCAAACACCCGCCTACGCCCGGGCCGTCATCACGGCTGCGATCTGGCCTGCCAGCCCCGAGCAGATCGCCGTGCACCTTGAAATCCGAATGCGCCGTCAGCACCGGGCCCACCACCCGGCCCGGTC
>NZ_JBHVWW010000171.1:0-1222 GCF_042882025.1 Kitasatospora sp. NPDC058243
CCATGGCGAGGGTGATGTGCCGGTACCACGCGTGGTAGAGGCGGACCTGGTAGTGGTCCAGGCCGCACTCGCCCTTCGCGGTCTGGAAGCATTCTTCGACGGCCCAGCGGGCGCCGGCCACCTGGACCAGGTCCTTCAACCGGGTGGCGACGGGGCCGTAGCAGACGTAGTAGGCGAGGTCCGTGGGGTCTTTCAGGCTCCGGCGGGCCAGGACCCAGTGGCCGTGGCCGTTCTCCCACCAGATCCGGATGGGGATCCGGGCCCACTGGTACATGCGCTCGCCGTGGGATCCCTTCCCGGCGGACAGGCGCTTCCACGCCTGAGGCGCGAGGCCGGCGACGAGGTCGTCGACACGGCGTTCGCCCATGCCGCGGGTGATGACGGTGTCGCTGGCCTTCACACACATCACATGGCTGACGGCCCGCTGTTCCATCCACCAACGCAGGGACTTCGACTGCCCGTAGGCCTCGTCCGCGGTGACCCAGGCGAAGGGCACACCCGCCTTGATCGCACGGCTGAGCATGGCCTTGAAGTGCTCGGTCTTCGTCGCGAAGACCACCTCGTCGGGGATTCCCGCGTCCCGGCACCGCTCGCGGTCGTCTGTCCAGGAGACGGGCACGTACAGTTCCCGGTCGATCAGAGCCCGCCCCCTGGGCGAGGCGTAGGCCAGGAACGTGCCGACCTGGCAGTTTTCCGTACGTCCGGCGGTGCCGGAATACTGCCGCTGGACGCCGGCCGAGCGCACTCCCTTCTTCAGGAAACCGGTGTCGTCACCGATCAGGACCGCGTCCTTGTCGCCGATCGTCTCGACGACGTAGTCCCGCACATCGTCACGGACCTTGCCCGCGTCCCAGTCCGCCTCGCCCAGCAGGCGCTGCATCCCGATCGGCAGCCGGTCACCGGCACGCTCCGCCAGCGTCCAGCCGTTCTTCCGCTCCAACGGAGCGATCAGCCCCCGCATATACGCAAGAGCCCGCCCACGCGGCTCCGACCTCACGAAACGCGACGCGAACCGGGCATGCAACCCGGCCAGCACCCCGTCCCACTCCTCAACCAACCCCACCCCGAGCACAGTCATACACCAACTCAACCACACACAAGTGTGATTGCAGTACTAGGGTCTGTTGCGAAAGTGCTGGTCACAGCCACTCGTTGATGGCTGCGACCAGTACCGTTGCCTCGTAGCGGACGGCAAGTTTGTCGTACCTCGTAGCCCCCGCAC
>NZ_JBHVWW010000172.1:0-1217 GCF_042882025.1 Kitasatospora sp. NPDC058243
GGTGAGGAAGGTGCTCCAGCAGGTTTACGCGACGCCCTACCCTACCGACATCGCGGTAACTGCCGACGGCGGGAACGGGGCGGTAGGCACCGAGAGAGGCGAGGTGTACTGGGTCGATCTGGAGGCGGGGTCCTCCAGCAAGACGCCCATTGCTACGGGCCTCGCGTATTGCTATTCTGTCGCCATCGACCCTGACGGTGAAGCGAATGTATATGCCGCAAACTATACTCGCGGGGAGCTTTACAAGGTGCCGGTGGGCGGCGGCGATAAAACCTTGATCGCCAAGGGTATGACGAATCCGTGCCATATGTTCCTGCGGCCAAATTCGGGACCCGGTAACATCTACAAGTATCTTTACATAATCTGCACAAATGGCGACCTGTGGCGTATCGTGCTGGACGGCGGGACCGCGGCAGGCGGCGTCGCTGGCGGGCTGACGGTATCGCGTGACACGGACCTGTCGGTCTTCAACCTCGGCAGTGCCCGGGACGTCAAGATCGATGCGGCCGGCGTGGCTTACGTCGTGGGCTACGACGGATACCTCTGGACGGTCAAGGACGTTGATGACCCGCTGCAGGCCGGTGGTCCGGGCGGTCTTGCCGCTCCGGTGGTCATCACTCCGGGGGAGGGCTCAGTGCAGCCGGATCCGCGGGTGGTGTTCGGGGGGACTGCCGCCGGTGCGGTCAGCGTGTCCGCGGCAGAAGGCTCCGTACAGGTCGCCGCGGGAGTAGGGGTGAACCCGGCGACGTCGGGGTGGTCGTTTATGCGGGATGACGGGCAGCCGTGGGGGGAGGGCCCGCATACGGTGGCGGTGACCGCGCATGACAGCGCCGGGGGCTTCTCGCAGTCCGCGGTGGTGGACTTCTCTGTCGGTTCCGGCGGTACGGGCGGGCCCGGCGGGGATACGGGAGCCTTCTCGGTGTCCCCGGCCGCCGGCTACCCCCAGTACCTGGATCCCGGAGGCGCTCCGGGATACCCGGCGGTGCAGCTGGTGAACACCGGCCAGGTGTCTGTTTCTGCGCGGGATGTAACAGTGTCCCTGCCCGCCGGGAAGCAACTGGAGTTCGTCCCGAAGGCATCGGGCCAGTATGCGCTGACCGTCATGTCGGATGCCCCGTGGACCACCGAGTACCCGGCCGTCCTGGCGGCGGGCGGGCAGAGCCTGACCGCCCGCGCGGTCGA
Source organism: Kitasatospora sp. NPDC058243 (assembly GCF_042882025.1). Taxonomy (NCBI): domain Bacteria; kingdom Bacillati; phylum Actinomycetota; class Actinomycetes; order Kitasatosporales; family Streptomycetaceae; genus Kitasatospora; species Kitasatospora sp. NPDC058243. Next base: position 1,183 of record NZ_JBHVWW010000172.1, read on the forward strand.
CCTGGCCCTGCCTGCCCCCGGCTCGCACTCTGCCC
>NZ_JBHVWW010000173.1:0-1156 GCF_042882025.1 Kitasatospora sp. NPDC058243
GCCCTGGACAGCACGATGCCCCTGATGGCCGACGCCGCATTCGATGCGGCCGGGTTACCGAACGATTTGACCGCCGGCGGCGCACAGTTCCTGGTGCGCTCCTCAGCGCGCCGGATCCCCCCACCTTTGACACACCTGGGCGACGGCTCCTGCCTGGCCCGGATCGGCTGCGGCGTACTGCCCGCCCTGCTGGCCGTCCGCGTCATCGAAGCCTCCGTCACCGTCATCCTGGCCGACGGCACGGTCCGCACCGAGCAGTGGCGCCTGCTGACCAGCCTCCCCGGCCCGGTCGCCTTCCCCGCCGCCGAGCTTGTTGATCTTTACCATGAGCGGCGGCAGCCGGAGGCGGCATACTTCTCGGTCAAGGCGACGATGCCCGACGGCCGCGTTCTGCGCTCCCGCAGCCTGCAAGGGCTCGACCAGGAGGTCTACGCCCTGCTGGCCACCTGCCAGGCCCTGATCCGCGCAGCCGCCGACACCGTCTGCACCCGCCCGGAGGCGGACATGGACCGGATCAGTTTCACCGTCTTGCAGAGCACCGCCGCCGACACGGTCGTCACCGCGACCGGGATCCTCGAAGTCAGACAGCCGACGTACGTCGTGGTGGAGCCGTGTCAAACAGCGCCCACACCTGAGGTGCCTCGCGTTTTCCGGGGACAGTGATCTGACCGTTTACTTCATGCGGCTGTACGCAACTCCGTATATTCGGCGTGGACTTCTCGCGGTGGGCGGTCTCCGAGAGCCGGGCAGGGCGGCTGCAAGTTCCTGGGGTGTGCGGCTGGTCGGGTTGTGACCGGTTGGGGTGGATAACAGGGCAGGCGCGGGGTTCGTGACCATTGTGGTGTCCAAGCCCGATGATCATGAGGTGGCCCGTGCCTGCCGCTGCATCTTCTCCCATCCCTGCCGTGCTGGTGAAGCTGGGTCCGCTGGATGCCGGTCGGATCGCCGACCTGCGCCCCTACCTAGGGCCTGTATTTGGTCGTGATCAAGGGCTGGTCCGGGTGAGGTCCTTGATCCAGATGATGGCGGCGCGGAGGTGGAGGCCTGCGAGGTAGCTCTCGGGTGTTTTGTCGTATCGGGTGGCGATGCCTCGCCAAGCCTTCAGCTTGTTGACCAGGCGCTCGATGGGGTTTCGTTCCCTGTAGAGGCCGGCGTC
>NZ_JBHVWW010000174.1:0-265 GCF_042882025.1 Kitasatospora sp. NPDC058243
GGACGATCGAGCCGCACCGTGCGACGGGCGCCTCGTACGTTCCAGTCTCGTCCGCGAGCGGCTCGGCGGTGGCTCGATGAGACGACTGCCCCCGCCGGACCCCGAGTCTCTTCCTGGAATCCGCGTCAACACCACTTACGCCAGAACTGGATCGTGGCCGGTCGCCACCCTATTCCACCCGCAGGCTCACTCTCAGCGTGGCCACCGGGACGGCGATGCTGGCTATCGCGTTCGGGCTCGCCCTCCGCTACGGCCACAGCTTTCC
>NZ_JBHVWW010000174.1:275-1152 GCF_042882025.1 Kitasatospora sp. NPDC058243
CTGGTACATGCACCGCGAGTGCGACCAGAGGCGGGGCCCTGTGGGATGCGGTGATTAGTGTTACGGCTGTGTGCCCGTCTGAATGCGGAATCCGGTATGACGCTGTGTGTGACGCGCAGGCAACTCACCGACGAGCAGTGGATGTTCATCGGGCCGTACTTGCCGATCGGCGAGTACGGCCCGTACCCCGAGAGGTTGCGGGATCAGTTCGAGGGCGTGATCTGGCGGTTCCGCTCCGGCGCTCAGTGGCGGGAGATGCCCGCTGAGTTCGGCCCCTGGCCGACGGTCTACGGCCGTTTCCGGGTCTGGCGGGACGCCGGCGTCTTCGAAGCCCTGCTGGAGGAGCTGATCGCATTGGCCGCGAAGCGGGACGAGGTGGACTTGTCACTGGTCAGCGTGGACTCCACCACCGTGCGGGCCCATCACGACGCCGCCGGGATGCACCTCGACTCCGAAACCGTGAACGCCCTGGAGAAGGCCGCAGGAGAGGCGGAGAAGGCCCGGAAAAAAGGGGAGGCCTGGAGGAACAAAGCGGGCAGACCGCTGCAGGTGACCCGGAGCGGGAAGAACGGCGACGAATCCGGCGCCGGCGCAAGCTCCGGCTGAAAGCCGCCCTGCTCGGACGCTCCAGGGGCGGACAGACCAGCAAGATCCACCTTGCCGGCGACCGGAAGTGCCGGCCACTGGTATTCCTCCTGACCGAGGGCCAGGCCGCGGACAGCCCTCAGTTCATCCCCGTCCTGAAGAAGGTACGGGTCCGCGGGCCCGTCGGCCGTCCCCGCACCCGGCCCGGCGCGGTCGCCGGGGACAAGGCCTACTCCTCCCGCGGCAACCGTTCCTACCTGCGCAAACACGGAATCAAAGCAGTCATCCCCGA
>NZ_JBHVWW010000175.1:0-1083 GCF_042882025.1 Kitasatospora sp. NPDC058243
GGTCATCCTCTCGTAGTAGTATCCGACCGTAAACCCAGGCCTCGGCAAGACCCGGAGATCCTGCCCGGATAGTGGTATGCCGCCCACGCCCCGAGTCCCCTCGCCCAGGCCTGTTCCAAAGTCATTTGATCTTGCTGTTGTTGCTGTTCGCGGGGTTGTGCAGGGGAGGCCGGGGGCAGGGCTTGATTAAGTTCCGTAGGTGTCTGGTTCGTTTGTGATGCCCAGGATGCGGAGTGCTCGCTCGGGTTCGTTTCGAATCGCTCGGGTGGTCTTGGCGATGTTGTCGGCTCCGAGGATTTTCAGCACGCCGATGGCGAGGTTGCGGAAGGTCGCCATGGCGCGGGGTGCGGTGCCGGTGTGGACCGTGGAGGCGTCCTCGGCGAAGGTGGCGTCCCTGATGTGGTGCGAGGAGTTCTCGATTCCCCAGTGCCCGCGGATCGCGGCGGCCAGGTCGGCGGGGCCGGCTTGGCGGGCGTCGAGGCTGGTGACGGCGTAGACACTCTCACGGGTCTCGCGCTTGCCGGTCTGCTTGCGCCGGCGGTGGACACGGATGGCCAGGCGGCCGTGGGGGAAGGCGGTCCCGCCGAGTTCGTCCGCGATCGCGCAGGTCTTGACCGAGCGGGACTCGCGCCTGCCGTGTCCCGGGGCGGAGGCGGTGTGCTGGAGGGGGATGTCCCGCCACGGCAGGGCTGCGAGCTGGCGGTGGGCGGTCGGCTGGCTGGTCTTGGCCACGGCGATGCAGTGGGCCTTCTCCGTCTCGACCAGCCAGTTGGCGTTCGCCTTGACCGAGTGCAACGCGTCGAAGGCGACGACGGTGCCGGCCAGGTCCAGCGGTGCCAGGAGCGGTTGGAAGTGTGTGGTTTCGTTCGTCTTCGCGCCGGCTTCCACCTGGGCGGGGGTTGCGACCGGGTCGTGGGTGACCGCGGAGAGCAGATGCCGGCGCTTCGCAGTGAGACGTGCTGATCCCTTGAGTGCTTTGCCGTCGACAGCGATCACGCGCGGCCGCCCGGACGCGGAGGGCGACAGCGCCTGGGCGCAGGGCTTGATGGCGGCGCGATGCCGGTCGGCCAGGCAGGCGCCCAC
>NZ_JBHVWW010000176.1:0-714 GCF_042882025.1 Kitasatospora sp. NPDC058243
GCGCTGTGCGCTCAAAGGAAGCCTCGATTTGCGCCGGGACTGGACCGTGCAGCCGAGCGCATCTCAGTAAGTCGGCGAGCGTCGGGGCGGTGATTGGCATGGCGCAGTCCTCCGTGTCGACGGGGCGCGGGCGGGCGCAGCAGCGTGCAGGTCGTGTTCCTCTTCAGGCAGGGCAGGCCAGTTGAACTCAAGGTGACGAATGATCATGAACTGATGCCCCGTCACCATGGCCTGCGTAGAGCATGCTCCTACTTGCCGCAGTTTCGCAATATTGCGGTTCCAATCCGCAGGAAAATGGAACGAGTGTTCTCTCGGCAGAGCCGCAATGTTGTGCCAAACGGCGCCCATGACGACCTCTCAGACTCCGCCACCGGTGATGAGGCGCAGACTTGGGTATTTGCTACGCCGCTTCCGGAAGGCGGCCGGTATGAACGGAGTTCAAGCCGCAGCCGTTCTCGGATGGGAGAGCACGCGGCTGTCCCGCGTCGAGACCGGGCAGTACCTGATCAAGGCCTCGGAAGTCGCACTTCTCCTTGCCGCATACGGGGTGACCGATCCGGAAACGGTGCACGGAATCACCGATGTGGTGCAGTCGCATCAGCGACGGTGGTGGGCAGCCTACGAGGAGGTGCTGCCCAAGCCGTACGCGGACAGCATCGCGCTAGAGGAGGCCGCGGTCTCGATCAAGACGTACTTCCCGCAGCTGATCACCTG
>NZ_JBHVWW010000176.1:724-1082 GCF_042882025.1 Kitasatospora sp. NPDC058243
ATCCGGAAGATGTAGAAGCGTTCGCGATGGCCTTCGACGCCGTGGCGGATGCCGCCCTCAACGTCGATGCCTCGCGCGAAATGATCAAGGACTACATGAAAGGGAAGACCCGTGACTGAAATGGCCAGCCTCAGCGCTACCGACCTGGGTAACGTGGAGTGGCGCAAGTCGTCTTACTCAGGAGGCGGAGAGTCTCAGTGCGTCGAGGTCGCCGACCTTTCGGCCGCCAGGCTCAGTAAGATCTTTGTCCGTGATGCTAAGCGTTCGGCAGGCCCGGTTCTCCGGCTGTCTGCCGGCGCCGTCGGCGCCTTCGTCCGCCTCGCCACCGCTCAGGCGGTGTGAGCGGGGACCACTTCAT
>NZ_JBHVWW010000177.1:0-1075 GCF_042882025.1 Kitasatospora sp. NPDC058243
CCGTCGGTGCCTCGCGTGCCGCCGTCGACGCGGGCTGGTACCCGCACAGCAACCAGGTCGGCCAGACCGGCAAGCAGGTCTCGCCGCAGCTGTACGTGGCCAACGGCATCTCGGGCGCCATCCAGCACCGGGCGGGCATGCAGACCTCGAAGACCATCGTCGCGGTCAACAAGGACCCGGAGGCCCCGATCTTCGAGCTGGCGGACTACGGCGTGGTCGGCGACCTGTTCGCCGTGCTGCCGCAGCTGACCGCCGAGGTGAAGTCCCGCAAGGGCTGATCCCCGCGCACCACATGGCGGAGGGCGTGGCACCGAGTACCCGGTGCCACGCCCTCCGGCGTGTGGCGGACGCTATCCGCCGTGCGGTGGACGCTATTCGGCGAAGGCCGCGAGGTGCTGGGTGAACCCGCCCTGGACGGGCGGCAGCGGGCGCGGCTCGACGTCCACCGGCGGCTGCGGCCCCTCCATCGGCAGCAGCCGCAGCTCGGGCTGCTCGGAGCCGGGGGCGGACAGCAGCCGCACCCGCGTCCCGACCGGGACGGTGCTGCGCAGCCCGTCGACGATGCACCAGACGTCGAAGCCCTCGGCCATCCGGATCAGGGACTTCTGGCGGACCAGCGGCGTCCGGGCCTGCTCGACCTCGCAGCGTCGGACGACACCGGTGCCCTCGCTGGGCTCCAGCCGCAGCTCGGTGGAGCCGCAGGTGGGGCAGAGCAGCCGCTGGAAGGTCGGGTTGCAGCACCACGAGCAGCGCTGGAAGTACAGCGTGGTGCTCCGGGTGTCGGCATCGATGGCTGAGTGGACCACGCTGTCATCTCCCTGCGCTCGGACCGGCTTGTTCGGCAGAAGTTCGGCAGAAAAAAGGATAGGGAACTCAGTGCCGCCATGTGAAGGCACTGAGTTCCCTTTTTGCCGCGTAGGTGCATAATGAAGGGTACTGAGTACCGTCGTGAAACAGGAGTGGCGATCATGAGCCAGGAGTTCGATCTCTTCCGTATCTCCGAGGAGCACGAGATGCTCCGTGAGGCGGTGCGTTCGCTGGCTGAGGCGAAGATCGCTCCGTTCGCGGCGGAGGT
>NZ_JBHVWW010000178.1:0-1075 GCF_042882025.1 Kitasatospora sp. NPDC058243
GTTCAATCCGATGATCAAGTCACCTTCCCCGTGGCCCGGGACCGCGCGGTCGGCCGCCTCGGCGGGCCGTTCGCTGATCATCACCTCGGGCGTGACATGACCACGGGCCTGCTGCCGGGAACGCGCTCGCGGGACACGCAGCGCACGCCCGGTCCGCAGGCAGGCGACCAGCTCACGCTTGAGCCCGCCGCGGGCCTGGACGAACAGTGCCTGGTAGATCGCCTCGTGCGAGATGCGCATGGACTCATCATCGGGGAAGTCGACCGGCAGGCGGTTCGCGATCTGCTGGGGACTCCATGACGTCGCCCACCGCCGGTCCTGCCGCCGTGGCTTGTTGCGTCCCTTCCAATTCGGGGTGACAGGCCCGGGAACCGGTTGGCCGTCCGGGGCCAGGATCGTCCCGGCGAGTCTGTCCTGGACGTACTGACACAGCCGCTCGTTGACCGCCAGCTTCGCCGTTCTCGGTCGTCGCGCTCGCCGTTCGGCATGCCACTGCGCGGTGGACGCCCGATATTCCAGGCGGTAGGTGCGTGTTGAGGCGTTCCGGCGGAGCTCCCGTGAGACCGTCGACGGTGACCGGCCCAGCCGGCGCGCGATCTCACGGACGCCCACGTCCTGAGCCTGCCAGACGGCGATGTCCTCGCGTTCCGGGAACGACAGGTAGCGTCCCGATACTGATGGCGAAAGGTTCGGTCCCACGCCTCCAGCGTGGCGGAACCATCGAGCCCCGACCGCGGGCGACACCCCGGCCTCGGCCGCTGCCTACTCCGTCCGGACTCCCTGGGCGATCGCCGCCCAGAACCGGACACGGTCCTCACGCCAGGCGACCGCCGGCCGGCCTGGCGACGGCATCTGGCCCCGGTACGCACGAACCTGCCGCTGCTGCGGACCAACACCCATCACTCCACCTCCACCCACGAGGTGTTGCGACGATCAGTTGAATCCACCCTCGCTGCCGCGGTCGCTGTGGAAGATCACCCCGTCCACCTCCCCGCCCCGGGTGGCGGCTGCCACGTTCAGCGACGCGCTGACCAGCGCGGCGTCATGGCGGGGGCCCATCGCGTAGCCGAGCATC
>NZ_JBHVWW010000179.1:0-554 GCF_042882025.1 Kitasatospora sp. NPDC058243
AGGAGCTTCTTGGCCATCAGCACATCGAACAGCGTCAGCGCGTCATCGACCGAGGACCCCTCCAGATGCCGCATCGTGGCCAGCACCGTCGCCGTACGCCGCGGCTCCGCCAGCCTGCGCAGCGTCGGCGCGTGCGCACTCATCCCATACCGGGCCAGCTCCGCCAGCTTCACCGGCGGCACCCGCCACAAGTCCAGCTCGCCGGACTTCACCCCGTGGATGTCCCGCGTCCGCTCCAACGCGGCCTTCTGCCCCCGCCCCGACACATCCCGCGGACCCTTGCGCCACCCCTCCAGCACAGACCGTGTGGCCCCCTCCGGGACGTCGAGGAGCTCCAGCAGCCCCCGGCGGAACTCCGGCTCCACCGGGGCGTCCACCACCGAGTAGATCAGCGCCTGCTCACCGGTACGGACCTCACCGACCAGCCGGGCCAGCTGCGTGAGCCCCGGCATCAGCACCCGGTTACGCAGCAGCCACGTCACCGCCCGGTCGAACAGGGCCCGCGGCCCCTCGTTCGATACCCCCACCCGCCCCGCTATATGGTCCAGCAGGGC
>NZ_JBHVWW010000179.1:564-1060 GCF_042882025.1 Kitasatospora sp. NPDC058243
CCCTAAAGCTACTCAACACCCCCAACCCGCTCCTCTCACCAACCCTCCTCACAGATACACCGGCAGTGATCGAACCGAGACCCTCCGGACCAAGATCATTTCTTAGCGTTCAATCCATCAGCATTACCGGCGGGACCCCACGTCCGCCCCTGCCCAGGCAAAAAGCGATGACCCCTTCACCAAGGTCCCCATCCACGGGGCACCTTGCACCTTGGTAAAGGAGTAGACGCAGGACGACGGTGCACAAGCTCGTTGATGCGATGGGGTATCAGGCGGGTCCTATGGGGTACAGGTGTACGGAAAGCCTGGCTCCCCCTGCTACGGGCTGGGGGAGCCAGGCATCGTTGTGCTGCTGCTCAGACCGAGGCGTCAATCTTCGCCGCGTGCTGTACGAAGGTAAGGAACGTGGCCGGCGACAGCATCAGCGCCGGGCCCTCCAGAACCTTCGAGTCCCTGATGGCGATGCCGACGTGTATGGTGGTGCGGAATTCGGCGA
>NZ_JBHVWW010000180.1:0-724 GCF_042882025.1 Kitasatospora sp. NPDC058243
CCGCACGAAGGATCACGCCAGGGCCGCAACCCCCGTTTGCGCGCAAGGTGATGCGTGTTTCGAACGTGCCGCCGGGGTTACCGTGAGGGGTGTGAAGATCTCTGAGATGGACCGGGCCCGGCTGGCAAAGTGGGCCGAGGAGCGAATCCCTGCTCACGCCCGGGCCGAGGTGGCGGTGGTGTGGGCAATTCGGGCCAATGCCGTGGTGGTCAGTGAGGAACGCGCGCCGTGGGACGGAGTCGGTGAGTGGACCTCACGCAGAGTCGCCCGGCTGCGGCTCGGCGGTGAGGGATGGGTGGTCGATGGGGCGGACCGCAACGGGCGCTGGTACGCGCGCGAAGATCTGCCGTCCCTGCCGTCACTGGACAAGGCTCTGGTTCTCCTGGATGATCCCCGTCACGCGTTCTGGGGCTGAGCGGGCAGGTCAGAACGGATACACGTCACCCGATGGACGCGGCTGGACCGGGACGGAGGCTGTACTGGCCGGGGACGGTTGGGCTGGGCCTGAGCGGTAGGTCTTGGTGACGGTCGCGGTCACGTAGGTCAGGGAGGCTGCAACTTCTTCGGCGTCGATCTCGACGACGGTGCGGCGCTGGCCTTCCTTGTCGTCGAAGGTGCGCTGCTTGAGGCGGCCGGTGACGATGACGCGCATGCCCCTGGTCAGCGACTGGGCGGTGTTCTCGGCGGCCTGGCGCCAGATCGCGCAGCGCAGGAACAACGGCTC
>NZ_JBHVWW010000180.1:734-1047 GCF_042882025.1 Kitasatospora sp. NPDC058243
CCCCTGCCCCCCCCCCCTTCCCCCCCTTTCCCCCCCACATCCCCCCCCCCCCCGCCGTCCCCTGCGAAGAGGCACTGCAGGACGCCGAGTTCGGGCAGGGTGATGGCACCGAGAAAGCCGGCGGGGCAAGCCCGGGTGCCGATGTTCAGGTGCTGGCAGCACAGTCGTTCCAGGGCGACGTCGATCAGTTCGCCAGGCCGGACAAACAGGTCCGGAACCGTCCAGTGCGGCACTCTGCCCGGCGCGGTTTGGCCGTGTTCGACCAGCATCAGCTCGACTCTGCCGGAGATTTTGGAGCTGTCGGGGTCGGGTG
>NZ_JBHVWW010000181.1:0-409 GCF_042882025.1 Kitasatospora sp. NPDC058243
GTTGGCGGCGGTGATCGAGTACTTCCAGCCGGTCTGCTTCTCGAACGCGGTCAGGTCCTTCAGGTGCCGGCCTGAGGGTCGGACCCGGCGGACGGTCAGGCGCATGCCCTTGATCCAGTCGGGGCGGGTGTTCAGTCCGGTCAGTTCCGCGGCCCCGTAGCCCTCCTGGACTTCGCCGTTCTGCTTGAGCGAGTCCTCCCATGCCTTCTCGGGGAGTTTCGCGATGGCCTTCTCGTCGGCATCCGTGATCGTCCACCCGGTCGTGAAGCGCACGGTGCGGCGCCGGGTGTTCAACGCGGCGAGGTGCTTGAGGAGTTCGCGGGCGGCCCCGGCCCCGTCGACGCGCACGAGGATCTTCGCGGTGGACTGGCCGGGGGTCTGGGCGAGCGCGTCGGAGAGGACCTGGATG
>NZ_JBHVWW010000181.1:419-1040 GCF_042882025.1 Kitasatospora sp. NPDC058243
CCATCGCGACGGCAAGCTGGAACAATACCGGAGCCCGCTCCCGCCAGCCCGGAGCGATGCCTGCGGGCAATGCCTCAGCGAGCGCGGTGGTCAGCCCGACCCGGTCCGCGAGCCGGCGCAGTAGCACCGCTCCGGCGTGCCCGACCAGCCCCTTGCCGTCAGCCTGGACGGTCAGCCGCTCGTCCCACCCTGTAGTCTTCGCCACCAGAAAGGTGCCCCGCTCCTGCGTTTCAGATTCGTTCTAGACACTCGAATCCTTGCAGGTCAGAGCACCTTTCGTGTTACCAGGGCCATCCCAGCGATCAAATCGGCTGAACAGTCGAGGCTCATACTGCACAGGACCGCCCGCACCCCTCACCCACCCCGCACGCCCTGGCACCAGCCAGCCCCGCCCCGCCTCCGGTAAACCGGCCCGGCAGGGTGACCGTCCGGACCGCTCCGGACCCGAGCCCTCGCCCGCCCGCAGAAGCAGCACAGGCAGACGGCCGGACCAGCCACCATGTCCCTTGAAGTGGCGTAACGGCACCAGGTTGATCTCGGTGGGAGCAGACTGCGTCCATGCTGCCTTCGGGGAGGCGGCGGTGGGGAAAGGCGGTTCATTCGCCGCGCATTTCGATGAGG